>NZ_JBXAHL010000007.1:29848-213283 GCF_058795055.1 Cupriavidus sp. GW823-FHT06D04 | reverse complement strand
TCATGCATGCGGCTAACTCTGCCTCATTCTGAGGGACGTAAGTTGAGGGGAGGGGGCGACCGGCGCTTTCCGACCCCGCGCCTTCCGTCGTAACCGAAGGGCGCCGGCAAACCGTCGTCGTCGCGGATAGACCAGACCACGCCCGAATTTGCGACTTCGCGATAGAAGGCGTGGGCTTGAGGTGCGGCAGTACTCATGGTGGACTCAAATCTGGTGATGGCACTCGTCCCCGATGCAATTACGCCAATGTAGCCGATCTCTCCGACGAGTCCTTCCTTGCCGGCCTCGATTTTCCCGATCGTGCGCCGATTGAACGCTACTGGCCGGCAACCGCCGGTCGTCATTCCAAGCCCCCGGCGCATGCGCATTTCGGATGGCTGAAAGTCGCATTCCGGTTCGTAGCCCGCCCGACACGTTCGTAGACTCCATGCATTCCAACAAGCGGAGTGCACATGTCCATCCTGTCCATTTCAACGCGCAAGGCCCGCTGCGCCGTGCTGGCGGCCGCGGCCGCAGCAAGTTGCGTCGCCGCGTATGCGGAAACCTGGCCATCAAAGCCGATCACCGTGGTCGTGCCATTTCCGGCTGGCGGCGGTACCGATCTGGTGGTTCGCTCCATCCAGCCGCTGTTGCAGCGTGAGCTCGGCCGCCCCGTCGTGATCGACAATCGCAGCGGCGCAGGCGGCACGCTTGGGTCTGCCTATGTCGCGCGGGCTGCGGCCGATGGCTATACGGCCGGGGTGGTCACGACGAGCACGCACGCGGTAAGCGTCGCCCTGTATCCAAAGCTGACGTACAACCCGGCAAAGGACTTCGCCTATGCCGGATTCATTGGCACGTCGCCTTATGTGCTGGCCGTCAACAACACCTTGCAGGTGGCGGATGCCAAGGCGCTTGTCAGCAGACTGAAGGCCGACAAGGCGCAGCACAGCTTCGGTTCGGTTGGTGTCGGCACCGTGTCGCACCTGATGGGCGAGCAGTTTCAGAAGCTCGTCGCCGTGCCGATGGTTCACGTCCCGTATCGCGGTGCGGCGCCGGCATACACTGATCTGATTGGTGGACAGGTGCAAATCATGTTCGACAATCCGGTGGGACTGGCGCCATACATCAAGGCACACAAGATTGCGGCCATTGCCGTGACCGCTCCGACACCGCTGCTGCCCGATGTACCGACGTTCGCCAGCCAAGGCGTGCCAGGCTTCCAGCAGCAACTGTGGTACGGCATCGCCTTTCCGAAGGGAACGCCCGCTGCGATTGTCGATCGCTTCAATGCAGCACTGAACAAGGTACTCTCTGACAATGCGGTCGTGGCCGATCTATCGAGCAAAGGTGTGGCGGCGCGCCTCGGTACACCCGCCGCACTGCAGGCCGCGGTTCAAGCAGACATCCCGTACTGGGGCAAGATTGCCAGTTCCGTGGGAGCTACAGGTGAGTAATGTCAGTCTGATCCGGGTCTTTGTACGCGATGGGCGAGGCGGCAATCCGGTGCCGCTGGTCTCCGATGCCCGTGGCATGAGCGCGGCGGAAATGCGAAGGGTTGCTTCCGCATATGGGCACGAGTCCGCCTTTGTATTGCCGAGTGATATCGGTTGCGACTGGCGTTTCCGATTCTTCGTTCCGCAGCACGAGATGGAGATGTGCGGCCACGCCACCGTGGGCACGCTGTGGGCGTTGCGCCAATGGGGCCGCTGGACGACCCCGGCGGTGCGCATCGAGACGCTGAGTGGCATCGTGCTGGCGTACTGGGACGATGCGCTGCAATCCGTTTGGATCTCGCAGCCGACGGTGCGTACCCAGGCGCTGGACGCCGGGGCATCGGGCCGAGTGGCGGCGCAACTTGGTCTTCCGGCCGGTACGTATGCGGCCACCAATGCCGCGACGAGTCGCGTCAAGACGCTCATCGCCTTGCCTTCCGTGGCGGTGCTCGACAGCTTGCAACCGGACTTCTCGACGATGGAGTCCCTCTGCGCATCGATCGGCTCGACCGGGCTCTATCCCTATGCATTTGGCGTATCGAAAGCGGACGGCCGACCCGTGATCCATGCGCGGCAATTTCCAAAGTCGTCCGGCTATCCCGAGGATGCCGCCACCGGCATAGCGGCGGCTGCCTTATGGGGCTTTCTGAACCAGGCGGGTGAACTGGCTGGCCCTGATGGAAAGGTGTCTTCCATCGCGGTCTGGCAAGGCGATGCTATGGGCAGCCCCTCGGAAATTCTCGTGGCGCCGCGCCATACGGATTCGGGCGAGCCTGACGGATGCTGGCTCAGCGGCAGCGTGACTTGGAGCAATGCGTGACGGACAGTTCCCCCGAGGCGCGGCTTGCCGCAGCCGGATTCACGTTGCCCGAAGTGTCAAGTCCACGTGGCAGCTATGCGCCGTATTGCGCGATCCAGGTCGGCACATCGCAATGGGTGTCGATTGCCGGTCAGGTATGCCGGCGGAATGGCGTGGCCATGGCCGGCCAATGCCGGAGCGACGATGATCTGGGACTCGCCCGCCATGCCGCCGAAGTATCGGTGCTGAATGCACTGGCCATACTGCGGCTGGCTTGCGATGGCGAGTTGGCGCGCGTGGTCCAGATCGTTCGCTTGCGTGGCTTCATCCGCGCGGCACCGGACTTTACACGACATGCGGCAGTGCTCGATGCGGCCTCGGCGGTTATGCGCGCAGCATTCCCCGGTCAGCCGCTGCCGGCACGCAGCGCGCTTGGCGTGGCGAGCTTACCGGACCGGGCTTGGACGGAGATTGAGGTCGACGCCATTGTGATGACGGCCTGAACGCGTCGGCCGCTAGGCTAGGACGGCGCCGGCACCTCGCGCAGCAGCCGGTGCAGATGCCCGCTGGAGGCAAAGCCGAGGTCCATGCTGACGCAGGCGGCGGACCGGCCTCCTGCAATCAGCTTGCGTGCGTGCTCGGCCAGAATACGACGCCGTACCGTCACGGGCGTCGCGCCGAACTCGATCTGACAGGCGCGCTGCAAATGTCGGATCGAGATGCCCAGTTCGCCGGCCACGGTATCGATCGATGGCAAGGGCATGTCGCGTTCGAGCGCCGCATGGAAGCGCTGGACCATGCGCAGTGCGACGGACGCCGGCTCTTCGGGCATCGCCAGCGGCCGGCTCGTCATGATCTGCGCCACGATGGCGCGCACGAGCCAGGACGCGCTGTTGTATGAGATCGTAGGCGCGAGCAGCGCCTCAAGCATCGCGATCGTCGCGGCGTCCAGGTGCATGGCGCCGAACCGTAGGCACACGGGCAGGCGATCGGGCGGCAGATAGAGTTCCCCGTGCTGCTGAAGGCCGTGCTCGGATGCCGTCAGGTGCGACGTCGACGCATGCAGCAATACAGCGGTACCGCGCACCAGCGAAGCGGCATGCAGTGCGTCTGGCTCGCCGGACGAATCGTTCCAAACCGTCCTGAGCCTGCCCATGCGCGGCCACAACAGCATGCCGCAGTCGTGGACGTGCCATGCTCGGCGAAAAGCAGGCTGTCGGCTGTCATGCAGGGCGAATCCATGCTCGGCGGTCAGGTGAAGCTTGGGCGACAGGTGAGGATCGTTGGTCATCGCAGGCGTTCCGGCGGTCACAGGCGGAATGCCACCGATAATACGCCGTTCCGTGGACTGGGGGCAGCGGAGTGGGGGCAGCGGAGCGCCAAATCGGCGGAGCCGCGCACGCGGCGATAAAGAAAGTAGATGCGGGAGAGTGTCTTCGATCGTAGTGGGTACGGGCCCTGCCCGTCAGCTCTCGGGGTCATACCCAAACTCGCGGAGTTCCTGCGAGCAGCGGCAAGCTTTGGCGATCTTCGCAGCCCACAGGATGGCGGCTTCGCGCGACGGGAGCTGCAGGACACAGAAGCCACCGTCGAACTCCTTCGTCTGGGGATAGGTTTCGTTTGTGACCGTGCCGTCTGAGGCGACCATGAGTGGTGCGACATCCTCATTGATACCACCACCGAACACGTACACGCCTGCAGCCTTCGCCTCGCGTATGACCTCGTGCGCAGCTTCGCCCACGGCGGCAAAGTCCTCGGCGGGGACTTCCATCGCTTTTCCAGGAAAGGAGATAAGGTATTTCGTCATTTCGGTCCTTCGGTTGAGGTCGGTGCTGTTTGTGAGGCCTAGCCTGTTATGAGGCGATGTGTAACGCGCCCTAATACGGATGATGCGCTCTAACACGTGCAGATTCCGAGCATGTAGCCGTTGATCCTGCATAGTCTTGCTCTCATTGGCTGTACTTTCATCCAGCATTAAGTTTGCCGTGTTTTAGCGCTGCCGTTACAACTGGCTAGCCATGCCGACGGCCTCACGGATCAAAGTGCAATGAGACTAACACGGGACGCGTTGTTCCCGGCGAAGCACAAGTCTTTGCGGCCATCATGCACACAAATGCCCCTAACACCGGTAATAATTACCAAGGAGCCACTGTATGGGTAACGTGATAGCCGATGGCGTAGGAGGTACGATGAGGATGCGGCTGGCAATCTGGCTTGTAGTCTTGGCCGTTTTGTGGTCCGGGGCGGCAGTCGCCGCCAGCTTCGGCAGCAAGGGCGGGCCCGATCCCGCGAACATCGACCATATTGCCGACCTTCTTCGCGAGGATCCCTACGATCTGGAGTTGCTGATCAGTTTCGGCACTTCCAAGGGCGGATCGGCCGGCCATATCGCCCTTGCGATTCGAGACGAAGTACCTGGTGACGATCTGGTCTACTCAGCCAATTTCTATGCCGACCGCGCACGCAGGCACGCAACAGGTTTCTACACGAATGATCTGATGGTGGCCATTCCGAAGAAGGAGTACCTGTACAAGACGGTCTCCTCTATCGCGCAGACTGCTTCGTTTGGCCTCGACTTTGGCGAGATCTACAAGCGCTCGATCATCGGCGTGCGCGTCTATGGCGTACCGGCGAGCGACAAGGCGGCCCTTGCGGCGTACTTCAAACGCATCAATTACGACTATCACCGACGGGCCAGGAACACCGAGTATCACAGGGGCGAGATCAAGTACGATTACTTGCGCCTCAACTGCGCCAAGACCATCGGGGCCGCATTCAAGTTTGGTGCCAACTACAGGGACCTCGATGTCACCAGTGCCAGGGTTCTCTCCGGGCGGCGCGTGGTGGCGGCCGCCACGGCCAACGTTCCCACCGAAATGGCGATGAAGCTCATCGAGGAGTGGGGCAAGAGCGGGTATGGCATGGATGTGGTGCTGTACAAGAAATATGGTGGCTCGTCCTATGTCGATCCTCACGAGGACGAAAAGGTGGCGTTCAAGGACTTGCCCAATCGTTTCCCATCGGTCTTGTCCCTGGACTTCCGCAGGGAAGAGGGGACGTATCAGGACTTCGACAACCTGTTCGCGATGTACCTCCTCTATAACCTGGGCAAGTACAGCGTGCGTGTTAACGAACGTACGTTGCTGCTGGAGATCGAGAAGGAAAAGGAACCGATGACCTACCAGGAGGCGGCCAGACTTGCTAACCGGAGCGCCAGGTCAGACAGCGAGAATTTCCGCCGCCACCTTGAGTTTCGCCCGCGCGGTACACGGATCGGGGAAACGCCGGACAACACGCACCTCTACAATTTCACTGACGACAGCGCCATGAAGATTCAGCCCAACAAGGATTGAGGAACTGAAGCCGCATGTGGATCTGCTGATGACCAGGTACTTTCCCGATGCGCATTTCTCGGATGCGCACCGCGCGCTTCCAGCCATACGTAGAAGAAGCTTTTCTTATCTCATCGTCCGAAAAGATTCAGTTCTGTTGCGACCATGGCTGACGCTACAGTTCGGAACAAGACGCAAATCGGGGGCCTGGCTGCCGCGCTCAGTCCCCATGCGCAGAATGCGACTGCCGGCACCGTTTTGCGGAGGTGAGTCATGTCTATTCTCTTGCTTGGAAACCTCGACGCCAAAACCACCGATGAGGAAATCGGCGCCTTCCTGGTGAAGTACGGATTCCCGGAATACACCAGCATCGAATACATGGAAGGCGACGGTACCAGGCCTGCCGTGCGGCTGACCTTCGATACGCTCGACGATGACACGCTGGACAAGCTGCGGGGGCGTATCCACGACATGTTCTGGAAAGGTCACAAGATCTCCGCCCTCGTGATGAGAGAGCGCTTCAACTAAAGCGAGGGGCGGCATAGGACATCGCGAATGGGCGCAATGCAAGTCTGATCAGAAGGGATACAGCTTGAAACGAACGACACTTCTGGCTGCGGCGGTGATGGTAGCGGCTACCGCTTCTGCGTGGGCGCAACCCGGAACCCGCGTGGATGTCACGCAGTCAGCTGGACAGGCGACCGCGACCGGCACGGCGAAACTCACCGCCAAGATCGTCAAGATCGATGTGCCGACGCGAACAGTCTCGCTGAAATCCGCCGACGGCAGGACCACGGATCTCGTCGTGGGACCGGAGGCGAGGAACTTCGAGCAACTTAAGGTCGGAGATACCGTCACGATCGAGTACAAAGAAGCTCTGACCATGAGCCTCAAGAAAGGTAGCGGGCCGCTTGCAATGCGTGAGCGCGAAATCTCGGATCGTGCAGCGCCGGGAGCGAAGCCGGGCGGCACAATTGGCCGGGAAGTGACCGTCACGGCGGACGTCGTCGCGGTCAACACCAGCACCAAGACCGTCACCCTGAAGGGGCCGAAAGGACGCACCGTGGACCTCCTGGTCGAGGATCCGGAACGTATCAAGAGCATCAAGAAGGGCGGCCGGGTCGAAGCAGTCTATACCGAGGCCGTTGCTGTATCCGTGCAGCCGGGCGCAGGCAAGTAGCAGCACAGGATCATCACAGGACAGGCCAAGCCCGCCGACCATGCGGGCCCCTTTCCTAGTGTCCGCGGTCGGCGCGCGGACAATGCCGTGTCGCCATGGTGAACCGCCCCTCGCGTCCTTGACTCGCCGTGTCCCGTCAGCGTGTCTCGTTGACTTTTAACCGTCAGCAGTGTCGGCTTGCGCACAGACCGCGTGCCGCACGCGCCGCAAACTACTTCGAATCTGTCCAACCCGCCAGGAGGCACAGATGAAACAGGTATCACTGACCATTCCAGAAATTGGATTGATTGCCGGAACACGGGCGGCAGGCGCTGCGGGCCTCGCACTGTTGCTCAGCGACCGAATGAATCCGGAACAACGCCGCGCCGTCGGCTGGACGCTGCTCGCTGTAGGGGTCATCACCACAGTGCCGTTGGTTGCGCAAGTGCTTGGGAAACTTCAGCCATACAAGGGCCCCGACGAGAAGTGAAATAATGGTGCGAGGTCCAGAGCCCAAAATTGACGGGCTCGACGACCGACCGGTCCTGGCCGGTCGTCCCGTCGGATGCACGCTGGGAACCTGCGATCGTCCCTGACCCACTGCTGCCGTTCAGACCGGGGCAGTCGCAATGGCGTCTTCAAGCAGCACTTTCAGAAAGAAGCCGACATTCGAATGTCGGCCTGAGAGCGCAGTCGAGTGGCCGTAGTTGGCCGGTTGCGCGTGAACAGGGCCGCGCCAGAAAGCGGCCGCACGAATACGTAGCATCGTTTCGTCGGCCAGCATCGGCCGCGCTAGTACTTGATGTCCCGTTTTTCCTGGCGGCCCTCCTGCTTCGTGTCGCGCTTGTCTTGCCGGCACTGGGAGTTGCTTTTCTGGTTTGCAGCCCGGCAGTCGACCTTGCCCGCGCGCGCTTCCTGTTTGGCAGCCTGGTTTGCGTCCCTGCCTTGTTGGCGCTGTTGCGACTGGTTGGTGGCCAGGGCAGCCCCCGATAGCGCCAGGAGTCCGGCTGCGGCCAGCATTGCGCCCGTCCGCCTCCAAAGTCCATTTCTTGATTCGACCATTTTCACCTCCTCCGTGCTGGGTAGAAACGGCGGTCAGTTGTCGCACAACGCCGCCTTCGCATGCTCGTAGAGAGCCAGGCTGAAGAAGCCTCCTCCGACAAAAGAAAGCATCCCTTGCCCGCAGCCGATGATGGCACGAATGAGTGTCGCCGAGAACAAATTCCCATGCGCAAGCCGTTCCTCAAAGGGTGGCAATGGTTCGTGAGTGGCCGACGATCCCACGTCAGTTGCGGCGCGCGTCAAGCGTCCGCTGTTTGGCCATACCTGACGTTTGAGCGTCCGCGCGGTCTTCTGCGGGGATGTCGCTTGATGGCCGGCAAGAAACGGCCGATGGGAGAAGGGCACCTGGAAATCTTCAGTTCCTGATGCAGCGCTGGAGGTACCCCAAAGGTCTCCTAGGATGGATTCTTGTTGAGTTCACGTAGCGCGACCGCCTGGATCGTCGGAGCCGCGAGGGCGCCTGCGAGCGTGCGTGCAACGCTGGACAGTGTCATGAAGAGTTCCGGGGCAACCATCATGCGCGACGACGTATTATCGGCGCTGAACGCGGTCGCACCGCTGTCTCTTCACCCGGCATCGAGCTGCATCAGAGCGCTGACATGAGCCATTGCACTCGTAGCCAATGCGTCAAGACTATAGCCTCCTTCCAGGATCGATACGATGCGGCCGTCGCACGTCTCGTCGGCAATCTGCATCAGTTCCTTGGTGATCCAATGGAAGTCGCTGTCTTCCAGGTTCATGCCAGCGAGGGGATCCAGGCGGTGCGCGTCGAATCCCGCGGAGACAATGAGGATCTCGGGGGCGAATGCCCTTAGCGAGGGAAGCACAAGGGCGGAAATCGCGGCACGGAACTGCGCCGGCTCACAGCCGCGAGGCAACGGAACGTTGACAATATTGTGGTTCACCCCTGTCTCGGACCGGGCTCCAGTACCGGGATAGAAAGGCGACTGGTGGCTGGATGCATAGAACAGCTCCGGGCGGTCGAAGAATGCTGCCTGCGTTCCATTGCCGTGATGCACATCGAAATCGACCACAGCGACGCGCTCGAGTTTGTGGACCTCATAGGCGTAGGCTGCCGCGATCGCCGCCTGGTTGAAAATGCAAAAGCCCATCGCCTTCGCCGGTTCAGCGTGATGGCCGCACGGCCGCGTCGCACAGAACACGTTACGCGCCTGGCCGTCCATCACCGCATCGACACCCGCGCAAGCAGCGCCGACGCAGCGCATGACGGCTTCCCACGAGCCCGGAGACATGATCGTATCGCCCGCGTCCAGCGGCACGTATCCCTGGGTGGGGGCGCTTTGCGCGATCTCGTCGATGTAGTGCAAATCGTGGATCAATTGCAACTGCTCGACGGTGCCCATTGGCGCATCGCGCCATTCCAGCGAAGCGAACTCCGGCGTTCGCAACGCCTGCACGACGGCTCTAAGGCGTTCAGGCGACTCCGGATGGTGCGGCCCGGGGCGGTGTTCGAGACACGCGGTATGGGTATAAATAATCGTAGTTGTCATGTTCGGCTGTACTCGGTTTCAACCGGCGACGATTCCCTGAATCGCACACCGGTGGCCTACGTCGATCGTCACGGCAATCCCACCAGATATGTAATATATCAGGAGTGCGCAAACACCAACTGTCCAGCCTTTTTGAAGAGTCGCAGCGCCAGCCCGGCACGGCCGGGCGTTTTGTGCGTGGTAGTTAACTTCTTGATGGGTGGCCCCATCGGGCGGTGGCGCTGGCCGGAAGCGGCAGAGTCCTGCTCAGGGGGCGGTTGAAGCCGCGATGGCCCGCTCCAGGTCCAGCCGGTTAAGGGCCGCCGCCGTTTGTGCCCGGCGCCTTGGCCGGGGCTTGATCTTGTCGCATTCGGTCTTCGGCGGGCTCTTTCCGCCGAACGTTCCTGAACCGCCGTTCATCCGCCCCCCAACCGCTCATACCCATGTCGGACTCACGGATGCGGATGAATGGGATCGACCCAATAGACTTCTTCCGGTGGCTCGGCGGGTTTGATATCCAGGTTAATGACAATTGGATCTTGACCGCTGCGGACCACCACACAACTGAGAACCTCAGTTTTGCTTGCATTGATCTCTTGATGAGGTACGAATGGCGGCACGTAGATGAAATCGCCAGGCCCTGCCTCTGCGACAAACTCCAGATTTACACCCCATCGCATACGTGCCCGGCCGCTCACAACGTATATGACGCTTTCCAATTCGCCATGATGGTGAGCTCCCGTTTTGGCATTGGCATCAATGGTGACCGTGCCTGCCCAAAGTTTGCTAGCCCCCGCCCGCGCATGTGTGATTGCGGCCGCTCTCGTCATGCCAGGCGTTTGAGGTGTATTGAGATCGAGTTGGGAGCCAGGAATGATCTTGACTCCGTGATCGCGCCAATTTGGCTTTGACTCAGAACCCATTTCATCGCTCCAGCCACAATTGAAGTGGGGTTGGCATGGAAGCTGCCAGTTCTACAGACTCCGGCCAGCCACCGATTACTGGGAAATGCTCCTGATCAATTCAAGTTTAGGTGGCTAGCCCAGCACGTCAACTGACAGCGCCGGTCGCTGCATGACTCACAGTCCATTACGCTATTGCCGCGCGGTCGTGACATCGGGCCACGATCCAGGAACACCTTCAGGTTTGCTGGCTGGTGCACGCGGCGGTAGAATTTTTGCGGACCCCGCTGCTCTTCGCCGGCCTAAGAACAACTCGCGTGCCGGATACTAATCCGCCCACTGAATGTGCAGCATCCGATTCGTTTGAACGGGGTAACCGATGAGGGAAACCATGTACCAGCAGACATACAATCCGCTCGGGAACGTGTTTCTTTCCACAGTGGTGGCAGCGATCCCGATCCTTGTGCTCTTGTACTTCATTGCCCTGCATCGGCACCGCGATTCGCAAGGCAACGTACACCTCGGCATTTCTGCACCCTATGCGGCGCTCTATGGCGTCATCGCGGCTTTCCTGGTCTCCTGCATCGTCTTCAGGATGCCGCTTGCCTCGGCGGCGTCAGCCTTTGCGCTCGGGTCGCTGTCCGGCTTCCTGGGCATCATCTGGATCGTCCTGGCTGCGATGTTCCTGTACACGATGACCGTAGTGACGGGCAAGTTCGAGATTGTGAAGGAGTCCATCATCCATATCTCGTTCGATCGGCGGCTGCAGTGCGTGCTGATCGCGTTTTCATTCGGGGCGATCATCGAGGGAACTTCGGGCTTCGGGACGCCGGTGGCGATCGCGGGTGCGGTGATGGTGGGCCTGGGATTCAAGCCCTTCCAGTCCGCTGTCCTGAATCTTCTGGCCAATACCGCGCCGGTCGCGTGGGGAGCGATTGGCACGCCGATCGTCACGCTGGCAGCGGTGAGCGGCCTGGACCAAGTCACGCTGTCCGCAATGGCCGGCCGCCAACTGCCCTTTGTCTCGGTCCTGGTCCCGTTCTGGCTTGTTGCCACGTTCGTGAAGATGGAAGGCGGCACCTGGAAGGAAGCATTCGAGGTGTGGCCAGCGGCGCTGTGCGCGGGGGCATCGTTCGCCGTCATGCAGTGGTTCGCGTCAGGAACCAACGAGTTCCACCTGATGACGGATGTGGTCTCCGGCGTGTTCTCGGTCATCTGCACCGCACTGTTCCTGCGCTTTGCATGGCATCCGAAGACACGCTTCCTGCTCAGGGCCGAGCGCGAGGCGCTGGCTGCGGCCGGCAAGGCCAGCGCGACAGCCACGGTCGACAGTACCGAGTGGAAGTACTCGTACACGACCCGGGAGACAGTCTACGCATGGCTGCCCTGGGTGATCCTGATCCTTTGCTGCGCCATCTGGGGCATACCGGAGTTTAAGAAGTATTTGAACAACCTGTTCTCCTCGATCACGTTTTCCACGACCTTGCTTGGCTCACCATTCTCAGGGACGCTCTCGCTGCCGGTCTGGGACATGCCCGCCCTGCACAACCTGGTGCAACGGATGCCCCCGGTGGCGCCAGCCAATGCCAAGCCGGAGGTGGCAAGGTTCACCATCAACTGGCTCTCGGCCGCTGGGACCGGCGTATTCGTGGCCGCGATCCTGTCCGGCCTGGTTCTCAGGCTGAGCGCGGCGCAATGGAAGGCGGCTTTCGCCCAGACCCTCCAGCGCATGAAGATTCCAGTCCTGGTGATTGCGCAAGTCCTTGGACTCGGCTTCCTGACGCGGTACGCCGGTACTGACGCGGTGCTCGGCCTCGCGTTCACTGGGGCCGGCTTCCTGTATCCCTTCTTTGCCGCCTACCTGGGCTGGCTCGGCGTCTTCCTGACGGGCTCCGACACTGCCTCCAATGCCCTGTTCGGTAGCCTACAGCGAATCACTGCCGAACAACTCAATTTGAATCCGATCCTGATCGTCGCCACGAACTCGACCGGTGGCGTGATGGGAAAAATGATCGACGCGCAGTCCATCATGGTGGCCTGCGCAGCATGCTATGACGAGCCAGAGGAGAGATCGCATGCGCTGGGACCGATCTTCCGCACGATTTTCTGGCACTCAATCGCCGGAGCCGCGGTTATCGGCCTGATAGCGCTTCTGCAAGCTTACGTCTTCCCGGGGATCATTCCGATACCACCGGTCGGAAAATGAAGCATGAAGAGGAGATTTGACACAGACCAGACGGCGTCCGTTGATCGTGCCACTCATTGTGGGAGAACAGCACTTCGTATATGTTGGCTGGCAGCTTCACCCATCGAAGCGGCCAGCCAACTACCAACCGGCGAACGTCTTGGAAGGCCGATGAAGCGACTTGCATCGCTGGCCAAAAGTCCGTTAGCTTGCCTGGAGCCGACGTTTCAACTACCGAGTGATCGCGCGGATCTACGACGCTTGATGGCCGGCAACCGCCGTTGCCCTTCGGCCAGGCTTGGCTAGCAACGGATGCCGGCAGCACGTCAGACCAGGACGAGCGTGAGGCCAGCGTTGCCGGGGCCCAAGACAGGGCACGATAACGGGCTCTTTTATCGCGACTCGTGATGGCGGATTCCCTTGGCATACACCCATACTAGGCGAAGGATTCACGAATCCCCGCCTGAGCGTGTTCGCTGCTGGGAAACACTGGCCGAGCACCTTCCTCCGTATGGCGACCAGCCGCGTCGGCAGGCAGCTGGCTCCTCCAGTACGGATCGGGCAAGACCTCCAACTGCGCCCACGGGGCGTTGTCGACGGGATCGAGATCGAGGCAGTGTTTGAAGTCGCTCGCTGCCAGGCGCGTGCCTAGAAGCTTGCCAAACGCATCGAGCTGGACCTGCGAGATCAGTCCTGCGCTGCCGCCGAGCGCTGGGCAGATGATCCACGTCGTGCCGTCCCTGGCGAAGATGCGCAAGCGCCTGACTTGGTCGGCCGGCTGGATTGCGTGCTCTTCGCTGGCGAGCCCGCGTAGCGAGAAGGCTTCGAGGTATTCGTCGGTATGGCGATGGCCCAGACAAACGACCACCTTCGGGCGCCAGCGGGCGCAGGTCTTCGCGAGAAACCGGAAGCGTTCGCCATGCCGGCACAGATCCTCGTAGCGCGTCTGTGGGACGAGTTCGGGCTGGCCTCGGAACGCTTTGGACCAAGGCGTTCGTCCATCGAGTTGGGCAGGCAGGGGAAACAGGCTGAGCCTGAACTCGGCGCCCCCAGGCGCGTAGAGATGGCGCCAGTAGTATTGTTCCCAGTCGTTGTCCGCGAGCCGAACGCGCAGTGCTTCAGCCCGCGCGGCGGCCATGATGCGGGCAATGTACTGATGGCCGAGCCACTTGCCCATGTTTTCCCGCTGCTGGTGGCGGAACTCGGCGTCCCAAGCGGGCGGCGCCACACGCGGCTGCAGCGGCGCGACAAGGGGCTCCAACCAGGCGCGCGGGCTTCTGTCGCATATCCAGACGGGAGCTCTTGGGTTGCCTCCTTCCATCCCCACGTACGATGCAAAATAACGATCCAGTTCCTGACGCGTGAATACCCCTGAATGCTGCATATTATCCCTTGCTGCTTGGTGGGACCCCCATACATCCAATGCCGCAGCATGCCGCCGCCTCTGGGGCGTGCGTGCCACTGTGGTCGTTTAAAAACTCTTTCTGCAGGCGGAGTACGAACGCGATCAGTGCGCCCTCGCGGGCGGCATCCTTGTGCCGATGGGATCTCGGTATAATGGCCCGCCCGCTGCCATGTCACCGGTAATTGCTAGTCGTTCCTTAATGCCGGCGATATCTTGGCGCCTGCGTAACCGCAGGGCCAGGCCAGTACCCGCATGCCGCGCTGCCAGAAAATGCAGCCACGTCGCTTTCGATGACGAAAAGCAATGTCGACTGAATAAGAAAATGCCAGCCGGCCCTTTCGTGGGTCCAGGCTATGTCCGTTCTTATGTGATTGTTGTCACTGACGCAAACCGATACTACTTTTGTATCGCCTGAGCATTACCCGCATATCGATAGCACGCGCCAAGGAGGAAAAATCAAGATCTCTCGAAACGCGCAGCCATGCGGTATTCCAGCCCGGCAGCATTCTTATCCCCGATTCCTGCAATTGAGGTCAATTTAACCAAACCTGCCGGAAATAGGAATTCCAATCTTTTAAGGTCTGACATAAGTGGCTTTGCTGCGCTGCGATATTTCTGGGCTTATCCCCTTTCAATCCCCTCTATGGAGGGGATTGAAAGGGGGGCGCCTGATGTTCGTGCGCTCCGCGTTCAGTGCAAGCGTGGCACATTCGCGGTGAGTCGGCGTACTCGACGACGTTCCATTTGCTATGAAAATTCTTCCGGTCATTTGACCTAATACTTTTTCATTAACTGTTTAGCGCGCCGTACCCCGCTCCAGTAGGGATTGATAGCATTTTTAGGCCACTGGATACCGCTGCCCGCAGTGTCTGTAGGAGCCTCCGAAAAACTACTCTCCATAGTCGGCAATCCCTTGTCCATCAAGGCTTTGCGAGAGTCCAGAAGTCCCGAGGAGAGAGCGCAACGCGATTAATGCCGTGCGCTCCGACATTATCCTGAGCGCCAGCGGTGGGACGTGCGCCCCTCGTCCATAGAGCTGATTTGCCATTCCAATTCCGCCAGCTAGATTGACCTCATCGTTGGCGCTCGCCAAAGCCATCGAATTTACGTGCCTAAGAGCCGGGGAAAGGGGGGCATCCCATGAAACGCATCCATATGAGCTGTTCGGGCCCAAGGCACGTCAACAACAACCAGGCCACCGATTGGGGAGGCCTCGCCATCAACCTCGCCTGCATCAAGTAGGCACGTTGGATGGCGGCGCGCGTCTGGGCCGGGGGGGAGGCGCGCGCTTGAGCGGCGGCAGGACACATTGTCCTGCCGCCTTTCTGTTCCGCCATGGAACCTGCCGTGGCGAACGACTACGCACAGCTCGTTTGGGCTGATGGCAAAGAAAGAGGGTGTAGGCGCCACAGGGATGCGCCTACACCCTTAAGTTGGCAACGGGGTCGCCGCTTGGCATTGTGCTGCATCGCAGCATCGGCGGTACCCCTCAAGCGATGGGAAGCACGAGTGCAGCGTAAGGAAGTGCTCGGCCTGCCTGAAGCGTCGGGGAATTCTGACTTGATAGGGCGGTTCAGGCTTGTGGGCGCTGCTCCTTGATCAGCACGACCGCACCGAAACTCAGCAGGCATGTCGCTGCCATATACCAGGCCGCCGACATGGGATTGCCACTCAACTTAATCATTCCCGTCACGATGAACTGCGCGGTGCCGCCAAACACCGCAACGTTCAGCGCATGCGAAATCGCGGCGCCGCTGGCGCGAACCCGTGCAGGAAATGCCTCGAGCACAAGCAGGGTGCCAACGGCAGCGCCAAGTGCCACCATTGCGCTGATCAGCCCGACGCCAACCAGGACTGTCAGCGTGCCGTCTGCACGCACAATCGTCAGGAAGACCGGGAAGACCAGAAGCACTTTGCATCCCGCCGTGAAGAGGGCTAGCGGCTTGCGGCGGGGCAGGCGGTCGATGAGCAGGCCGGACAGCGGCGGGATGACAGTCAGCAGCAGCGCGGACAATGTTGCAGCCAAAAATCCTGTGCTGGCAGGTACGTGCATCACGCGATGCAGGTAGCTTGGCATGTAGTAGACGATGACGTAGACCGGGATCGTTGACCCCATCCTGATCAGGATCGCCAGGAGCATGGTGCTGCGATGCTCGCGCCACAGCTCGACGAGCGGCGCGGCGGCAGCTCTTCCCCTTGTGTCGGCGACCGGCGCCTCGCGAAGCTGGCGGCGAACGTAGATGCCGACTGGCGCGATCAGAAGTCCGATCAGGAACGGGAGACGCCAGCCCCAGGAAGCCAGATCCTCCGGCGACATTACCTTCGTGAGAAGGGCGCCCAGGGATGCTCCCAGCAACGCAGCCGCGCCCTGGCTCACGGACTGCCAGCTGACCACGCGGCCACGACTCGACACCGGTACGGTTTCCATCACGTATGTTGAGGCAACGCCAATTTCACCGCCGACGGCAAAACCTTGCAGCGCCCGACCGATGATGATGATGACCGGCGCAGCCGCACCGATCATTGCAAACGGCGGGCAGAGGGCGATGGCCGCCGTTCCGACGGTCATCAGGCCGATGGTTCTCGTCATCGCCGCGCGGCGCCCGACACGGTCGGCGTAGGCACCGATCATCATCGCGCCAAGCGGCCGGATGAGAAAGCCAACGCCAAAGGTGCCCACTGCCAACAGCAACGAAGTCAGAGGATCTTCCGCCGGGAAGAACTGGTCTCCGATCATCGCCGCGAAGAATCCGAACACGGTGAAGTCAAACGTTTCCAGTCCACTGACGAGAGACGTTGCGACGACAGTCTTTCGGAGGTCGCTTTCGCTTTTCTGAGTGTCTCCTTCCCCCATCTTCAACCGTCAATGCTCCAATTCATGACTTTCCCCACCTAAGCGTGGGGCCCACTAAAGCAGGGTAAGACCCGGTCCGACCCCCATCAATAATCAACCCCGGCAAGCCTGACCCCTTGCCTGACCCGTTAGGGTGTAGGACTCCCTGCGCCTACACCCTTCTTTTTTTGCGCTTTGGCAAATTGCGGGAAGAAGGGTGCGAGCATAGTGGCGTCCGGAAATCCGGTGGGCAAGATGCGCCGGATCAGACGATCTTGCAGGCCAGGAACACGGCCGAAAAAAGCCGCAGCAAGCTGGCTGTCACGAGACGAAATGCGCAGCCGCATGACGGAATTTCCCACGCTCGACGAGGCACGCATTCTTGCTCAATATCGCTTCGCGCACATCCCTCCTTTTTGCGGGTCCACTCTTACGTGGGGATAGATAACTCGCTAAAAACGCCATTTGTGCCTTGAAGATGTAGCCGCTGGAGCCATACACTTCGCCGGTCATTCGCGTAATGACGCAGTGCAAAAAGAGCGCGCCACCGCGCCGAGCAGCACGAAGCCAACACCGCCAGGTTCAAATCCGCAAGCTGCGCAAACAAGCGGAAAGGCACCAGCGTGTGCCATGTCGGACAAGCGGAATCCCCGCAATACAGCCCGCTCAGGAGACGGCGGACAATGCGGGCCTTCTTGTAACAAGGGAATAATCGAGACGTGCTAAAGCTTTCAAGCAGGCTGACGTTTGGCAGGGCGGTAATGTACCTGGGGATCGTTCCGTTGCTGGCTTCCTGTGCACTCGCACCAGGGATGCGCTTCGACCCGCAGCGACCGCTCGATCCGGAGGACCCGGAATCGGTGCCCAAGATCACGCTCATCACACCGGCGCTGGTGCGCACGCTGAAGGCATCCACACAGCCAGCGAATGCTGGGGTGGAGGAGCTGTTCGCAGACCCGAGGCCCTATACCGTGGGCGTGGGCGACATTCTCTCGATCGTTGTGTGGGACCACCCGGAACTGGTGTTCCCCACGCAAACGTACTCGATTGGTACTGCGTACGAGATCCCGAACTACAGCGGCGCGGCCAACGTGCCGGGCTACGTCGTAAGTCCCGCGGGCACCATCCAGTTTCCTTATGCCGGTGTGCTCAAGGTTCTCGGCCGCACGCCGGACGAAATCCGCGGACAGTTGAGCACCCAGCTCAAGCCTGTCGTCAACATGCCGCAGGTCACCGTACGCGTGCTCGCCTTCCGCAGCAAGCGCGTCTACATGGACGGCGAAGTCAAGACGCCCGGCCCCCAGAACGTCGACGACGTACCCATGACCCTGGTCGAAGCGCTCAACCGCGCCGGGGGTGTCAACGTCCTGACGGGCGACAACAGCCGCATCCGCGTTTCGCGCGAGGGCAAGACCTACGTCGTCAACCTGCCTGCGCTTCTGCAGCAAGGCATCGACCCCGCCCAAATCCTGCTGCGCAACGGCGACATCGTTCGCGTGGAACAACGCGAGGACAGCAAGGTATTCGTGACCGGCGAAGTCGTGCGTCCTGTTGCCGTTCTGCCGCGCAACGGCCGCCTGACGCTCAGCGAGGCCATTGGTGAAGCCGGCGGCGTCAATCCCCTCTCGGCCAACGCCAAGGAACTCTACGTTATCCGCAAAAGCAACGATGGCGAAGCAGAGGTGTTCCACCTCGACGGCAAGTCACCTGTCTCCTTTGCCCTGGCCGAGTCGTTCGAGCTGAAGCCGAGGGACGTCGTCTACGTCGATGCCGCAGGTGTGGTCCGCTGGAGCCGTGTGATCAACCAACTGCTGCCGAGCGGGAATTTCTTCACGTCCACGGCGAACGCGGTCAAATGATCAAGACTGTACTCGTGGTCTGCATTGGCAATATTTGCAGGAGTCCAATGGCGGAAGGGCTGCTGCGGGAGGCATTGCCAGGCGTAACTGTTTCGTCTGCCGGCCTCGCCGCACTCATTGGCAAGCCAGCAGACAGCAATGCGGCCGAACTCCTTGCCAAAGCCGGGCTCGACATCTCATCGCACGTTGCCCAGCCACTCACCGGCATGCTCGTTGGCCAGGCGGATCTGATTCTGGTGATGGACAAGGAGCAAAAACATGAAATTCAGAGAAGGTACCTGGCGGCATCGGGCAAAGTCTTCCGCTTGGGCGAACTCGGAAAATTCGACATCCCCGATCCATACCGCCAGCCGCGTGGTGCCTTTGAAGATGCGCTTCAGCTTATTCAGCGGGGCGTGGATGCATGGGTGCCTCGCATTCGAGCGCTGAAACCGAATTCGCAGTCCTATATATGAACCAAAACCCTCCCTACGTGCCCCTTTCCGCACCTGCTGATGGCGAGATCGACTTTGTTCGATATTTGGATGTTCTGCTGGCGAGTCGTTGGTTGATTGCTGGGATCGCAGCTTTGGTGGTGTTGCTAGGAGTGGCATACGCCTTTATTGCACGCCCAATCTACGAAGCTGACATCCTCGTGCAGGTGGAAGACAACCCTAACAGCGCGAATAGTCTGCTGGGCGATGTATCTTCGCTATTTGATGTGAAAACTCAAGCCACAGCTGAAATCGAGCTTCTGCGTTCGCGCATGGTGGTGGGCAAAGCCGTCGATGACCTGCGGCTCTACATCGATGCTAAGCCTCGGTATTTCCCTGTGGTCGGTGAGTGGCTCGCGAGCCGTTCAAAGCGACTGTCGGAGCCAGGACTATTTGGGATTGGCGGATTTGTGTGGGGTACAGAAGCCATCAAAGTTGCTACCTTTGATGTGCCAGCCAACCTGGAAGGCGAGAAGTTCCGGCTCACGTTACTTGGTGGCGGCCGCTTCCTGCTAGAACAGAGTGACCTAGATAATCCACTTGAGGGCAAGGTCGGCGAGCCTCTTCTCGTAAATCAGCAGGTTGGAGAAATCAAGCTCCTGGTCACGGAGCTCAAGGGAAAAGCTGGCACGGCGTTTTCGCTAGTCCGGAACTCCGAACTGAAGACGTTGGAAAATCTCCAAGATGATTTGAAGATTGAAGAGAAGGGGAAGCAAAGTGGCATCATCGGCGCCGCTCTTCAAGGCAAGAATCCTGCATTGACCTCCGCGATTCTAAATAAAATCGGCGCCGAGTATGTTGATCAGAACATTAGGCGCAAGGCGGCTGAGGCAGAAAAATCACTGATATTTCTCGGTGATCTACTGCCTCAACTAAAAAGCGAACTTGATCGAGCGGAAGTCAAGTACAACGCTATGCGCAATAAGCGCGGCACATTTAACCTGAGTGAGGAAGGTAAGGCGTATCTTCAGGAAACAGTCACATCTGAAACTAGCCTTCTTGAACTTAAGCAAAAGCGAACCGAATTGCTGACGCGATTCAGGCCAAATCATCCATCCTTGTTAGCAATCGATCAGCAGATTGCCGCACTAAGCGCAAAGGTCGGGAGCGTGGCCAAACAGATGAAGTCGCTGCCTGACCTCGAGCAGGACACGCTGCGTTTGATGCGTGACGTTCAGGTGAACAATGATCTCTACGTTGGGTTGCTCAACAACATGCAGCAACTCAAGTTGGTGAAAGCAGGAAAGGTGGGAAATGTTCGACTGGTAGATAGCGCGCGTATCCCGGAGGAAGCCGTAAAGCCCAAAAAGCCATTGGTTGTCGCGCTTGCTGCTGTGCTTGGTGTGATGCTAGGTGTAGTGGTTGCGTTTGTGCGAAATGCGCTATACGGAGGCATCACGGATGCCCAGGATATCGAGCAGCACACTGGGTTGAGTGTCTACGCAACGGTGCCCCTTTCCCAATCGCAAGTTGATCTAACGGAAAGGCTTCGTTCACGCAAGCCAGGCCAACACGTTCTTGCTCAGCATTTCCCGAATGAGCCCTCTATTGAGAGCCTGCGCAGTCTACGCACGGCGTTACAGTTCGCAATGCTGGATGCTGGCAACAATCGCGTGCTCCTTACCGGACCTACCCCGGGTGTTGGTAAGTCATTCATATCTGCAAATCTGGCCGTCATCATGGCTTCAGGTGGGAAACGTGTGCTGGTGATCGACGCCGATATGCGTAAGGGCTATCTGAACCAGTACTTCGGTAAGGATCGGAATCCTGGCCTGTCGGACGTACTGGTTGGCAAGGCGGCCATCGAGCAAGTAATCCATCACAATGTGATTGAAAATCTCGACTTCATCGGGACTGGGACTATCCCTCCCAATCCAGCCGAACTAATGATGAATGAGCGCATGGTGAGCTTGTTAGAGAAATTCAGTGATAAATACGACCTCGTTCTCATCGATACGCCTCCCGTGCTAGCTGTTTCAGACTCCGCTATTTTGGCAGCGAGTTGCGGGACAGTGCTTCTCGTTACTCGCTTTGAGAAGACCACAATTGGCGAGATAACGGAGAGCGCAAAGCAATTGGGTCACGCGAATGTCGACGTTAAGGGAGTGATCTTTAATGGGCTGGATCCGGAAGCATTCCGCTATGGCTATGGTTCAAAATACGGTCGATATCGCTATGCCTACTATGGTTATGCAACCGATAAAGAGCAATAAGAAGCCCTGAAGCTCAGATCGGTTGGATCCTTGAATCGGTGGCGGCTCAAAAATCGAGAGATTGCACAGACCGCCAATTAGTGTGTCGCCTGCCTGAGAAGACTGCGGAGCAACGGTGGTGTAGCCTTTTTCGACTTAGTAGGCTACGCCATTGTTCCGCCTTGCACGAAAAGCAATTCTCCTCCCGCCTGGGGGAGGTGGCGCGTGAATCTGCAAAGATCGCGCCGTTCTTCAAGCGCCTGTGTCCTCTTGGCACAGGCGGCCCGATGTAGACATGAGAGAGTAGGAGCACAGGGATGGAGTCTTCGCCCGTAATTATTCCTGTTGTCCTTTGCGGTGGATCTGGCACGCGTCTCTGGCCGTTATCACGCGAAGGTTATCCCAAACAGTTTCTTCGCCTCTTGGGCAATCGATCGCTTTTACAAGACACGCTTCTGCGCTCAAGTGAGGTGCCTGGCGTCGGCTCTCCCATTTTGATGGCGGGTCATGGGCATCGTTTCATGGTAGCCGAACAGGCGCGAGAAGCTGGATTTGAGAATGCCAGCGTGATTCTGGAGCCTCACGCGCGAAATACTGCGCCGGCAGCAGCCGTGGCAGCTTTGTGGGCTATGGCTGATGGAAAGGATCCTCTCCTTCTCCTTCTGCCGTCGGATCATTTGATTCGCAATATCCCCGCATTCGTCCATGCAGTAATGGCCGGTGTGTCCTCTGCTCAGAAGGGCGCGATAGTCACTTTCGGTATCGTGCCAACGGAGCCTGCCCCGGGATACGGCTATATGAAGACGGGACCGTGTGACGAGGATGCAGCATTTGAGGTGGATAGATTTGTCGAGAAACCATCCCTTGCAACAGCCAAGGACTATTTATCCCAAGGCGGCTATTTCTGGAACAGCGGCATGTTCCTATTTAAAGCGTCCACGTATCTTGGAGAACTGGAGAAGTTTCAGCCGAAGATGCTTCGCTCAGTGCAAGACGCTGTAGCCGGAGGACGCAAGGATCTCGACTTCTTTCGCCTGGACGAGGAGGTATTCAAGCAGTGTGGTAGTGACTCGATCGACTATGCGGTAATGGAGCACACGGATCGAGCTCGCATGGTACCCATGTCCGCGGAGTGGAGTGACGTGGGCTCCTGGGATGCACTTTGGCAAGCAGGGGAGAAAGGGGAAGATGGCAACCTTGCCACTGGCGATGTGCTTATCCACGACACAAAGGATTGTCTTGTTCACTCTTCACACCGACTGGTAGCGGTCGCCGGACTTGATAACTTGATGGTCGTCGAGACACCGGACGCCGTGCTTGTCGTGCACAGAGACAAATCGCAGGACGTAAAGGCGCTGGTCGAAAAGATACGGCATAGAGGTCGACGTGAAGTAAAAGAACACCGGAAGGTCTACCGTCCTTGGGGTGCATACGACTCCGTCGATAACGGAGAGCGTTATCAAGTAAAGCGTATTACTGTCAAGCCGGGGGGGAAGCTTTCCCTTCAAATGCATCATCATCGCGCCGAGCACTGGATCGTAGTGTCTGGAACTGCCCGCATTCGCAACGGAGAGCGGGATTACTTGCTCACGGAAAATCAATCCACCTACATTCCTGTTGGTGAGCCTCACTGCCTAGAGAATCCTGGAAAGATTCCATTGGAACTGATTGAGGTGCAATCGGGTGCATATTTGGGCGAGGACGACATAGTCCGTTTCGAAGATATTTATGGGCGTGCATAATTTTTTTTGCAGAGTTGCCATGAATATTTTCCAGCGAAGAATAGGTTAGACCTAAGAAGATTGAGATGACTTGATGATCGCGAGAGCCTGGTTTAAATCGATTTGTTCCGTTGCTGCCGTGGTCGTCATAGGGTTTGCATCGAACTTGCTGACGGCCAGAGCCCTCGGTCCAGAGGGGCGCGGATCATACTCTGCGGTGATATTGCTTACAACACTGGTTTCCGGACTGGCTCAATTTGGCTTTGGCCAAGCATTTGTTTTTGCTAGTAGAGCCGATAAAAATCTAGACCAGCGAGGCTTGTTTTGGAAATGTAGTGCCACTGTGCTGTTGAGTGCGGTTGTAATTGGTCAGGTATTTCTTATGCTTGCACCGAGATTGAGTGGCGGCCATGCGATATTCGCGATCATTTTTTGCACTGCATTTTCCCTGTACACCCTATATGTTGGCGCGGCGCAGCTGCAATCCGACCTAAATATTTACAATATTGGAAAGCTGCTATTTCCGTTTCTAAGTTTAGTTGTATTCCTCTTTGGATTTCTGGGTCAGTGGCTGACGCTTGAGTATGCATTGACTGCGCAGACGTTCCTCTCGATAGTTTGCTCTGTAGTTTTAGTGGTGATTCTTCTGAAGAAAATCATCCGAAAAACTGGGGAGGTGAGCAAAACTGCAGAGTCGAAGAATGCCACAGTGAATTTTGTTTCCTTAGCATTAAAGTATCACTTAGTGGTGGTTTTAGGTTTGGTCACCACCAATCTGGATAAAGTCTATTTGCTATTGCGCGGCGGATTGGGCGACTTTGGCTTGTATAGCGTGGCGGTCTCTACATCCAGACTGATCGGCGCTATCCAAGAAACGGCTTCCACGGCGCTCTTCTCGCATTTTGCTGGCCGGGAGACTGGCGATCCTAAGGACACCATTCTCATGGTGTTTCGAATGACATTGCTCCCACTACTGGCAGTTGCGGTGATTATATCGCTCGCTAGCACCCATTTAATAGTCTTTGTTTTTGGTCGGGACTTTGGAGCGGCTGCTCTGCCGTTCAATATACTGCTGTTTGAAAGCGTTATCGGCGGCGCCTCGTGGATTCTCGCGCAGCAATTCAATGCCATGGGTCGACCAGGCGTTGTGCTGACGCGACAGTTGGCCGCGGTATTGCCCGTGTTGTTCCTGATCCCATTTCTCTCGCAGGAAAACCTCACGGTGACATTGGCTCTTCTTTTATTGTTAGGGTCGTGTATACGATTAGTTGTCACCCTTTTGATGTACAAGATCATTTTGGCTCAGCCGATTCCGTCAATTGCACCATCTAAGGCCGATTTGAAATTTGCATCAAAGATAATTGGCGAGAAATTGTTTGCAAAACACAAAAGGTATGAGTAATGAAGAAAGAACACCGAGAAGTGATGCTGCATCTTCAGGGTTTGCATCGTGTGATCTCTGACCTTATTGACGGGCGATCGGTTAACTATATCGATGTGCCGATTCACGGAAATATTGGTGATCTATTGATTATGAAGGGGGCGATGAAGTTCTTCTCGAGGAACAAAATCAGACTCTCACTAATGGCTGGTTACTACAACTACCGACCGAATTGGACAAGGCCGGGAGATGTGGTAGTGTTCCAAGGCGGCGGGAATTTCGGCGATTTGTATTCTGGGCCCCAGCAAATCAGAGAGGAAGCGATTAATCGACTAGGAAATAATAGAATAATAATACTTCCTCAATCGATTCACTTCAAATCTGCCAAGAATTATAAGAAATCTGTGGATTTATTGGCTAAGCACCAAGATCTACATATATTTGTAAGGGATGCGGCGTCTTACGAACTTGCGAAGCCAATGTCGAGACACGTTTATCTCGTGCCGGATATGGCTCACCAATTGTGGCCATTAAAGCCGAACGTAGGATCGGGTAGCGGGGTATTGGGATTTTTTAGAACCGATGACGAAATCGGAACGCGGACCATTAGTGAATCGCGGACGCAGACTGATTGGCCGCAGGTGGTAGGTGCTAATCGTACGCAGCGGATTCTCCTGTTCTATAGGATAACGAAAGCACTTCATTTGCTTCGCGTAGACAGGCCATTTTCCATGAGGGCTATGATGCTATGGATGAAATACGCAGATCGTCTCATAGCAGAGGCAATCGATCTCTTTTCTTCCCACGAGCATGTCCTCACGGATCGCTTGCATGGGCATATCTTAGCTTGTCTTCTAGATATGCCTAATACGGTCTCCGATAATTCATATGGAAAGAATTCGGGATACATTAATTCATGGACAAAAGAAAGTAGTATTGTCAGCTTGGTTGGGTGATGCAGATGCCGAAGATTTCAGTAGTCATGCCGGTCTATAACGGTGAAAAGTACGTGCGAAGCGCTATCGAATCGATCTTGGCTCAGAGCTTTGCCGATTTCGAGCTTTTGGTGATTGACGACGGCTCCACCGATCAGACCGGCAACATTATCCAAGAGCTGGTGGACCGAGACCCGCGTCTTAAGACGATCCGCCAGGCGAATGCTGGAATCGTATCGGCCCTTAATAGGGGACTCGAACTTTCAAGCGGCGAGTACATCGCACGTATGGACGCAGACGATGAGGCTTTGCCTGATCGTCTCAAGCTACAGTGTGAACTGATGGATACGAACGAAGCCGTTGTAGCTTGCGGGAGTTTTTATAAGAAGGTCGGCGCTGCTACGGGAATTGTCAAGATGCCCGTCTTGAATGAGCAATGCCTATCCTATCTGCAGTTCCATAGCTGTTTTGCTCATCCAACGGTAATGATCAGGTCAGCAACGCTCAGGCTTCATAACCTGCGCTATAGGAAAGAGTGGGAGTATACGGAAGATTTTAAGCTGTGGTTGGACCTGGCTCAGTACGGTGAGCTAGTTAATATTCCAAAGGTCCTTTTGAACTATAGAATGCATTTTCAGCAGATTGGGGTAACGAAGCGAGCTTTGCAGAAGGAGAAGCATACGGATCTGGTCGAAAGTAACCTAAGAAAGATTGGTGTGGAGGTCTCGCATACAGATATCTACGACTTCCTCTGGCCTGAGAGGTTGAAGCCCATAAGGTCACCTGGATACATTCTTCGTGCACTGCGAATTCCCATGAGGGTCATTCGTTCGTCGGCAGAAGGTCGCTGGCGCATGGCCCGGAGGGCAGGGGAGATTATCGTGAAGAACGTCGGTAGGTCGATTCTCGCGAAATCTGCTTAATGACTTGTTGGACGAGAGAATATATCTCCAGTTGGCATTAGGTTAAAATAGGCTGAAATTATGGGCGCTATCGGGTTTCTATTTTGTGATTGGTCCTGTAACCGCCATAGTGGGAGGATACAGTTCATACTTTTCATGTACCGAGTTACATCATACTTTTATCTAAAAGGCCGCTTGGTTAGAATTCTTGCCCTTCCGCTGTTCGTATTCTATAGGATTCTGGTGGAATGGTTCTTCGGTTGCGAATTGCCGTGGAAGGCAAGGGTAAAAGGCCCTTTGACCATATATCACGCACAAGGGATTGTGATAAATCCAGCCACGGTAATCGGATCGCATTGCATTATTCGTCATAATACAACTATCGGGGCTCGACTCGCTTCGAGCGATGCCCCCATCATTGGGGATCACGTTGACATTGGCTGCAGTAGCACCATTATAGGTGCTGTCTCGATCGGCTCCCATGCCAAGATTGGTGCGGGCTCTGTCGTTGTCCATGATGTAAAAAGCCGTGCCGTGGTTGCTGGAAATCCTGCGAGGCCGATTCGATCGGAGACTGCATGAGATCGGACGTACTATTGGTAGTTCTCTTCTTTATGAAACTATCAATCGATTTTCTATCTCCTGTGCGAGCGGCTAACTTCTTGCTTACAAGTTGCGCTGCTATTGGCGTTTGTTTTGTGCTTTTGGCCCAGCCGCGTACATTTGCGCGAGTTGGTGTGGCCGGCATACTTCTCGCGTCGTCCTACTTAATAATGTGTGTTTGGTGGTACCTTCTGAGCGATGACCTCGACTCTTTTTTAAGATACGTGTCATTGGTGCCGATTTACTACAGTGTAAAACTGCTCGTGCTCAATTTGAGCGAAAAAAAAATAGCTGCGGTTTGCCGAATCGTGTTGAATTGCTTTATTTTCTTCTTTTGTATCTCGTTCGTTGTGTCTGTTGGGGTGGCGAATCCCCTGCGGAGGCAATTCTTTAATTTTGAACATGCCAATATTCTCGGAAGTTATGCATTGTGTAGCTTGGCATTTGTTTATGTTATTAATTCCGTTTCTCTGGCGCGCGTGAGGCAGAAGGTAATACCTGTTGCAATGTGTATGCTTTCGACCTCCACTGGTGCCAGTATTCTAAGTCTTGCCGCCTTCCTGAATATGAGAAGGTTTGGACTTACTTCCATTATACGTCTTCTGCTCGTCGGGGTGATCGGCGTCGTGGTATCTGGATATATAATCTACGCGATGGATATTGAGCTTTTCGGTAAAATATTTGGCCCATTTCAGCTTATTTGGAACGGCGCGATGGATCAGGTCGTGGAGTTGGCGCGACTCGGTCGTCCTATCCAGGAGCTTGGGGATGAATATCAGAGTTCACTCACATGGCGCTTCTACGCATACGTAGTTTTCGGTGATTTCATTAAATCACTACCCCTGGAGGAACTACTTTTTGGGTTAGGCTTCGGCGGCTATACCCGTGTTTGGGGTGGAATGATGCCTCATAATGACTTTCTGCTAGTGCTGGTGGATTTTGGTCTGCTTGCTCTGGTGGCGCTAATCGTGGCTATTGGGATAGGCCTGCGGTTGGTTTGGAAACGTCACCGGGCGTGGGTTCCTATAGTGTTCGTTCTTGTTTTTAGATTGTCGTTAGAAAATAATATCTCGTCATTCTATTTGGTTAGTCTTATCGTGATGACTGTGGCGCTTGCGATAGCGTCTCTTCAGATTGTGACAAGGCAACAGCGGGCAAGAGCGTTGGGGGCAAGGATTGTTGCTGAGGGTTCTGCGAGTAGAGGTGGGGAGCGAAAGGGTCTCCAGCCTCTCGGTGTCGGTGTGCGACGATCATTTTAGGCCGGGATAGTATAGGTTGATCCTGATTGCGGAGAAGTAGATGGGAGATTTTTACCAGAGCGTTTCCTTGATCCATCGGTTGGTCGTTATTAATTGGAATTCTTCTGTTGTTGCCTTGTGTCGTCAAAACTATTTCCGGAGACTGCCGTAATGGCGCGATGAACTGAATTATTAGGGCGACCGACGACACGGTTGTTTCGTACTGTGGAATTTTCCTCAGAATAACGCCCACCATTCTTACCGGTGATGCTGATACCGGCTTTGGCGGCGTTATTATATCCGTATATTATGTTGCCCTCGATCTTCAGTTCGCCAAATATTGTCGCCGCGCCGTCGGTGATAATGGATATTCCACTTTCGGTTGGCGTGTAGATGACGTTATTAGTGGCGACTATGTGACGGGTCCTGCCGTTTGTGTAACACTTGATGCCATCTCCAGTTGAGTCGCGTATTATGTTCCCTCTGGCGATTGCATCGCTATACAGATAGATGCCCTCCTTGCTGGGTGTTGCTAAGTCATTGTAGCCAGTGCGAGTTATCTTGTTGTTTAGAATGGTACCGTTTCCCTCGATCCCATTTTCCCCCGCATCTTCGATCTCGTTGTCAATTACGATGCAGTCCTCAGCTGTGGAGTGAATCAAATAGATTCCATTCGTACCGACTCCAGAGGAGCCCTTTGGCTTTAATGCACCGGTGCGCTTGATCGTGTTGTGTGCGATCAGTCCGCCGGTAGGGTTGTTATACGTCGTTATGCCACGATAATAGGTGTCATGTATATTGACACCCGATATCTCATAGTCTTTTCCTCCGTTTACGAAGACTGCACCTTGACCATATGAGCGTTGCATTTCGCCTCCGATAACGCGTAGGCGAATTCCGTTGGTTGAGTAGACCCCGCATCCTTGATAGGTTGGATTGATGTTCTCGCCACCAGTGTTCGCGAAATCTGGATTGATAACCACCAGATCGGCAGCGCCGTGGCTATTGTCAACGGCGTTGTAGTGAACGTCACGAACCTTGGGGGCTATGAGGGTTACACCATTTGCGCCTGCCAGAATGCTGAAGCCATTGCCTCGATTGGTCTTCCCGTTGCCGGAGATGAATACTCCGTCGCAGATGCACCTGGTATCCAGCTGAAGCGAGCCCTCGACAAAGACTAATTCGCCACCTTGGCCGATGATGCGGGCACCGGGTGGTACTCTAACTGTCGCCCCGATCTTGAAGCGACCAGGCGGGATGGCGATTGCCGCGCCACTAGCTAGGGCGGTATTTAATGCCGCTTGGTTGTCTGTGCCGCGGGTACCGTTCCAATCAGCCTTGGCGCCAAAGTCTGTCAGCCGGAGAACTTGGCCGCGGAAGGGCTCCACTGGGAAGGCCCCTTGAGCGCTTCCAGCGCGGCCGCGATACCCGATGCCGAGGGCGAGGCCGCAAAGCATTGCAATTGCAGTACGTCGAGTTTTGTCCATGTCGACTCCGATGCCTGTCAGTATGCAGGGGCCGTGATGTCCCCTGTAGTGATTCGCTTTCCAGTCGCACTGGCGGGATGATCGCAGAATGCACGGGCACAGTGGTGTTCTAGCTGCGCCGAGGCAACGCATTTTTCTGTATCTGACGGAGGGTATGGCAGCCTGAGGCTATAGGGAAATGGTCTATGCCGAGGCGGTAGGTATAGCCGTTTTGCCCCAATTGGCTAGCGACGTGATCGTTGACGCGAGGGGCGACGGAAGGGATTCCGAATGAGTGTAAGCGTCTGTCGGTAGATATCGGTTACACCGCTCGGCGATCCAGGTTGAGGGGGAGGTGGAATGACCTCAGCTTTCCCCTCCGAGGTTCGTCAACAAAGGTTGGACCAGCAACAGGTTACTTTAGTCTCTATGCCCTGCGGTGACGGCCAGCAACCACTTCCTTAATCACGAGCAGCGGGAAGACGACAGCACCATAGGCATACCGCTTGACCAATCTTCGTGGCTCAGACCCCATCCTATGCAGCCATTCCAAACCAGCCCGCTGCATCCATTTCGGTGACCGCCGCTTGGCGCCGGCTAGAAAATCGATGGTAGCGCCAACACACAGAGCCACTTTCACCGGGAGTTGGGCGGTGTGCTTTTTTATCCAGAGTTCTTGTTTTGGAGCACCTAGTCCCACGACGAGCAGTTCAGCACCGGATTGTGCAATCTTCGAGCAAATGGAAGCACACTCTTTCGGATCCTTTTCGAAACCAAAGGGAGGGCTATAAGTGCCCACCACGCGAATATTCCTCCACTTTCCTTCGATGTTGCGCGCGGCTAGCTCGGCCACGCCAGGCGCTGCACCAAGCAGAAAGACGGTGAGGTTGCGATGCCATATCGAGGAGACGTGCGCAAATAAATTTGGTACAAGGTCGCTTCCTGTTACCCTCTCGGGGAGACGAGTCCCCAGCAGCCTTGACGCAGCAACAACCGGCCAACCGTCGGCAAGTATCAGGCTGGCGGATTGGTATGCTTGAAGAAAATCCGCTGATTGTCCAAGCTTTACAATGTGATCAACGTTAGGCGTGACAACATACTCACAGCTACGTTTGTCCGATTGGAGTTTTTCCAGCACCTCTGCGACCGCGTCGGTTCTGTCAAGCGCATCTATCTCTATGCCAAATGCTTGCAGGCGCTTGGTCATTCGACGATTTCCCGGTAAATGGTTGCGACCTCTCGTGCCATTGCTATGTCCGAGTAGTGGGAGCGCTGTCTAGCTCGCCCGCACTCTGCGAGTTGGGCAAGCTGGGCGGGTGATTGGATGAGCTGTTCTATTGCTTCAGCAATTGCGCGAGGCTGATTGGGCTCGACAATAATTCCGGCGCCGTCTGGCTCTAAGACTTCCGGAATACCTTCTACCCTTGTGGCTACTACAGGCAGACCAAGGGCCATCGCTTCGATGACGACCATTGGTAGCCCCTCCCCGAACAGGCTGGGTAGGACGAACACATCCATCTTCTTGAATTCAGTAGCAACGTCGAGGGTAAATCCAGCCCAAGTAATAGCGTCATTAAGATTTAGCTTTGCCGTGATCTCGCGGATGTGCTTTTCATACTGGGTGGTTTCAAAAGCTCCTACCGCAAGGAGGCGCACAGATTGGCCCTTCTCTCGTAGCAAGGCTAAGGCTTGCAGCAACACCTCGAGCCCCTTACGCTGACGGAATAGGGCGACCGTACCGATCACCCATTCTGATGAGTTACCGTTCGGAATGGATTGATCGGCGATTGCGGGTACCCCATTGGGAACTACTGCTATCTGGTTCGACGAGAATCCGCAATCGCGAAGATACTGGCTCAAACTGTTGGATACGGCTATAAGCCTCACGGCTTTTGAGAGACTCCAGTTCTCCACTATCGCATTGATGAAGGTCCGAGCTCGGTTCTCGCTGTCGCGACGAGTAGGGCTATGAACGTGGTGAACCATGGGAATGCCCGCTTTGCTTGCTGCAAACCTTCCGATGAGTGCAGCGCGTGGCGTGTGAGTGTGGAGCAGTCGGTAGCCATGCTGCCTGATGATCGCGGCGACTTGGCCCGCCACAGACGCGTCGAATCTGGAGCGCATCGATACCTTATGAAGGGGCGTATCGACCGACCGCCGGCAATTTGGGAACAGTTCCGGCTTGAGACATGCGAATCCACATTCAACGCCGAACTCAGGCAGTCGCAATGCAAGGAGATCTTGAACTCTCTCGGCCCCTGAGTAGAACTCTCCGTTAATCAAATGCAATACTTTCATTGGACGCATAGTTTCCTGGCTAGGCTGCCGGATTTTTTCAGTACGCATTCCGCCCCGTCCACCCCTTGAACGCCGTCCAGAAAATAATCCTCACATCCATCCAGAACGACCAGTTCCGGATATAGAAGATGTCGTGCTCCACCCGCTTGGCCATCTTGTCCAGGGTGTCGGTCTCGCCGCGATAGCCGTTAATCTGGGCCCAGCCCGTGATCCCGGGCTTGACCCGGTGGCGCAGCATGTAGAAGTCCAACTGCTCCTTGTACATATTGTTATGCGCCATGGCATGCGGCCTCGGGCCAACCACGCTCATCTCGCCCCTGAGCACATTGATAAACTGCGGCAGCTCATCCAGGCTGGTGCGGCGCAGGAAGGCGCCGATCGGCGTGATACGGCTGTCGCCTTTGGTGGCTTGCGTGACGGTGCCATGCTCGGCGTGGACCTTCATGCTGCGGAACTTGTAGACGTGGATGACGCGGCCGTCCATGCCAAGGCGCTCCTGCTTGAAGAAGACTGGGCCCGGGGAGTCGCGCTTGATCAGGAGGCCAATGATCAGGAACAGCGGCGACAGGGCGATGAGGACGAGCGCGGCAAAGGCTCGGTCGAAGATGGCCTTGATCGTGCCCCGTACGCCGAGCGCGGGCGGTCTGTTCATTTCCACCGCGGGCATGCCGAGGAAGTTGCCGACGTTGTGGTTGAGCAAGTCGAAGTCGAGCACGCTCGGCATCCACTTGATGTCGATGAAGTCATTGCGCAGCGAGAAGTTGATCTCCTGCATCAGGCGGAACTCGCTCATCGGCAGGGTGAGCCAGATTTCGTCGATCTCATGCTCGCGCGCGAAATCGGCGATTTGGGCGCTGTCGGTGATGCGGCGGCGTCCTTCGGGCGTGGGCTCGCCTTCGGGGGCGTAGATGCCGCTGATCTTGAATCCGGTGGCGTGGCTGGCGGTCGCGCGGCGGTACATCTCCTGTCCGGTACGGCCATAGCCAACGATAAGCACGCGCTTGCTGTTGGCGCCGGTGACGCGCAACAGGTTGAGCACGACGCGGCTGGCCACGCGCAGGCCCAGCAGGCCGGCCAGCGAGAAGGCGTACCAGTAAACCATCCACAAGCGGGAGAGGGAGTCGGCCTGGTGCAGCAGGTAGGTCAGCAGAACGCTGATCAGCCAGACCAGGCTCCAGGCGGATAGCAAGCGTGTGGCGAGCGAGAACAGGCTGCGGCCACGCCATGAGCTGTAGAGGTCGAACCCGGGCAACACGATGAAGGCGATCGCGCAGCCGAAATACTGGACGAACAGGTGGATCGGCGCGTGCGCGCTGGCAAAGCGCACTTCGCTGGCCAGTATTGCCGCCACCCAGATAGCGCCGGCGTCGAGCAGGCGCACCATCAGCGCGAGCTGATCGTGATGCCTGGCAAACATATCGCGATAGACACCCATTGCTTCCCCCGAAGCGTTCGCGTAATGGGCGCTCAAGCGAGTGCCCATGCCCTTTTTTTCTCCTCCGAACTTGCCGGCCGTGCACAGTGGCGGCCAGGCTCGTCGCTGGCATGCATCTTGGTGTGCATGCTCTTGGCGCAGACAAAGCAGAGTCGTGCGGGACTGCCTTGCGGCAGTCGGTTCCATGGCGTGGCTGCGGTCAGCTAGTGACCGGCCACTGGCCGCATCCTTGAGTGCCGTCCCTGGAACTGCAACGCTCTCTTCCTGCCGGCGCGCTGGTGGCGCCGGTGTGCTTCGTGTTTCTGGTGCGAATAGTGCGGTGCAGCGTGACCCGTCGGTACCCTGCGTAAGAAGGGAAAGTGGGACGATGTTTGTGTGGCACCTTTAAGTCGCTCTCTTCCGTTTTGAGACATATGGTCAAGTGCGAGGCGCGGCCACAGCTAGAGTCTTGCGTCGGCATGGCGCGCAACGCGGTAGTGCCGATCTCAAGCCGGTGTCACGGCAATCTTCCGCAGGATGCAACAAGACATGAAAGGGAACGTTTTTACCCGCGATGAGCTGGACGCCTATTTTTCTTCCTTCGTGGGGATGGAGGGCGGCAATCCGGCGGCAGCGGTCTGGATTTGCGATCATGTACCTACCACGGTGGGCTTGCCGTTGGCGGCGCCGCTGGCTCCGCAGCGGGTGCCGAGCGCCTGGGACGCGCATTTTCGGGTCGCTCACGCACACGATATGGCAAGGTGGCAGACGCACCAGCGCATCGCGCGCATCATGTCGGCGGCGTGGGAAATGGTGTTGTTTGCCCGGCGCGATAGCTGCAGCTGGCAGCGCTATCTTTCCGAGTATCTCTACCGTGCGCGCGGGTGGGAATTCAAGCTGAGCCTGTTTCCGCTGCCGACTCGCGCGGACAACGGGCTGCCATGGAAGCGGCTGTATGGTCAGCAGCCCGAACTCAATCCCAAGGTCAACTACCTGTCACTGTGCCGCAACGGCGGACGCTTCCGCTTCATCGAGGCATTGCGCCGGCGCCAACAGCCCAAGGTGGTGATCTGCCTGGGCGAGCGTCACGAGGATGACTACCTGCACGCGTTTGGCATGTGCGGCCAGCCATACACCGAGCATGTCCTGAAGCCGGCTGACCAGGCACGGGTACTGCGCGTCTACCAGGACCAGGGCACGCGCCTGGTTATCTGCCCGGCGGTGGCCGGCGCTGCCGGCCTGGGATCGGACGTCCTGTTGAATGCAATGGGGCACTTCATCAGCCAGTGGCTGACGATCGCCGATTTCCAGATACGGCCAGAAGAGCCCGATCGACACCGACAGGAAGAGCCCGAAGCCTCGGTGTGACACCGTTTGGCCACTGCGGCTGCGGTGTCATCACGCGGCATGACGCTGCATCCATTGCTGATAATCCTTGCCCTGGACTGCGATCGCGGCTTGCCAGAAGGCACGGTTGCCGGCGTCAGTCGCGTAGGCCCGCAGGTCGCGCGGTGACATGCCGAGGGTGCGGCGGAATGCGCGCGTAAAGTCGGACGGGCTGTTGAAGCCCAGCCCGTAGGCGATGTCGTTGACAGCCAGGTGGGGGTAGCGCACCAGGTCCTGCGCGGCAGCCCGCAGACGGCTCTTGCGGATATAGGCTTGCACGCCGCCTTCGGGTTCGAACAAGCGGTAAAGGGTGGCTCGCGAGATTTCCAGCTTTGACAGCAGCCTGGTGGGCGACAGTCCGGCTTGGCCGGGATCGGCGTCTATCAGCCGACGGGCGCGTGCCAGTACGGCGCTGCGCACCGCGGCGCGAGTGCTGCCGTCCAGGCCCACGCCTCGCCGCAGGGCCCCGACCAGTAGCTCCACGCCGGTGTGCATGGCGTGCACGGTGGCCTCGGGTGTCATGGTTGGCAGATCCCGACTGAGTGCGACTGCGTGTGCAACGGCCAGTCGGCTCAGCGGTGTGTCGGTCTCCACGATACGTCCGTGCGCGGCCTCGGCTTCCATGAAAATGGCTTCCATCGTTATGCGCGGGACGAAGAATGAGAGCGCGCGTGTTGCCTCGCGCCGCATCTCAATCGGCTGCCCAAGGTCCGTCAGCAGAATACCTCCGTGGCGCGGCTGTGGATTGCGGCGCTCACCCACCACTACGCCGGCGCTGCCTTCGACGAAGACCTGTATCGCGTGATGCCGTGCCGAGTCAGTCGAGATACGCGCGAGGCTGCGTTGCAGCGTGACGCCGTCACAGCGGCAGTCCGTGAAAGACATGTCCGCGATCAGGTAGCGGTCGATGGCTGCGTGGAAGGGCGCAAGGAGGCTGTCGCGCGTGACCTTCAGGTCCATGACGTGCCCAACGCGTTGTCGCCACGCAAGTATCTGACCCCGGGCGGCCTGCGGTCCATCGGCACCTACCTCGAAGTGGCTGTGCGGCAAGCGTTCGGGTTCGGCGCCCGTGAACTGGGTAGCGTGGCGCGGTGAGGCTGGGACGTTTGACACTATCGATGACGCGAAGCTTGGTGACTGGTTACCGGCCGGTACAGAACAGAACATTGGCGCACGAGGGCAACTTTAACCCAAACGCACGACGTACGTGTGACATGCGGGCACGCTTGTAGATTGACTTGCTACGAGTTTATCGAGGCCTCGCGCGCGTGATTGCCGTGATATTGCGTTGAACGTTACCCCGCTTACGAAGGGAAACGAGATGACAACGTATCCCTCGAATGGGGGGAGAAAACACGCTGATTCGCGCGCAGAATCCGGCCGCTGCCTAGTTTGTGTGGTGCAACAAATCGCTGAGCGGGGGCTCAGCCTTTTGGCATCCTTTACTCACCCACGCGGTAGAGGCATGAAAACAGAACCGAATACAGTGTTTACGCGTGAACAGCTCGAAGAATATTTCGCGTCGTATGTAGGGATGGAAGGGGGAAATCCGGATGCGGCAGTATGGTTTTGTGACAGTTCACCGCATCCGAGAGCGGAGTCGATGGTGGCGCCGCTGGTTCCGCACGCGCAAGCCAGTGCGTGGGACGCTGCGTACCGCCACAAGCACCGCGCCCACATGGAGCGCTGGCAGTCGCACCAGAAGATTGCCAGGATCATGGCCGCAGCGCGCGCGCATTTCTTCAACACGCCCCTGGGCGAGCGGGACTGGAAGCATTACTTCGACCGTCATCTGTACGCGCCGCACGGCGCGGAGTTCAAGCTCAGCCTGTTTCCGCTGCCAGCGCGGCTGATTAACCAGACACCGTGGTCGACGGCATTCCGCGGCCAGCCGGAGCTTGTGCCCAGGCAGCGTTACCTCGAGCTTTGCCGCGATGGTCAGCGCTTCGCCTTCATTGACAGGATCCGCAGGCTCTGGAAGCCAAAGGTGGTGGTATGCCTGGGCGAGCGCCACACCGACGATTTCGTGCAGGCGTTCGCGCTCGGGAATGTGCGCGGCGCCGACCATATCCTGCAGCCCGCTGACTTGCCCAAGACCCTGCGCGTGCTGGAGCACGACGGCACCACGTGGATCATCTGCCCGGCACTGGCCGGCGCAGCGGGACTGACGTCTGACGTGTTGCTTGACGCAATGGGGCAATACATTGCCGGCTGGCTGGGACCGGGCGATTTTCCTGCGCTCTGCTCTGGTGCAGACGCCTGTTAGCGAGGCCGTAGTGAGTCACGGCGGGCGTGCGTCGGCGATGCTGCAGTGCGGCTTACGAGGCTGCGCGCAAGCAAAGGCTATCCCCCGCCAAGTAGGGGTGACACAGATTTGGGGATTTGTTTATCTGTGTGCTGGCGCGATCTGCAAGCTGCTGCAGCAAAAAACCGCTTGCGAGCCGAAGCGTGGCACGACAGGGCAGCGTAGGGCGCCGGAGACTGTGCGCGGCAGTATTCCGTCGCAGGATTTCCCCACCAATGTATCGACGTACCGAAGTATCGATCTCAGGAGAGAGAAGCGTGCAAACCAAAACCCGGAACATCTTCACCCTCGGCATCATGGCTGCCGCCGCGGCAACGCTTGTTGCCTGCGGTGGCGGCGACGATTCGCCGACGCCGTCCCAGCCTTCTGTCACCGTGAGCGGCAAGGCGGTGGACTTCTACCTGTCTGGCGCGACGGTCACCTTCCTCGATTGCAGCAACAAGACCACGACGACGAATGCAACCGGCGACTTCACCTTCCCTGCAGGTTGCGCCACGAGCGCGCTCAAGGTGACCGGCGGCACCGATATCGGTACTAACCAGCCGTTCACCGGGGTGCTGCAGGCACCGGCGGTGACATACAAGGAGGGCGTGACACCGGTGATCTCGCCGCTGACCACGCTGGTTGCGCAACTCGGCCCGACTCAGGCAGCTGCACTGGCGGCGAAGCTCGGCCTGGCAGGCAAGGACCTGGCCACGCTGGACCCGATGCAGGACGCAGCCACGCTCAGGGCGGCGGTCGTGGTACAGCAACTGGTCGACCAGGTCGCCAAGACGCTGACGGGCCTGGCCACGGGTGGCACGCTGACCGCCGAGGCTGCGGCCGCAGCGGCTGCCAAGGCGGTCGCCACCGCCGTGGCCGGCGCGTCGGGCACGGCTGACCTGGCCAGCAGCGCGCTGGTGACGAGCGTGGTGTCGGGCGCTGTGCAGAACGCCCAGAGCGGCCTGCCCGCGAGCCTGCAGTCGAACATTGCCGCCGTGGCAGCCAACGTGGCCGCACTGACCGCCCCGCTGATCACGAGCCAGGTGTCGAGCGTGAGCACAGCGCTGGACGACATCGCGCTGAGCAGCAGCCCGGCCGAAACGTTGTCGAAGCTGAAGGCGAGCGGGTCGATCAACGTCGTGACCGAGAGCGCACAGACCACGACGACCACGGCGCTGGTCAAGGCTATAACGCCGGCCGCGCTGACCGATGCGTCGAACGCGACCAAGCTGGCTGCACTCGGCGACGCCGTGTCGACCGGCAATACCACCGAGATCCAGCAGGCATCCGCGGACCTGGGCAGCGCGGTGAACAGCACCGCGATCAACGAGGTGGCGAACGCAGTCAAGCTGACCAACTACGTCCTGCTGTCCAACCTGACGATCAACGGCCAGGCTTACCCGATCACCGACTCGATCTCGGTCACGGGCGGCACGCTGAGCTCGATCAAGGTCGCGCTGACGCAGAATGGTGATGCCTTTAATGGCGGCCCGTCGCAAGTGCGCGCTGGCCTGAGCTATACCTACGGCGGCAACCAGGTCGACGTTATCATCGAGAACGTGACGCTGACGTTCAACGGATCGCAACTGGTGGATGTGGTGGTGCCGGCCAACACGACTTATTCGTTCGAGATCAGCGGCAACGTGTCGGCTGCCGCAAGCCTGACCAATGGCGTCGCGGACAACCTGTTCGACAGCGCCAACGGCGGTTCGCTGAACCTGCCGTTCACGGTGTTCCTTGGCAAGCTCAAGTCTGCCGGCGCGCTGAGCCAGGCGCAGGTTGACGCCCTCACGCCGAAGTCGCCCAGCACGTTCCCCGTGACGTTTGCGCTGACAGGTATTAGCGGCAAGGACGTGAAGCTGGGTGCGCTGGTGGACGGCAGCGTGGAGAACGCCAAGACGGCGTCGGTGAGGACTGACGCGGCCAAGGTGACCGGCGACGGCCTCAAGACTACGGTTACGCTCAACCCGTGACCGGCGCGTAGTGCTGCCTTCCGCCAGGATGGGGAAGGCTATGCCCCCGGTCATCCGGACGCATGCCTCAGGGCAGTGCCACGGGTGGCCGGGTTCTTTTGTGTCTGCGTCGAGTCCCTGGGGACGCGCCATGAATGAGGCTTGCCCCGCGGCCTCGGAGTTTTCTATGCAGCTGTTTCGCAAGCGCCGGCTGGAGCAAGCCTGCGCGCTGATGCTGGGCCTGTCGTGCGCGGGCGCGGCCAGCGCCGCGCCGGACGATGTATTCATGCTGGCCGAGCCCGCCACGGGCGAGTTCACCTCGGTGCGGGTGGAGGCCAGCTACGACATGGTCAATCGCACTGTGGATGTCTTCAACCTGCGCGGGCGGCAGGGCCCCGTGTCGGACAACGCCGGCGACTATCGCGGTGGCAAGCTGATGCTGGGCTACAAGTTCTCGCCGTACTGGTCGGGGTCGGCCACCTACTGGCGCCGCGGTATCGATTACGGACAAGACCATAACCAGATCGACAGCTGGATGTTGGCCATGCACTACGACCCGCTGGCAGAGCCTGGCGCGCGCGATCGCATCATGGTGCGCTTCTCGCTATGGGGAGACCACTCCGGCAGCCTGAACCGCTCGACGCCGGTCACGGTTCGCAACACGACCTTCAACAGCCTGACGGTGAACAACGCGAATGACGTCCAGGGCCAGGCCGACGTCATCTTCTCGGGCGAGCTGACCGAGCGCAACCAGCTCACGGGTTTCGTCGGGCTCGGGATCAGCCGTGTGACCATCGGGAACCTCAATGCCGGGCTGCAGCGGGGCAATTGCAATTTCAACGTCGCCATCGGCTCTGACAATATCGCCAACGGCGCGCTGGCCGCACCGTGCCGCGCTGGCAATGCCACCCTCCAGTCGGCCTCGTTCGCAGTCGACGCCAGCCAGTTCGGGATCAATTTCAACGACGATTTCAACTACACGGCCGGCTACCTGAACCTGGGCGGCTCATGGCGCTGGAAGTACGAGAACTTCGCCGCGCGGCTGGGCTACCAGTTCCAATACCTGCTGCGTAGCAATGTCGATGACCGCGCGAAAACCTATGGCTACTCGCCGATTCGCTCGAACCATACGCTGGGGCTGGAGCTATCGTATGCGGTAGTGAAGAACGTGGAGGTGTTCCTGCGCGGCCAGGCGTCGCTGTACAACTTCGTTGGCACCATTCCGTTTCTCTATAACGCCACGACCGCTGGCAAGCTGGACCGGTACTACGGCTACGGCTCGATCGGCATTCGCTTCTCCGGGTTCTGAAATCGAGATCCAGACTCGGTCCTTCTCATTCAACAGACATAGAATGGCTTGGAGGCGCGTGTAGCGTGGCCAAGTAGTAGTGTTGATTCCTGATTATCACCAAGCCAATTTCGCTATGTCGCAATACACCCAGCTTGCAGTTCGAGCCTTGGGCATCGGTACGCTCATCGTTACCGTGGCCGTAGTCTTCCGGCAAGCATATCTGCGCGTTGCCACCGAGGCCGGCATTGCCAGCCCAGCAGAGGCGCCCAGGGCAACGAAGTTGAAGCAATGCGAGGCTATGCACAGCCGCCTGAAGAGTCGCCATGTTTCCGAAGAAGCTGCAGAAGCAGACCGGGATCCGCGCGCCCTTTGTATCGAATCGTGACTGTAAGGGGGCTGGCATCGCCGCACAGCGACGCTTGCAGTCTTGTTTGTGAACCGCCGTATGCGGAGCCGCACGGACGGTGGAGAGAGGGGTGAGGGGGTGCCCCCCTCACCAAACTGAATGGCAGGCAGCTTCGTCAGGCAACCACGCTGTCAGCCTGATGATGGTCACCCTGCCCCAGGTAGCGGCGGAAGTCGGGGCCGACTTCCGGGTGCTTCAGCGCATACTCGACAGTGGCCTTCAAGTAGCCCAGCTTGTTGCCGCAGTCGTAGCGCGTGCCCTGGTAACGGTAGGCCAGCACCTGCTCCTGGCCGAGCAGTGACTGGATGGCGTCGGTGAGCTGGAACTCGCCTCCGGCACCCGGCTTGAGCTGCCGCAGGTGGTCGAAGATGCGCGGCGTCAGGATATAGCGGCCGACCACGCCCAGGTTGGAGGGTGCATCTTGCGGCGCGGGCTTTTCCACGATGCCGGACATCTTGATGACGCCCTCGTCCCATTCGCGTCCGTCGACTACGCCATAGGAGCGGCTCTGCTCCGGCGCGATCTCTTCCACTCCCAGCACCGAGCAGTTGTAGTGGTTGTAGATGTCGACCATCTGCTTCATCACCGGCGGATTGCCGTCGATCAGGTCATCGGCCAGCATGATGGCAAAAGGCGCGTCGCCGACAAGTTTGGCTGCGCACAGCACCGCGTGGCCCAGGCCCAGTGCTTCGGGCTGGCGCACATAGAAGCACTCGACGTTGGCCGGCTTGATAGAACGGACCGCGTCCAGCAGCGCCTGCTTGTTCTTGGCCTCGAGCTCCACTTCCAGTTCGTAGGCCTTGTCGAAATGGTCCTCGATGGCGCGCTTGGAGCGGCCCGTGACAAAGATCATCTCGGTAATGCCGGCGGCCATGGCTTCTTCCACGGCGTACTGGATCAGTGGCTTGTCGACGACAGGCAGCATTTCCTTGGGGCTCGCCTTGGTGGCGGGGAGGAAGCGGGTGCCCAGTCCCGCGACGGGGAAGACGGCCTTGGTAACGCGGTTGTCCATATCCTGTGTTCCTTCTGAATGTTTAGTGGTTCAATCAGCTGCTTCCACAACTCGTTATCAATGATCGGCTTTGCCATTACCCTGATCCGTCGTTACGCTGGCTCAGCCAACAACTTCTGCCTGCGGCGCGCAGTTACGACCGATGCGGCAGCATGCACGCTCCAGCCACGTCGCGCGACGTAGCAGTTCGATGCCAGCCCGGTGGCATTTCGCATCGAGCAGTTGTCGGAATTTTGCATAAGGCAGGCTCGAAAGCATGCGGGGGCGATTTGGGCTGGCCTATCCCGGCGCCTTCTTCCTGGCGCTGAAGTCCAGGTCCTCCGCACCAGCGGCTTCCCCTTCGCCAAGGCCTTCGGGGGGCTTTCCCTTTCAAGAATACGTGCGCACAACCTTGCTCTTGAGCGGCCATGGTCGCGCGGCGAGTATCCAGATACAGATCAGCGGCCCAAGAATCGGGATCAAGGAAAGATAGGCATATAGCGCGCTGAATCGCGCAGACCTGAACACGATGCGGAATGGAACGAACCATGCCGCCTCGAAGGCGACGAACGCTAGCAAATAGAGCATCGCGGCTTACCGGTGAGATTGACCCTGAGCGAAGCGCATTCCTAGTTTATTGTGCGCTGCAACTTGATTCTACCTACTCGTCAGCTGGGCCGAACCCCCCTGAGTAAGGGACTGCAAGCGAGGGTCCGACCTCGAGTCCCTCCCCACTTGACGTTAGCGTGCGGCCGAAACTGCGGAGAATGCACGTGCGCACAGACCTCGTGAATGTGCCTCGATCATGGTCTGGAAGGGCGCGTGGTTTCCATACGCCGCGGTGGTGACGAGGATGAGCGCAGCAGCGGCGCCAACCGGTCGAAACGGTCTGAATTCGGAACGCGTGAGAGCGCGAACAAAGAGCGCCCCGATTGCAGCGCCCAAAAGCCAGCCCGCGATGACTTCGGGAACCGTGTGCGCGTGATCGAAGACCCTGGCGACAGCAGTCAGCAGGCCGACAAGCAAGCCGGCGATGGCGCCGATGCCCGCGTTGCCTCCCATGCCCCGGGAAAGGAGTGCGATGGCGACGGTCCAGACAGCTGTCGACAAGGTCGTATGCCCGCTGATCATGCGAAATCCGATCGAGGAAATCTCGAACCCGCATCCGGCGTACAGGACTTTAGTGATGCCGGTGAGTGCCATGCCGGCCGACAGAAGCAGTATCCAGCGGATGGCCAGGCGGGGAGCTGATATTCCCAGCCAGACTGCGCATGAAATGGCGACTGGTAGCGTCAATGCGGCATCGCCGACATCGCTGATTGCGTTCCACATGGTCTCTTTGGGGAGAGAAGCTGCCGCAGCTTAGCGCAGCCAAAAGAAACTGCATTCAAGGTAATCGGGGGGGCAAGCTGATACAGCACGACGGCATATGCCGCGATGAAGCGCAGGAGGTCAAGGCAGATCGGGGCCGGAGTCGCCGGGCGGCCTCTTCATTTCGGAGCCTTTGGCTGCTGGAGTGTTGAACTGCCCGTGGACGGGTACAGAGATGGTGAACGCGGCTGGGAATTTGTCATTCCGCTTCTTTCAGACGATGTGTCTCCAAACTGGGAACGGCCTGTTGTGCCGCTATAGCGCCTCCCAATATCGGCGTTCACGCCACCCGCGGAGTAGCTTTGCATTTGGCCAGAGCCGTAGCTGGCACCACCGTACTGCGTGCCACCAGTCTGGCCGTAGCTGGCCACACCCAGACGCTGGCCGGCATTGGCGCCCCCGGCAACCAGCACGAATATCAAGAGGGATGGAAATTTCATCTGCAACCTCCGCTCGTGAATGTGTGCGCACAGGCCTTGTCTTGAGCGGCCCACGCTCGAACCGCAAGCGTTTATTGTGCGCTGCAACCTGATTCTACCGACTCGTCGGCTATGTCGATCCCTTCGAAGTAGGGGATTCCATGTGATTGCCCCGGACTCGAATGGCTCCCGACCGCGGCCATCCCGAGGCCTGAGCACCCGCCGCAGCCGTCTGTCCGGCTGCGCCTGCTTTCCGATCATTGACGCCGCGCCGGCCACGCGGCGCAATCAGAACGGCAGCGGGCCCACCGCGGATTGCGGCGGCACCGGCGGGAACGCGATCAGTCCGGTCTGGCGCTGCAGCGCATAACGTACGTAGACGCCGGCATACCATTGGCGATAGTCTCGTGCGTTGTCGATGCCCACCAGGCCGCCCACATAGAGTTGCTGCGCCGCCTGGTATTCGATCGAGCCGACCAGGTTGTAGGCCAGGCCGGTCTTGGACTGGCCCGGGTAGACTGCGCTGGTCGCGTTGGTCAGGCCCTTGCTGTTGGCGGTGGCCACCGCGGCATTGGCCGCCGACTGGGCCGCCGCGTCAGTCGGGAAGTAGTTGGAGTCATCCTCGCTGAACGCCTGCACCCCGAGCGCGCCGCGCACGTTGTAGGCCAGCCGCCCGGTGCGGCCCGACAGCGAGAGCGGCACCGTGACCGCGAAGTAGGTCTGCGGGCTGAAGTACCCGCCCTGGCCGAAGGTGAAGTAGCGCAAGTTCTCCGCATACCCCATCGAGGTAAAGTTCACACCGCTCATCAGGCGCTGGTCTGGGGTGTCGATCACGCGCAGGTAGAAGCCGCCGCCGCCTTCCCAGCGCGTGTTGCGCTTGACGTCGTGGCCGGTCAGCAGGCCATAGCCGCCGTAGCCGTAGATGCCGAAGAGTCCGTCGTCCCAGCCGACGTCCGCGCGCGCGCTGCTGTTCATCACGCCGCCCCATTGCTGGCCCGTGCGCTCGTCGCGCACGCCTGCGTAGGACAACAGGCTGTCTGTCACTGGCCGGCGCGAAGCACCGAGCGACAGCGTGGTGCGCTGGGTCAGCGGCAGGTTCAGGCGCGCACCGGCGTTGACGTCGGTGTAGCGAAAGCCCAGCGGCGTGCTGCCCAGGTCGGCATTGAAACGGTCGGATTCGTAGGCTACGCCGAGCGCCACCCCAAAGGCGTTCTGCGTGCCCGCCGAAGCGGATTTCAGCGGGCTGCCGTTCAGGTTGACCGCCGCGCCGTTCACGCCATAAGCCAGCGGACCGCCGCCAAAGCGCGAGGCGTTGTTGAAGTCGCCGCCGACCGAACCGGCATCCAGCGCCACCGGCGTCACGCGTGCCACCAGCTTGCCGTTGCCCGCCGCCATCTTGGCCTCCGCCGTGACCTGCAACTCGGTGAGCTGGCTCATGCCGGAATCGCCGTTGCGCCCGCGCAGCATGGGGCCGCCCGCGAGCGTGGCGGTACGCTGGGACTCGATTTCCTGAAGTTCCTGCTGGGCTGTCCTGGGACCGGTCGGGTTGGCCTGCGAATCGGTGTCGGCCAACCACGGCGCGCGCGACTGGGCGCCGAGCGGCTGGCGGGCCGGCACGGCGGATGCGGCGCCGTAGCCGTCGGCTGCGGCCACTGTCTGGGCAGCGGGGTATTGCGGTGCCGGGTATGGTGGCGCCTGGTACGGCGCCGCATTCGGAAACGGCGCCGGATACTGCCCGGCCGGCTGCTGCGCCTGCGCAGCAGGATAGGCAGGCGCAGCCGCCACGACCTTCGTGCTCTTGCCGCGCGTGGCACTGCTGGCGGCCGGCGCGCGCGGCGATGCGCTGGCCGGCTGCGGGTAGTAGGCCTGCGGCTGGATGGCCAATGCGCCCGCGGCCGGCGCCGTGCCGAGGGGCGCGGGGATATACGGCTGGCCGTAGGCCTGCGCGCTGGTATGCATCATCACCGGCGGGGGCAGGGCTGCTGCTGCGGTCGGCGCCGGCACGGCCACGTAGGGTGCCGGCGAGCCCGGGGGCGGCAGTTGCGAACTGCCGCGTTGGCCCGGCAGGCCGACAAAGGGGTTGGCAGGGACGCGGTCGAAGCCAGAGGCGTCAGGGCGGGCGCCGGGCGCGGCCCCGGCGGCGCTCTCTGCCGCCACCGCGGCGCGGAAATAGTCGGCCGCGCGCGACGTCTTGCCCTGCGCGCGGTAGAGGCGGCCGGCGGCGGTCAGCACTTTGGGCGACTTAGGCGCCTGCGCCAGCGCCATCTGCAAGGTGCCTTCGGCCCAGCTGAACTCCTTGGCGGCGGCGGCGGTACCGATTGCGGCCAGCATCAGGTCCAGGTTGCGCGGGTCTTTCTCCAGCACGCTTTCATACAGCGCGAGCGCCTTCTTGTTCTCGCCGGCCTGCGCGTACATGCGCGCCAGGCTCGCGCGCACGGCGCCGTTGCCGGGGCGCTCGGACAGCGCCGGGGCCAGCGTGTCGTAGGCCGCGACCAGGTCGCCGGCTTCGGTCAGCGCATCGGCCTGGCGCACGATATAGGCCACGCGCACATCGTCGTAGTCGCGCCGCTGGGGCTGGCTCATGCTGGCGCCCGCCAGCTGGCGCAGCACGCCGGCCAGCTCTACGTCCTGCCTGGTCTTGAGCAGGATGGCGGCGTACTGCAGCTGCATGCCGACGTCCGCGCGCGGCGTGCGGCTCATCACGCTGCGCATCAGCGACAGCGCGCGCACCTCGTCGCCGGCATCGGCGTAGGCCAGTGCCAGCGCGCCAAGCTGGTCGGCATCCTGCTGGGCATAGCGCTCAGCCTCCTGCAGCACGGCCAGCGCGGCGCGCTGCTGGCCGGCCGCGGCCAACTCGCCGGCGCGCGCGGCCTCGGCGTGCACCCACAGGCGACGCTGCAGCGTGCCCATGTCGCGCGTGCGGTTCTGCGGCGGGATCCGTTCGAGCGCATCGAGCCCGCCTTGCCAGTCGCCGGTCTCGGCCGACAGCAGGGCGCTGGCGTAGAGTGCGTCCGGCATGTCGGGGTTGGACAGCAGCAGGCCGTCCATGATGCCGCGCGCCTGCTCCTTCTGGCCCACCGAGGCAAAGGCGCGCGCCGCGTCCAGGCGTACCCACGGGTTGGTGGGATCGGCTGCCATGGCGTCTTCGAGCGCGCGGCGCGCGCCGGCGGTGTCGCCACGCTTCAGGGCGGCACGCGCCTGGGCACGCGCTTCGTCGGCGCGCAGCTTGCCGAGCGAGCCGACCTTCTCCTGCTGGGCCGGCGTGAGGTTCTGCACCATGGCCAGCGCTTCTGCGCTCTTGTTCTGCGCCGACAGCACGCCCACCAGCCCGCGCGTGGCGTCGGGATTGTCCGGATGCTGTTTGAGCACGCGGCGGTAGACGGCCTCGGCCTGCGCGTACTGGCCTTCCTCGGCCATCAGGTCGGCCAGGGCGACCTGAGCGGAGGGCTCGCGCGCGTCCAGCTTGATGGCACGTTCGAGCAGGCGGCGCGCTTCGGCGCGGTTGCCGGTGTTGCGCGCTGCGCTGGCCTGCTCGGAGAGCAACCAGTAGGTGGCGCTGTTCTGCGCTGCACGGTAGCGGCCGCCCGCGCCGCGCCTGGTGGCCTGCTCGAAATAGTCCACCGCCTCGGCGAACTTCTCCTGCTTGAGCCGCAGCACGCCCATGCCGCCGAGCGCGTCGGCATCGTCGGCGTGTTGCGCCAGGGCGCTCTGGAAGCGCTCGCCGGCGCGTTCGAGATTGCCCGCGTCGAGGGCGTCGAAGCCCTGCTGCACAAGCTGGCGCACCGGGCTCACGCTGGCGCCGGCCAAGCGCGCGCCTTCCTGCTGTGGCTGCGGCTGGATCCTGACCGCGTCGAGCTTCGCGCGGATGGTGGCATCGTCGGGATGGCTGGCCAGCCACGCCTGGTACAGCGGCGCATCGGCCGGGCGCCCGCCCAACCAGGTCAACGCGCGGCGCCAGCTCTCGCGCGCCTGACCCGCCACGTCGGGGCTCTTGCTGAGCGCTTCGAGCCCGCGGATGCCTTCGCGCCGGGTGGATTCGCGGTAGGTCAGGTGCTGGGCCAGGGCGAGCTGGGCGCGGTGGTCGGACGGATTGGCGCGCGCGAGCTGCTCCAGGCCCTTGCGGGCCTCTTCCCAGCCTTGCGCGGTGCCGCCCAGGGTCTGGTAATACTCGAGCGCGAGGTTGCCCTGCGGCGCGGCGCCGCCGGCGGCCTGCTGGTAGCGCTTGACCGCTTCCTCGCTCTGGCCGCTGCGTGCGAGCTGGCGCGCCTGCTCGAGCTGCTGGCCTGTGCCGCCGCTGGTGATGAGCTGCGTCAGACGCGCCACCTGAGACGAGCCGGGCTGGGCTTTCTGGAGCCGCTCGAGGTAGGAGCGCGCCGCATCGGCACGGCCCGACTCGGCCTCGGCCACGCCCATTCCGTACAGCGCCTCGGGCTGGTTGGGATTGAGGCGCAGGATTTTCTGCCACGCTTCGGCGGCGCGGTCGCTGCGGCCGCGTTGCTGCCAGTACTTGCCCTGGTCCACCAGCAGTTTGACCGGGTCCTCCTGGGCGGCGGCGGCTGCGGTGAATGCGGTCAGCAGGCTCAGCACGAGCGTTTTCGCGCGCAGTTGCCTGGCGCGTGGCGCCCGCAGGGAAATGGTCGCGCGTCCGTTCATGGCCGGGCGCTTGCGGTTCGGCATTCTTTCTCCCACTCCAGCTCGAGTTGCCCCGAAGGGGCGAACCGGTAGCGGCCTTCGGCAAAGCCGAGGCCGAATAGTCCCAATACGGTGTCGTAATACGTGGCGGCGGGCTTGCCAGCGGCTGCCGCGCCGAGCATGGCCTCGGCGCGCGCGCGCTGCGCCGCGGCGGCCGGCGATCCGGCCGCCTGCAGGAAGGGCACCAGCGCGGCGGAAAAGCCGGCCGGGCCTTCGCCCTCGAGCGCGCCGCTGCCGGCGTGCATGCGCTCGGGCGGGGCGGCGCGCCCCACCATGCGCTGCGCCTGCGGCGCCATCACCTTCATCAGCACACGCCCGGCGGCATCGCCACGCGGCGTCATGCCGGCCCACAGGTAGACCCGGATCGCGTCATAGCTGCTCACGTCGCCGTTGACGGGGTCGGTAAGGAAACCCATGCCGCCCTGGTCGGTGCGGTATGCCGACCAGTCGGGCACGATGCCCTGTCTCGCCACTGCCTCGACCAGGCGCCCGGCCTGCGTGGCAAGCGTGCCCCACGGCCCGGACGGATCGCCGCCGGCCAACCGGCGCAGCAACGGCACCGGCAGGTAGCTGGCGTTGAGGCGCCACTGGCGCGCGCCGTCTTCCTTGCCTTCGGCAAAGCCCTGCGGCCCCGGCAGCAACATGGCACCGAAGCCCGGCAGCGACACCACTTCCTCGCGCGCCACCAGCTTCAGCAGTGCGCGCGCCTGCCCGGCATAGCGCGGCTGGCGCCACACGCGGGCCGCCTCGAACAGCGCGAAGGCAAACCACAGATCGGCGTCCGAGGCGGAGTTGGCGTCGATCACGCCCCACGAACCGTCGGTGCGATGGCCCCATTGCCAGGCCGGCAGCTTGTCCTGCAGGCTGCCCGCGCCGAGGTTGGCGATGCTCCATTGCCAGAGGCGGTCGAACGTGGCGCGGTCATTGGCGATCAGCGCGAACACCATGCCGTAGGACTGGCCCTCGGAGGTGCTGTGCTGCTCGCGCGTGGACGGGTCCAGCACGCGGCCGTCGGCCTGCACGAAGGACGACAGGAAGTGCTGGTACAGCGGCCAGGGGCAGGAGGAGGGCGCAGCGGCGCCCGCCAGCGTCGGCCAGCCTCCCAGCGCCGGCAGGGCGGCCAGCGGTGCGAGCCGGGCCATCGCGCCAAGCCCCGGCAGGCGCGCCAGCCAGCGGCGGCGCGGCTGGTTGACGTTCACGTGGGTTCTCCCCGCTTGCGCCGGTTGGCACGCGCGCGCAACGAGACGAACAGCAAGGCCGCCAGCAACAGCGCGGCGCCGCCGATCATCGGCACCATGGTCAGCGACCGCCGCGACAGCCACCACTGCGCATAGGTCCACGGCGGCAGCTTGCCCACATGGTAGTTCTGCTGCGCCGCCAGGCTCTCGACCTCCTTGCCGTGCACCAGCGCCAGGCTGCCCTGCACGCGCTTCACCTGCTCGGGATCAAGCAGCACCTCGGTCATCGCCAGCAGGCCCTGGGGCGCATTGCTGGCCAGCGCCACCACGCTGCGCCCGGACGCCAGCGGCGACTCGAAGCCGCTGAGCACGGCGTCCGTGCTGACGCTGGTGAGCGACAGGCGCATCTCCACGGGATGGTTGCGCGTACCGTCGGCGCCGTTCCACCAGCCCATCACGGTGGAGACGATGTCGGTCAGCGCAAAGTGTTTTTCATTGCCCGCCAGCGAGACCGGCATGCGCGCGGCCCACTGGGTGAAGAGCGGCTGGTTCTGCGTGGTGCCGATCACCAGCAGGTCGCGCGCGGCCATCTTCCCGACCTGGGCCGCGCCGGCCACCGCCACGCCGGTGGCGGGGTGGCCGGTGGATTCGCCCATGCGGCCCATCAGCGTGAGATAGGCGGAGTAGTCCTCGGCGCCGGGCTTGTCCGGAAGGATCACCGCGGTCTCGGCGAGGTCGGCCAGGCGCGTGAAGGGGAAGCCGCTGTTGCCGAACACCGCCAGGTCCGGCAGCGCGATAAAGTGCGGCAGGCCGGAGACGTCGATGGTGGAGTCGGGATCGATGGCGCCCTTGACGTTGTCGATCAGCACGTCCTTGCAGGCGCCTTGCTTGAGATAGTCGTAGTAGAAATGGAACTGCAGCTGCGACTGCGCGGGCAGCATGAACAGTGGCAGCTCGATACGCTCATCCACCGGCACCGAGCCGTCCGGCAACACCTTGGCCAGCAGCTGGCTGGCGCGGCCGTCCGGGTTCTTGACCGGGCGCAGGGCGTAGGCGCGCAGGAACTGCTGGTTGACGTTGATGTTGAGCGTGGACTTGTCCAGCGCCGGGCGCGGTGTGTAGCGGTACTTCAGTTCGATCGGGATGCCCTTGCTGCGCCAGCCGAATAGGTCCGGCGGCAGGCGGAAGTTCACGCGCACCAGGTCGGGGCTGTAGCCCGAGACGTTGAGGTCGCGCACCTCGACGAGTTCACCGAAACGAACCGGGCGGTCGCTGCGGATCCAGTTGGGCGCGTCATAGGGCACGCGCGGCGCGCCCTCGTCGAGCTTGCTGATGGTGGCGCTCTGGCCGGAGAGTGCGCGTGCGCCCAGCGTAAGTGCGCGCGCGGCGGTCTTGAGCTCGGCGCTGTCGCGGCCCATCACCAGCAGCAACTTGGCGTTGGCATCGCCGGGATTGGGCACCACCGCGAGCGCCGGGCCGTTGACGGCCGGCACCGCCACGCCGGCCGGCTTTTCGTCGTTGGTGACAAACACCACTGCGTTGCCGCTGGCGGGCACCTGGTTGAGGGAGGCGGCAAACGACGCCCCGCGATAGCCGGCCAGCGCGCCGAACCACGACGACACCGCGCCGGCGGCTTCCAGCGTGGCGGCCGAGGGCTGGCCCGCGAACACGAAGGGCAGCCTGAGGCGGCCCACGTCGCGGCGGTCGAAGAACGGCAGCGGCAGCAGCGAGAGCTCATTGGCCAGCGCCACTGGCGCGAGCGTCAGCTCCAGCACGCTGCTGTTGCCCACGGTGGTCCACAGGCTGGAGTGGAAGGGGTCCTCGCACTCCGTGGTGTAGTGGCCGATCAGCTGCAGGTTGAGCCGGTTGAACTCGGTGATCAGGCGCGGCGAGATGGTGAGGTCGCGCTCCAGGCTGGTGCCCGCGGTTTCCCTGGGCACCGGCACGGTGGCAGCGACCTCGCCATTGACCATGACGTTGATGTGCGAGAGCGACGGGATCAGCGCGGGCGAGTACGTATAGCGCAGCTTGAGCCTGGCCGCGGTCACCACTTCGTCGGCCCGGATCGAGAATGGCACGCCGTTGATGGCGTCCACCCCGCGCAACTGGAACGGGGCGTCGGCGCCGAGTTGCTTGAGCGGGATTTGCACGGTGCGGCTGCCGCTGCGCGGCGCGGCGGGTGCGGCCGAGGGACCGGCAGCCTGCGCGGCAACCGTGTCGCGCAAGATATCGGGCTGGGCGGGGCGCTGTGCGCCGACGGGGTGCACCGCCAGCATGGCGAGCGCGAACAGGGTGCCCATGCGGGTGAGTGCGGGCAGGCGTGGTGTCTGGTTCAAACGCATTCTCTTCTTGTGCCAGTGGTCCGTTGCATGTGGTGCGCCGCAGCCGGACGGGACGCGGCGCGTGAACGGCTCTGGCTGGTCAATTGGCGGAAGCGCCGGGCTCGGGCCGGCGCAGCAGCCGGCGCATCTCGCGGCTCAGGTGGAACATCACGTTATGGAAGCCGAGCAGGCCGATGCGCAGGATCTGGCCGGCCGCCATGCCGGGCGCGTCCGGGCGCTTGCGGCCCCACGAATCGATCCAGGCGTCGGCGCGGGCGAAGGTGCACTGGATGAAGGCCATCTCCTCGCGCGGGCTCATCTCCCCCAGCACCAGCCCGGTGTGCGACTCGCCCTGGAACACCACCCTGGCGGGGAACATGTGCTCGTCGTGTTGCAGGTACAGCGAGATCCGCACTGGCTCGCCCACCTGGGCCTCGACGCCATGCGGCAGCCGGATGCCGATGCCGCCTTCGGCAAAGTCGATGGTTTCGCATACCACGGCGCGGCCGTCGCCGAAGTGCAGCGTGGCCGGCAGCTTCATCGCCACGCGGTGCGCCTCGCGGATCTGGCGCGTCTCGCTGGCCGCGGCAATGGACGCGCCCAGGATGATGAGGTTGTAGAAGGTCCAGGCCAGGTTGAGCACCACCGTGGTGGCCTCCTGGTGCCACACGAACAGCCGCAGCAGGCCCACCACTACGCCCAGCAGGTTGAACAGCAGCAGCACCAGGTAGGGGCGCGAGATGACCCAGTCGAAGTACGCTTCCTCGATCACGCCGCCCTTGGGCGTCACGTTGAACTTGCCGGCCGCCGGGTTGACGAAGGCCACCAGCACCGGGCGCATGATGTACCACGCCAGCACCGATTCGTAGACCTCGTTCCAGAAGGAATGGCGGAACTTGCCCTGGATGCGCGAGTTGGTCATGTTCGCGTGCAGCATGTGCGGCAGCGCGAAGATGGCGATGGTCAGCGCCGAGGCCTGGATCACGTGCGCGCCGAACAGCAGGTAGGCCAGCGGCGCGGTCAGGAACACCAGCCGCGGCAGCCCGTAGAAGAAGTGCAGCATGGCGTTGAGGTAGCACAGCCGCTGCGGCAGCGACAGGCCCGGGCCTAGCAAAGGGTTGTCCACCCGGCAGATCTGCGCCATGCCGCGCGCCCAGCGGATGCGCTGGCCGACGTGGCCGGACAGGCTTTCGGTGGCCAGCCCGGCCGCCTGCGGAATCGCCAGGTAGGCCGTGCCGTAGCCCTTGCGGTGCAGCTTGAGCGCGGTGTGGGCGTCCTCGGTCACGGTCTCCACCGCAATGCCGCCCACTTCGAGCAGCGGCGCGCGGCGGATGATGGCGCACGAGCCGCAGAAGAAGGTGGCGTCCCACAGGTCGTTGCCGTCCTGCACCAGGCCGTAGAACAGCTCGCCCTCGTTGGGCACCTCCTGGAAAGTGCGCAGGTTTTTCTCGAACGGATCGGGCGAGAAGAAATAGTGCGGTGTCTGCAGCATGGCCAGCTTGCGGTCCTTGATGAACCAGCCCATGCAGATCTGCAGGAAGGAGCGCGTGGGAATGTGGTCGCAGTCGAAGATCGCCACGTACTCGCCGTGGGTGTTCTTGAGCGCCTCGTTGATGTTGCCGGCCTTGGCGTGGCGGTTGTGGGTGCGCGTCACGTGGGTGACGCCCACCTTCTCGCAGAACGCGCGGAACTCCTCGCGGCGGCCATCGTCTAGCACGTAGATGTTGATCTTGTCGCGCGGCCAGTCCATCGACATGGCGGCGAACACCGTGGGCTTCACCACCGACAGCGGCTCGTTGTAGGTGGGGATGAAGATGTCGACGGTGGGCCAGGTGGCGCTGTCCGCGGGCATCGGCACCGGACGGCGCTTCAGCGGCCAGGCCGTCTGGAAGTAGCCGAGCAGGAGGACCACGAAGGCATACAGCTCGGCCAGCACCAGGCCGATGCCGAACGCCGCGTCGACCCAATTGCCCAGGCTTATCGTCTCCGTCAGCCGCCAGTACATATAGCGGCTGGACACCGCGACCGACAGCACCACCATCATCAGGGTGGCGAGATGGCCCTCGACCCGGTTCAGCCACATGGCGAGCACGATGCAGGCCGTGACAAAGCCGACTTGCTGCCAGAATTCCAGCGGCACCGTGACCACCAGGGCAAACATGAACAGCGCCAGCACCAGCGCCAGGGTGCGTACCGGCCTGCGGTTCCACAGCGGCAGTTCCACGAAGCCATTGCCGAACCGCTGCAAGGCCGCCGACAACGCGTTGGGGGAGCGCATCGACTGGTCTGGCTTCACGCGGCTTCTCCATGGGCCGCCATGACGCGGCGCAGCCACGCGGCGCAGCGCTGCAGGTCGTGCGTGGCCTGGCTATGTGGGTTGTACTCGAGCACGCTGCGGTCGTAGGCAAGCGCCTCGGCCACGGCCTGGTCCTGGTGGATCACCCCCAGCACGCGCTCGCCGAGCTGGGCGCGCAGCACTTGCACCACGTCCTTGCCAAGCTGGCGGCTCACGTCCACCTGGTTGATGACCAGCACGTGGCCTAGGTAATCGGGACGGCCTTCGCAATAGGTGCGGATCAGGTCTTCCATCAGGGGCATGGTGGCGTACGAGGCGGCGTCCGGCAGCGAGACCATCACGCAAAGCTGCGCGCACGACAGCGCCTGCCGCATGTAGGGCGAAGGGCCCGGCGGCGTATCGATGACCACCACGTCGTCGCGCCCCAGGCCCAGCGTGCCGAGCTGCGTGCGCAGCCAGCCAGGATGGGTGACGAGATGGGCCTCGAAGGCGGAGCGGTCCGCTTCGTTGAGCGCGCCGAACGGCATCAGCACCACGCGAGAGCGGCCGCGGTACATGCTCTGCTGCCAGGCCTCGCCTGCCAGCGTGGCGCGCGCGTGGCCCGACACCTCGTGCGGCGGCATGCCGAAATGCAGGCGCAGTGCATTCTGCGGGTCAAGGTCGACGGCGAGGACGTGCTCGCCGGCCATGGTCAGGGCTTCGGCGAGGTTGGCCGACAGCGTGGTCTTGCCCACACCGCCCTTGGCCGAGACGACTGCAATGATTTTCACGAGCGATTCAGCCGATCGAGGAAGGAACGGCGGGCGGGCACTCGCTCGCTGGCCGGAGCCGGCTGCGGGCGGCCTTCGAGCCGCGCGAATACGCGCGACAGTTCGGTGCCGGCAGCGACCGGCTGGGCAGGCTGGATCGGGCTTGCCCGCTCCGGCTCGGCGGGCTCGGGTGTGGGCGTCCAGATGGCGGCGGGGCAGGAGGATGCTGCAGGCTCGGTAGCAGGAGTGAGACCGGATGCGTGGCCAGATGCGGGACCTGAAGCGGGCGGCACCGCCGGGACAGCCTGGGCCAGCGTCTGCGGCGCCGGCGGCATGCCTTCGGGCGTGCGAAAGCGCGGCGCCATCGCGGGCGCCTCGACCGGGTTTGCCATCGGCTTTCCCGCGGCCGTCATGGCCGGCGACGCTACGGGCGCAACGGGTGCCGCCGCAGGCTGTCCAGCGCTATGCACCGGCGGCACGAGGCCGGCGCCGTCCACCCGCACCGCCGACAGCAGCGGCCAACGCTCGCGCGCTTGCGCCGCGGCGTCCTCGCGCACGATCTCTTTATAGGCTTCCGGCTTGCCGCCAAAGCGCTGGAACAGCTGGGACAGGTCGTCTAACTGGCTCATGGTTCTGACTCACGGAGAGGAGTGCTGTTGCTGGGGAGGCCGGCCCGGCAGGGCGGGCCCGCGTCGCCTCAACGGCCAAACCGGAATTCCAGGCACCCGGCAGCATCGATCGGCGTACTTTGGCTGACCTTCAGGGTGTCGGACGAACCCAGCATACGAAACCAGTGCTGGTAGGCCCCTTCCAGGAATGCCGGCGACCAGCTGCCGGATGACTCGCCGAGCGCTGCCTGCAGCGGCGCGCAGTAGTGGCGGATCACCAGCGCGCCGCCAGCATCCTCGATGCTGGCCCATCCCCAGTCCACGTCCAGCCAGATCTGCGCAAGCGCCCGCTCGAGTTCGGCCAGCGTGGCGCAGTTGCCCGGATCAAACCGCTGGGCAAACCGCACGCCAACGCGCCACATGAAGGCGCGCAGGCTGGGCGGGTCCATCACCCCCGAGAGTTCCTCGGCCAACGCCGTCAGCACGTCACGCCATTGCGAGGAGCAGTGGCGCTCGGTCAGGTATTGCAAGATCGCTTGATTCATCCCTAAAAAAATCCTGTCCTATGAAAACCTGGCGCAGCCGCACCCGTGCTAAGGCGCGCAAGCCCAATCGGCGGCTCCGGCGTTCGCAAATCCGCATTGCGCGGGCCGCAATCGGCGAGCCTGACAGCTTCCCTCCGCGGTGGGAAGCCTCCCCCTGCTAAAGCGGGGAAACGCAATTTGCAAACATGGGGAATTCTGATTCGCCGCCGGGCCCTTATCGCTCCGATATCCGTGAGGAGTATGCGCATTGGTCCAGCGCGACTTTTGCGTCATTGACGTCGATACGATGATGGCAATCAGGAGAACGGCGTGAACCGGAGCCGCCAGCAGGCGCAAGCACAGCTTTCAGTGGATTGACGGGACATAAGACGGCAGAAGGGCGTACAAAAAATCTAAAGATGCTAAGCAGCAGTGCATCGTGAAGGGGCGCGAGCTCTTCGAAGAAATGGGGATCGGTACTTCGCGCCCCTGATTTCTGTGCAGTGGTACCAGCCTGCCTCAGATTCCGCGCACTGCCAGCAAGTTGACAGCGCCAGCTTTCTAGCCATCCTTGCAACCACGCCTCCTCCTAACCTGGCGTCGGCCAGGAGAGGCAGGGAGCGATGATGCAGGTTACTGTTACGGAGCAACCACGAACACATCTGTGCGATTCGCCGTATTGCCTGAGTTCGCCTGGACAAAGAAGGGCACAAAGGCATTTCCCATTGTCGCCAACCCTTCATAGTCGCCGACAAAGAAGCCCGATGCCGCCGGCGCCGTCTTCATATCGAAGGGACCGGCCAGATGGACTTCGCCGCCGAACGAAACGCCCCCGTTGCCCGAGGTGGTGAGCCAGTAGTCCGTAGGCAGCGTGGTGGTGTTGCCGGTGGCCAGGTTGCGGAAATCGTAGTAGGTAACAGCAACGATTCCGGCAGAATTGACTCGCACGGACGGCGTGAATGCGGGACGTCCGGTAGGCGTATTGACGCGAATCGGAGTGCTCCAGGTCTGGCCGCCGTCGCGTGATGTCGACATGGCGATCTCATCGTACAGCCCGCCATTGAAGCGCGAATCCTGCCACACCACGTAGAGTTGCCCGGTTGCCGGGTCGATGGCCGGCTCGGGAATGATGTCCCCGGTGCGCACTGCTTCGCCGGTATTGGGATCCGTCACCCCCACCGTGCGCATGTCGGCGATGACGTTAGGCTTGCTCCAGGTGGCGCCATCGTCGGTCGACATGACGAACGCGAGCTTGGAGGCGGTGATATTGAAGGGCGGCCTGATGAGGTTGAAGAAGTTGTAGAGCGTGCCGGTCTGCGAGTTGACCACGATCTGGTTTCCAATGGTCTGCTGCCGCGACGGGGTGTTCACGATCACTTTCGGCGGGCTCCAGGTCAGGCCGCCGTCGACAGTCTTGGAGAACAGCGCGGGTCCGCGGAAGGCGGCGGTGTGCAAATTGGCATACGGATTGGCATTCGGCTGCTCGAGACGGTCCCATACGGCGTAGGCAACGCCAGGGGTGACCGGATTGGCCGTCACCGATTCCTTGTCGTTGAAGAACTGCGAAGAGGGTTCGTTATCCGCAATGATGACACTTAGGTTTTGCCAACTCTTGCCGCCATCGCGCGAGACCGCGGCGCCGACCGCGTTGCTGTTGTTGGAGCGGTTGAACGAAATCGAGATCGCATAGGCGGTGCCGTCGGGCCCGATCGACACCCACGGGTCGGAGGCGCGCTCGTAACCGAGCCCGCCGGCGCAGGCACTGAACGGCAGGGCCGTCTGCGTCCAGGTCTTGCCGCCATCGAAGGAGGAACCGGCAACCAGACCACGTGCGCCGCCATCCGACCAGCGGTCCTGCTGCCACACGCCAATGAAATTGGTGGGGTTGGCGGGATTGATGGCCAGATAAGGTTCGACCTCTGCATTCAAATAATTTATGCCGGTGCCGCCGCCAACGGTGCATCCGGCAAATGGGCTGGGGCCGGAAACCAGCGTGGCCGCCTGGCTGGGGGGGCTGACCGTCAAGGCTGCGCAGAGCGCGGTTCCGGCTAGCAACGGGATAAGCTTGTTATTGCAATGCATGAGGACCTCCTCCAATTGCAGACGGCTCGCCTCAGCTTAGGCAACTTGTCTCGTTGGCAAGATGACGAATTGTTAATTCTGTATGAGACCTGGCTTTTTGACCTCCGGCTTACAAGCGGTGCTTTCCTGAACCATGTTTCGGCTGGGGCAGGGCGATGGCAAGGGATGGAGCGGATGCCACCCGCGCGGCCCGGCGTTCATGCAATGCAGTTTGCCGCCGCGGCGCTGTCCCCAGGGGGCGGCGCTGGGTTACGCCGGTCGCAGCGTCTTGTGCTGCACTTTTCGGTTCGAAGCAAAGCGGGCCTCATGGCTTGTGTTTGCCGCTCGAACGTCTAGCGTGAAAGGAAGGGAGGCGAATACAAGCTGACCAACAATGTCTTGACTGGAGGTGCTGCGATGACTACTCGACGAACATTTTTGAGGGGTATATCGGGCGTTGTTGCGGCCGCAGTGGGTGGCATCGAGTCCCCGGCAAATGCACAAGCGGGGAAGCTTGACGAGAACGATCCACAAGCCGTCTCACTAGGATACAAGCACGAAACAACGAAGGTCGATAAGGCCAAATTTCCAAGGCACGAGGCAAGCCAGAAGTGCAGCAACTGCCAATTGTTTCAAGGAAAAGCCGGCGACGCGTGGGGACCCTGTCCCATTTTCAGTAATAAGCAGGTCGCAGCAAACGGTTGGTGCAACTCTTACGTGAAGAAGGTTTGAAAAATCTAATACGCCTCTATCTCTAAGCGCGCTATCTCACATGAACGGAGACAGCAATGAAAAAGCTAGCCTTCCTCGCCGCCCTTTCGCTTACGGCTGTTGCGGCTTGGGCCCAGGGCGGCCGCTACGGCTCCCCTCCAACACCAGGGACTGACACTGGCAGGCGCGCGGAGCCGTCTGGGCAGGCTGCCAGCGGTGCCTCCGGCGAGAGCGCCAAAAAGGACAAGAGCGCAGCTCACGGCGACGTTGACCGTAATATGGGGCGTGCAGGCGGCCAAGGCGCCTCGGCAGCGGCCACGCGTAGCCACCCCGCGTCGGCCCCAAAGGGCCAGCCCTGACCTGCGGAGGAGAGGGGCGGTGCAATCAGAACCGCCTTCTTGCTCAAGAAGCACAACCTCGAGTCAAGGTCGCCGACGGAGGGTGCCTCAGCGGCCCGATTCACTGTCAAATTTTATTGAACATTTTGTCAATTTTAATCGGGATTGTATAGCGGTGTTATCCAAGCAAGAATGCTAGGCTGACCGCGATGGGGACCCGCCCACGCCCGAGGAAGCTTCCGCTTCCTTCTGTCGCCACCGTCGTCGGCGATGCACTGCAATTCGCGATTCCGGCACCGCATCCAGAGTGCTGCGCTGCGGCAGCCCTGCCGGCATCGCGTGACGCCAGCCCGACATAAGCTACGATTATTCACAGACGGCTCGTGCCTCGAAACAGCCCATGGAGACAAACAATGCAGACGCCTGACCAATCCCAAGGCATCGACTTCCCGCTTGAGGGCGTGCGCGTACTCGACCTGTCGCGTGTGTTTGCGGGACCGCTGTGTGGCCAGGTCCTGGCCGATTTCGGCGCTGAGGTGGTCAAGGTGGAACACCCCGGCCGCGGCGACGACACGCGCGACTGGGGCATGCGCATCGGCAAGACCGAGACCACCTACTACAACAGCATGAACCGCAACAAGCGGTCCATCACGCTGGATCTGCAGAGCAAGGAAGGCGTGCAGATTGTCTACGACCTGCTGCCGCAGTTCGACGTGGTCATCCACAATTTCAAGACCGGCGGGGCTGAGAAGCTTGGCCTCGGCTACGAACAGCTCAAGGCCATCAAGCCCGAGCTGATTTACTGCGCGGTTTCCGGCTACAACACCAGCGGCCCCGAGGCCAAGCGTCCCGGTTACGACCTGGTGATCCAGGGTGAGGCCGGGCTCATGGCGCTCAACGGCGAAGCCGACACGCCGCCGCTGAAGTTCGGCGTAGCCGTGGTGGACCTGATGACCGGCATGTATGCCGCGCAGGCGGTGCTGGCGGCCTTGTTCCGCCGCGAGCGCAAGGGCAAGGGCCAGCTGATCGAGATGGCGCTGTACGACTGCGGGCTGATGGTTACCGGCTATTACGGCCTGGACGCCATGCTGCTCGGGCGCGACCCCGCACGCTATGGCAATGCCCATCCGTCCATCGTGCCCTATGGCATGTTCGAGTCCGCCGATGGCCCGCTGATCATCGCCGTGGGCAACAACAGCCAGTTCGACAAGTTCTGCCGCCAGGTCATCGAGCGTCCGGACATCGTCGAGGACCCGCGCTATGCCACCAATGTGGAGCGCGCCAAAAACCGCGAGACCTTGACCCCCATGATCACGGGCCTGATCCGCGGCTTTGCGCGCGACCTGCTGCTGGAGCGCATGACGGCCTGCGGCATTCCTTGCGGTAAGGTGGCGGGACTGCATGAGGCATTGACCAGCGAGCGGACCCGCGAGGGCGGCCTGCTGCGCGAGATGCCCCATCCCGTGGCAGGCAGCACGCACGTGTTCGCGCCCCCTTACCGCCTGGATGGCCAGCGCCTGCCGATCCGCAACGCGCCCCCGACGCTGGGCGAGGGCACGCGGGCAGTTCTGCAGAACCTGCTGCAGATGAGCGATGACCAGCTGCAGGCACTGCAGGCCCGCGGCGTGCTGACGCTGCCCGAGACACCACAGCAGGCCTGAGCATTCGTGCCGCGCGGACGCACATGAACGTCCGCGCAGCCCTGCCCGGCAAGGGGGCTTGGGTTCCCTTGCACTGATTCAACTGGAACAACAATCGTGCGTACTCGAAATTTCACCCGTATGGTCCACTCCCGGCGTCGTGCCATCCTGGCCCTGGCCGCGGTGCCGCTGCTTGTCGGCAGCGCTTTCGCGCAATCCTGGCCGAACAAGCCGATCAAGCTCGTCGTGCCGTTCCCGCCGGGCGGGCCCACGGATACGGCGTCGCGTATCGTCGGCCAGAAGCTGGCCGAGCGCCTCAAGCAGCCGGTGGTGGTGGAGAACCGCGCCGGTGCATCGGGTTCCATCGCTGCCGCCCAGGTGGCCAAGAGCGCGCCCGACGGCTACACGCTGATGATGCTGGCCACGCCCACGCTGCTGGCGCCGCACCTGTACAAGAAGGCGGGCTACGACACGACCAGGGACTTCACGCCCGTCGCCACCGTCTATGACCTGCCGATCGTGGTGGTGGTCAACCCGACGCTGCTGCCCAGCGTGACGGACCTGCCCAAGCTGATCGCACAGGCCAAGGCACAGCCGGGCAAGCTCAACTACACCAGCTCCGGCGCGGGCAGCTTCGGCCACCTGAGCATGGAACTGCTCAAGCAGATGGGCGGCTTCGAGATGCAGCACGTGCCCTACAAGGGCGGCGTGCCCGCGATCAGCGACACCCTCGGTGGCCAGGTCCCGATCATGTACGCCGACCTCGTCGCCGCGCTGCCGCACATCCAGGCGGGCAAGCTGCGCGCCATCGCGGTCGGCTCGCCGCAGCGCGTGAGCATGCTGCCCGACGTCAAGACCATTGCCGAGCAAGGCTTCAAGGGCTACGACGCCGTTTCCTGGGGCGGCCTGCTGGCGCCGCCGGGAACGCCCAAAGAGGTGGTGGACCGCGTCTCGGGCGAGGTCGGCAAGATCCTGGCCGACAAGGATGTCCAGGACAAATTGCTGAAGGCCGGTGCCATTGCCAACTACCAGGCGCCGGCACAGATGGCCCAGCGCATCCAGCAGGACTATGCCAAGTGGGGCAAGGTGATCCGCGACAAAGGCATCGCGGTCGAGTAAGCGTCTGCAAGCCGGGCACGCTGCAATGGCGTGCCCGGTGCCAGTTGGCGAGGGCGGACTGCTGTGTTTATTGCAGCCTGACATGGCGCCTGCCGCCTTGACTGGTGTTGTTGCTGAAAACGAGATGAGACCCTTTCCCGGAAAACGCTGTAGACCCGAAAGCATGCCAGTCAGCACATGAGGCTGACTGGCATGCTTTGCCTTGGATGGAAGAGATTCACTTCTTGCTTTGAGAATGCGCGTCAAAGCGCGCGACTTCTTCGAGCAGCATCGGCGCACCCATGCTGTTCGCGTGCAAGCCTAGAACACTGACGCCTTGAAGGACAGCGGCGATCTCTTCCTTGGTGGCGCCGAGCTCGAGCGCCCGGCGGATATGGCGCCGCGTACCAGGACCGTACATGTGCGTGCAGGATACATCGACGGCTATGGAGATGAACTCCCAGACCTTTGGCTCTATCAGCCCCTTGGTCATAGGATGCATGGCCATGTCGAGGAATTTCTCGGTCCAGATGGGGTCTAGCTCGGTGAAGCTGTTCCACTCCGGATTCCAATAGCCGCTCGCGCGCAAGCTGTCGCTGATGGGCGTGGCTGGCAGGGTGCTTGTACCGGTGTACTTGTCGTCGTGCATGGCGGTCAGTTCAAGGAGGGCTTGTAGTTGATGGCACGTAGTGCCTGACCTGTCCGCTCGTTCTCCCGCCTGAGCGTCTTCTCCAAATCGGCCGTCGTCTGCGTGAGACTCCCTGGGTTCATTCCAAGTGCCGCAAGCTGGCTCTTCACCGAAGGGGATGAGACGGCCTTGAGTAGCTCCCTCTGCAGCCTGCTGCGGATGGCAGCCGGCACGTCTGGCGTGGACCAGACGCTGGTGCCCATGATCTGGCTGAGATTTGGATAGCCCGCTTCCGCCATTGTCGGCACATCGGGCAGGAACGGCGAACGCTCGGCCGATGTCACCGCCAGCGCCCGGACCTTGCCGGGTTTCACGAGCGCAAGCGCGGTGCCCATGCCGTCAAACATGAACTGAATCTGGCCGCCCATCAGGTCGGTGAGCGCAGGGGGCGAGCCCTTGTAGCCGACGTGCTCCATGTCCAGCCCGGCCGCCTTGTTGAACTGCATGCCTTTGATGTGAGAAATCGTACCCGAGCTGTAGGACGCGTAGGAGACCTTTCCCGGATGTGCCTTCACGTAGGCCACCATCTCGCTGAGATTGGTGACCGGCAGACGAGGGTCGGCAACCAGCACCAGCGGCACGCTGGCCACTTCAGCGACCGGTACCACATCCTTGAAGGGATCGAAGCGGAATTTGTAGCTGTACGGGTTCTCCGTCACTAGCGAGTTGGGAGACAGCACGAATGTGTAGCCATCGCGTGGCGCGCCGAGCATTGCGTCCGTGGCAATGATGCCGCCCGCGCCGGGCTTGTTTTCAACCACCACGGATTGTCTGAGGTTCTGGCGCATGCTCTCCGCAATCGTACGTGCGATCATGTCGGATGCGCCCCCCGCCGGAGCTGGAACGAGGATGCGGATGGGGCGATTGGGCCAATCCCCTTCCGCCAGTGCGCTGGAGAGGGGCAGGGCGGACAACAGTGTTGCAAGGCAGGTACGGCGTACAAGCCGGATGATGTTCGAGGTCATTTGGCCCTTTGCGTATGTGTTGTTACGGCGTCGTATGCGGTGGTTGTGCGAATGACAGGTGTGTCTGGCATGAGCAGGGGCGCTCAGACTTGCTCCTCATGACTGACGTCAGCAGGAGCGAACAAGACAAAGCAGATCGATCCAGTTGTCGCAATTCAGGCTGGAGTGCACATATCAACTGGACCGACTTCTCGTCTGTGCCGTAGTCGACTCAGGCTGCGCGGCGCAGCGGCACGTTCTTGACACCAGGCTTGCGGTTCGGGGTCATGCCGTTGGCGGCCAGGGTTTCATCGACATCGTCGTACCAGGTGCCAATACGGTAGATTTCCCGCGCTTCCTTGCCATCGGCGATCTCGCGGCCCAACTCCTTGGCGATTCGTACGAGCTGCTGCACCTGCTGCACCGAGGTGAAGCGCTTGCCATGCTGATCGATGAGGGTGTCCTCAATGCCGCAGCGCACATGCATACCCATCGCCAACGCCATCGTGTTCCACGGAAGTACGTTCTTGAACAACGACTCTGCGGTAACGGTGCAGCCATCCGGTGCACGTTGGATGAAGTCGAACAGGTTGTACGGATGCGGTCCATGGTGGCCGCCACCGATGCCGATGCAGGTCAGGTTCAGCGGGCCCTTGTAGACCCCCTTGCGCACCATGCGGTCCAGCGTTTCGAGCGCGTGCATGCCAACCAACTGAAAGTGCGGCTGGATGCCGGCATTCTGCAGGCGGCGCAAGTGTTCTTCCGCCCAGGTCGGGCCTGCCGGAACGATCATTTCACGGTAGGCATCGTACGTAGCCGGATTGGCGAGGGACGTGCCTTCGTAGAATTCCGGATAGATCAACTCCATGATATTCATCTGGATGGTGTTGAGCGCTACCGTCACCTGGTCCGGTTTCGGGTCCAGTTCGGCCAGTGCGTGTCGGGTGTCGTCCGACAGCCACTTGGCAGCCTGGCCATCGTCTTCCGGTGCAAACGAAATCGAGCCGCCGACCTGAATGATCATGTCCGGCACCGCCTTGCGCACGCCGGCGATCAGTTCGTTGAACATGGACAGGCGCTTGGAGCCCTTGCCATCCGGTTCGCGCACATGCAGGTGCAGCACGCTGGCGCCGGCCTCATAGCAATCGACTGCCTTCTGGATTTGCGCTTCCATGGTCACAGGGATGTCTTCGGGAAAATCTTCCGGCATCCACTCCGGACCGTAGGGGGCCACCGTGATCACGACCTTGTCCATGTTCTCCGGGTGCAGCGAATCATCCAGAAATTGCATTTCGTTCTCCTTAATGGGGGGTAGCTATCGGCGCCGCAATGAACTGTTGAGCTCGAACCGGGATTAGTCTAGTAATCCCGGGGCGGTCGCTTTCTCTCATTTCATGACATTCATGTCTCATTTCATGACAGAATATTCGGAATACCCGGGTTTCCCCTGAACGAACGGATCTGGGCTACTTCCCGAGTAACGGAGAAACGATGGCCACATTGATTCGCACTGGCGTGCTCAGGAACTACTTCAAGGTTGCGCAGCAATTGGGCCTGGAACCGCAGCCGTTGCTACGGAAATTGAGGTTGAGCAGAGAGATGCTTGCGGACCCGGACCACTGGATTTCCGGGAGTGGTGCCGTTACCTTGCTTGAAGAGTCTGCGCGGATCACACAATGTCCGACATTCGGGCTGCGTATGGCCGACCTGTGGCAACTGTCTGACCTCGGTGTCGTCAGCGTTTTGCTCACGCATCAAAGGACCCTGCGCGACGCTGTCGGAACGTTGATTCAGTTTCGGCACCTGATGAATGAGTTCCTGGTCATCCGGATCGAGGAGGTCGGCAAGAAGGTTTTCGTCCGGGAGGACGTCGTCGCGGATGACGCCGGCCCATCCATACAGTCAGTTGAGCTGGCACTGGGCACACTGTCACGCATGTGTAGCACGCTTCTGGGCACCTCCTGGCACCCTCTTAGCGTCAATTTCACCCATGACGCCCCACCTGATCTGCGGCTGCACCGCCGCATCTTCGGGGGGAAGCTGGAGTTCGCAAGCTCGTTCAACGGTCTGGTTTGCCGAGCTGCCGACCTGGAGATTCCCAACCCCATTGCCGACCCCGTCATGGCACGCCATGCCCAACGCTTGCTTGAAGGGTTGCCGGGGGCTAACGAGCCGTCAGTTGTGCTCAAGGTGCGCAAGGCGATCTATCTGATGCTTCCGATAGGGCGCGCTACCATCGAGCAAGTTGCTCAAGGCGTGGGAATGAACGTGCGCACGCTGCAGCGCCAGCTCGAAAGCACCGGAGCGGTCTTCTCCGACATGGTCAATAGCGTACGGCGCGATCTTGTCATCCACTATATGGACAACGGAAGCCTCTCGCTGGGCCGCATTGCCGAGTCGCTCGGATACTCCTCTTATGGCTCGTTTGTCCGTTGGTTCACGGCGCAGTTCGGGATGACGCCGACGCGGTGGCGCAACACTAAACCAGCAGACAGGGGAAGGTGCGACAAATAGCCGTTGTTGGAGACAGCGTGCCAAAGCGGGGGCAACGACGAAGTTAGCCGCGGTCTCCGGAGGAGAACCCCGCCGCCTGCCGCTTAATCAGCCCCCGATTTGGGCGGTCTCCTTCGAGGTAGCCGCCACTGACCGGTCGATTCGTCGCCGATCTGGGTCAAGTGAGGGCAGGGTGCCGACCGGCGCTTCCCGACCCTTTATAGATAGTCCGTCCCGCTTTCATCGATACCTTGGGACTGGCAGCGAAGCTGCCAGTGAAGGCGGGACAAGCACCTGTGGGCTACGAATATCCCGACCCAAACGCCAGGACGATTGCTCAGTTAGCTCCGAGTCCACAGGTGCGCTTGCGCTCAAACGAATACTCAGGGCTCGCCGTCGCACCGGCTCACTATATTGCCTTCGCTGAACGCAAGCATGCATGTCCCTGCCAAGTAATCTATCACTTGTGGAGGTTCACATGGCACCTCTGTTGAATCAGCAATTCAAGGCCTTCGTCGGCATCGATTGGGCCGATACTAAACATGACATCTGCCTGCAGCCGGCCGGTGAGGGCAGGCGCGAGTTTGACTGTATCGAGCGAAGGGCAGCTCGTACCAGGTTGCGGTTCGCGCATTGGCGTTCAAGTGGATACGGATCCTCTACCGTTGTTGGCAGACAGGAGCTCGGTACGACGAGAGCAGCTACCTCAACGCCTTGAGGAAGCGCGGTTCGCCACTCCTCGGGAACCTAGCGCTTCCAAGGTAATCCGTTTCGGTCGGCGGTGACGAAGTTCGCCCAGGTACGAAGACGGACAGGATTGCCGGCTTAAAGGCTCGTGCGGGAAACCAACTTTGCTCTGAAAAAAACTTGACTGACCACCTCAGGGCGTGACTGAGTCATTCGACTGCTCAGTGCGGAAGGGTTGAGTTGGCCGATGTGCCGCCATCCAGCCTCCGCTCGCCGGACGGCCGGTGAAGGATGGCTAGCGGCTCTCAAGGTTGGCGATCGTCGCTTCATCGGCCTAAGTAGCCACTTGCACTTCGATCATGTGCCGCTTGCCCCACAACCTGTGGCTGCCATTGGCCGTCTTAACTCTTAACTTGAACGGGGCATCGCTAATGAGGTAGTGGACAGAAGAAATGCCCCAATGAACTAGTCTTGACAATATCGCCCAGCTACCGGGCAAGCCGGCGGCCGTGCCTTCTGCTGCTTAACGTGGCCGTTTGAGGGAGAAGAACCGATGAGTGAATCAACAAGTGGATCCATCAAGGTGGGCGTCATCACCGACATTACAGGTCCCCTCTCGTTCTTGGGCATCGCCAATGCAAATGTGGCCAAAATGGTGATCAATGAGATCAACGCAAGGGGGGGCTTGTTGGGACGGAAGATCGAGCTGTACCTCGAGGACAGTGCAACGACCGATAGCGTTGGGGAAGCCAAGGCGCGGAAGCTCGTCCAGCAAGATCAGGTCGACGTTGTTTTCGGCGGCATTTACAGCTCCATGAGGCAAGCCATCAAGGGTCCTGCTGTCTCGCAGGGCAAGAAGCTCTACATCTATCCGGAGCAATACGAGGGAGAGGAATGCCACCCGCTGATCTTTTGCACCGGCCCAGTGCCTGCTCAGCAGGTTGAATCTACGATTCCATGGCTGATGCAGAAAACCGGAGCAAAGAAGTTCTACTGTCCATCGGCTAATTACATCTGGCCGCACACGATGAACAGGAAGCTACGTGAGGTGGCAACCGCCCATGGCGGCTCGATCGTCGGCGAGGAGTACTTTCCGCTCGACCATACCGACTATAAAGCGACAATCGAAAAAATTATCTCCAGCGGAGCCGAGGTGGTATTCAACACGATAGTTCCGCCCGGCCTGGGGTCGTTCCTCGAACAACTCCATCAGTCCGGCTTCATGAAGCGCGGCGGCCACCTCGTGTGCACGTACTTCGAGGAGAACTTCCTTGGCTTCTTTCCGCCGGAACAAGTGGAGGGCCTATATAGTTGCCTCGACTACTACCAGAACGTCAGCGATCCTTTTAGCAAGGAACTGTTGGCGAAGTATGACAAGCTCTATCCAGGCGAAGCCAAATTCACCGCTGGCAGCGCAGCCACCGGCTTGTACCGTGGTCTGAAACTCTGGGAGGCTGCGGTAAAAGAAGCCGGCTCGCTAAACCAGGATGATGTGATCAAAGCACTGGACCACGCGAAGATCGCACAGGGGCCAGGGGGGGCGGCTGAAATGGTGCCCAGTCAGCATCACGTCCGGCTGAACATGTATATCGCCCAGGTGAAGGGCATGAAATTCGAAATCGTCAAGAACCTGGGGCCCATGGATCCGAAGGAGTGTATGCAAGGAATGAAGTAAGCGACCAGGATTCCACGGCTTTGCGCGCTGTGCATCCAGTGTGACGCGTAACGGCTGTATCTGCCCCATCCGGATGAACGCGAAAGTCTTGCATTTCAGCCGGCCTGCGCCATGAAACAGGACGCACCAGCACCTGACAACGCCATGCTGCGGACGGCGCTAAGGCGCCGTCGCTGATGCCGAGCGTTACTGTTTGCATTTTGAAGTATTGCGGACTTGCTTCTGTCCTGAGGTGTCTCCGCCTTTAAGCAGGCATTGAGCTTCTTCCCTTAGTTTTCCGAGGTCGGCCGTTCGAAGCTGCCTCAGGGAACGGCAGTTCCTCAGCCGGGAAGAGCGGTCCGCCGCCGTGCCGGCCAACGGCGGATCATCGGCCGATGCGGTCATCCGATGGGAGCCTTCGAGTGGCTCAAACTGGCCGGCAAGCGACCTCCGCCAGTTGTGGGCCGGTCGGCTCTTGTCGACTTTCACGGCGGCCCAAAGTGTGCCGGTCAACGCTCCAAATTGACGCGCCGAAAGATCAGGTGCAACCTTCCATCATCTTCCGCCTCCGCACCGGAGCCCGCCATGACCTCCCAAGAATTCCGAGCGTTCAAGGCAAACCTGGCAATGTTGCTCCGCGACATGCCGATCGGAACCACTGCCGATTTCTCCGACGTGGCCGTTGCCTACTGGGATGGCACGCAGGTGATCGGCGCTTATTTGCGCGACGGCGGGCGGCTGGATGAGGACTTCGAGTTCGACGAGAACGTGTGGGAGAGCTGGCACGACGAACTAGTCGGCTGGCAGGCCAACCCGACCTTCACCGAACGCGAGGAACTGAAGGCCAGCCTGCAGCACCCCGCGCAACGTGCCGGATGACCGCACCACCTCGCCAGCCCGTCTGACGACCACAGCGGGCGCACGCAAAGGCCAGCCACCGCGCACAGCAAACGCGCACCCAAATCGCAGAGGAGCTCTAAATGCGGTTTGAATCATTCTCCTTCGGCACCATCAGTATCGACGGCGTCACATACAACCACGACGTAGTCATCGACCACGGCAAGGTCCTTAAACGCAGGAAGGGCCCCTCCAAGCCATTCCGCGAAGCTTTCGGCCACACGCCGCTGTCGATCCAGGAAGACATCCCCTGGAACTGCAGCAAACTCGTGGTCGGCACCGGAACCGGCGCGTTGCCGGTGATGGACGAGGTGAAGCGCGAGGCAAAACGGCGCCATGTCGAGCTGGTCATCCAGCCGACAGCCGACGCCATCAAGACGCTCGCGTCGAACCCCAAAGGCGCCAACGCGATCCTGCACCTCACCTGCTAGCGCCGCCAGCCGTCCGCGTCGGGTGACAGGCGTCGGGCGGCGTCCGTTCCGGGCATCCCGACAGGTCACAAACTCCCCCATTTCGCCACGCGCGGAGACGCGCGCGCTCGATCGCATCCGCATGGCGCGCCGGAACGTATATAGAAGTAGGAGGAGGTGAGACACCACCATCAGGAGATGCCGCCATGAAATTCATGATGACCTTCCATTGGGCTCCGGATAAGGAGCAGCGCGCCGAAGCGATCGATCGCTTTCTGCGAACCGGCGGGCTACCGCCGGAGGGCATCCAGTTGCTGGGCAGGTGGACCAGCGCCTCTCTCGGGTCGGGCTTCGATCTGCTCGAAACCGACGATGCGGCCAAGCTCACCGAGTTCGCCTATCAGTGGAGCGATCTGATGGAGCTGGAGATCATGCCGGTCCTGGAAGATGCCGAGCTGGCCGCCGTCCTCGGGCGGGTAGCCAAGAAATAGACCAGGCGCTTGTTGCGTAGCAACGCGATTCGACATGCACACAACCCGGCACGCCCCCCTTCGCGGCCTGAGGCGCTATCCGACTGCTGCCCGGCCAGGACGTTCGAGACGGACGATCCTGGTCGCACTTTTGTTACTAATCGGCTATGCCGCAGCCGATCTCTTCTGGCCATGGCACCGCGACCTGAGCCGCTTCGATCCGATCGCGACCGGCACGCTGGAAACGAGGATGTGGCGCTCGTACTACGATCGCCGACCCGTCTCGCTCTTCCTTGAACTGGCGCAGACCCTGCGCACGCAGTATCGGTTTCCGTGGCTGAGGTCGTACGTCGGCGCCTATTATGGCGCCTCCGCCGCCTTCACCTTCAAAGAGGGGAAGCAGCGCAGCGACTACGAAAAGGCGATGCCCGCGCTGCAGTCCTATTTCACCCTGATCCACTACACGGGGGACCGCAACTTCGACATCGCCCGAACCACCAGGCTGGAACTGGAATGGTGGATCGTGCATCGGGAGCATGATCGTTATGGGCCCGATGCGTTGACCAACACTTGCGCGGAAGCGGCGGCCTCGCTGTATATGGTGCCCGCGAATGCCACGCGCGAACACGGGCGGCTGCGCGCGCAAGCGATGCTGCTTCGCGATGCTCGCGCAGAAGCGGGCGACATGACGGACGCGGACTGGGCAATCATCCAATCGATGCTGCACCAGAGCTATCAGTCGCTAAGCCATGCGGTCTCATCGCTTCCGCTGCGGCAAGCCGGCCGTGAGCTGCGAGGCGGGCGTCGATTCCTCGAGCAGGGCGCTGCTACGTCTCCACCGCAGGGCGGTAATCCGGGCTAAGTGCCGCTAACAAGACGAGGAGGTGTCAGTCATGTCAGCTATCAAGCGCATCAATCCAGGCCATTCCGCCTATCAGGCCGCGCCGCACAGGACGACCCGCTACCCTGCGGAGCACGTCACGTTGACGGCTGGCTCCAGGAAGAGGCTGCGCCCCTGTGTGCCGCATCGAAAGGTCGGGCGCGGCAAGGTCGGCGTCGGCGGCAAGTAGGCACCTGCAACCCTTGTATGGCGTCGAGCTTCAGAAGGTGGCTTGACGTGAATTGGCCTGTCCGGCGCGAGGGCGGATGAAACGCGGTCGTTCCTCCAACTCTACCCTGCCGACCTGATGTCCGCCGAAGCGTATTCGCTGCCTCCGCGCAAGCCAGGACACTCGATCGGCATTGACGGGCAGCGGTGCTGGTAGTGTCTTGAATCGTCGACCATCTACCCCTCGATGTCGACCGGTTGAATCCCCAGCCGGCAAGCGACGGTCCAGCCAGCCCAACGTTGTGTCAGGCGTCCAAAGTGAATAACCGCAGCCGAAGCTGCGGTTATTCCTCATTCTCCAGTATGACGAACCGCCACCAAGACTACCGCTCGTAGCGGCCGCGCCAGACATCCGGCTCAGTCCGAGGGGAAATGCAAGCTGCAGCTTGATAAGACTGCTGCGGAGCGTAATCCGCCAGGTATTGTCATCCGCCGTAACCCAGGCCGAGAGGAGATGGGGCCGCAAGGTGCCGCTCGAACCAGCCTATCGTGAGTGCCGCGATGTCTTCCAGGGCCCTGGGGTCTTCAAATCCGCGGCCGCTGGTCGGGATGAGCCTCAGTTGCCGCGGACAATGCATCTGTTCGAATGCAAGATTGTTGATCTGAATGTCTTTCGGATTGCCGCTGGCACATATCAGCAAGGCAGGGATTTCGAGCTGCTGCAGGGCTGCGCTTCCCGCGAGATCCAGCCGCCCCGCAACACAGGCTACAGCGCTGAGTTGCGTCGCGCTGCAGGCGGCCGAGCGCAGGGCTGCCGCCGCTGCGGTGCCGGTACTGAGCAGGCCCACAGGCAAGCTTGCGCAGGGCGTCCCAGTACGCAGGAAGCTCAAGGTCTGGTCCAGTCTTGCCACCAGCTCATCGACGTCCGATTCCGGTGCGTCGTCGACGCGGCTGTCAGGCTGCAGGTCTACGAGCAAGGTGGCGAATCCTTTCGCGCGTAGCTTGCGTGCCAGGTAATGGCTGCGGGCTGCGCGGCGTTGCGCGCCACCGGCATGCACCATCACCGCGACGCCGATCGGGTTCGGCGCCGATTCGAGCATGGCCCGGAGCCGAGTCGTCTGATACGGAATCAGCATCGCCTTGCTCAACGACGGCACGCCCGCCACCGCACTTGGCCGGGCGCGGGTCTGGGGTTGCGCTGGCGGTATACCAGTCAACTGCCGGACGCGGTCGTCGCTGACCAGCTGGAACTCATGATAGAAGTGCGCGAGGTTTTCGATGCGGTCCGGTGTATCCAGGCAGATGACTTCGTCGGCCAACGCGCGGACCCGGTCCAGGCCGGCTGCGGTGGCGATCGGGAGCGCGCATATGAGCCGGGCAGGGTGCCGCTTGCGCAGGCTTGCGAGGGCCGCATACATCGTTGCGCCGCTCACCAGGCCGTCATCCACGACGATCACCACGCGACCGCCCGGATCCGCCAGCTTGCGAACCGGCGTATACACGGCGCGCTGCCTGCGAAGCTGGTCGAACTGGGCATCACGCTGGCTGCTGGCGCCGCCATTTGCGTTCATTGCGTCCGTGCACCATGTCGCGCCAGAGTCGTCCAGTGCTACGCCAGGAGCGATCCTGCGCGCCATCACCAGGTCGAAGTCAGCGCCCAGTGCGTCGGCCACAACGCGCCCGACCGGCACGCCGCCGCGCGGAATCGCCAGGACCAGGGCACCGGTTCCCCGATACGCGCGCAACGCCCAGGCCAGTTCCGAGCCCGCATGCTCACGCGCCTGAAAACGTGTCTGGTAACGGCTCATCGATCTATCTGCCAGGAATCTATTGACGGAGTTTCAGGACGGCGGCGCCGGTAAGCCGGCCCTCGCGCAGGTCGGCCAGCGCTTCGTTGGCCTGCTCCAACGGATACGCGGTGGTGTGCGTATGCAGCGGAGTCCGGGCGGCGATATCCATCAGCGCGATGCCGTCGGCACGCGTGAGGTTGGCTACGGAACACAGGCGCCTTTCTTCCCAAAGCAGCTGGTAAGGCATGCTTGGGATATCGCTCATATGAATTCCGCCACAGACCACGATGCCACCCTTGTCCACAGCGCGCAGCGCCTTGGGAACCAGCGCGCCCACCGGGGCGAAAATCAGCGCGGCGTCCAGCGGCACGGGCGACTGGAGGTCGCTCGAGCCGGCCCAGCACGCGCCGGACTGGTATGCGAGTTGCTGCGCGCCTGCGTCGCCCGCGCGGGTGAAGGCGTAGACTTCGCGGCCTTGCGCCACCGCGATCTGCGTCACCAGGTGGGCGGCGGCGCCGAAGCCGTAGATGCCGATGCGGTGTGCATGGCTGGCTGCGCCCGCCATGCGCAGCGTCCGGTAGCCGATCAGGCCGGCGCAGAGTAGTGGTGCGGCGTGTTCGTCATCGTAGCCAGGCGGAATCTGGAAGCAATAGCCGCTGTCGGCAATAACGTACTCCGCATAGCCGCCATCGCGGGTATAGCCAGTGAACAGCGGCGCGTCGCAAAGATTCTCGTGATGACGCAGGCAGTAGTGACAACGGCCACAGGTATGTCCGAGCCAGGGCACACCCACGCGGTCGCCCGGCTTGAAGGCGGTGACGCCGGCGCCGCACGAATCCACCTGTCCGACGATTTCATGCCCTGGGATGAGCACCGGCTTGGGATGGCGCAGGTCGCCGTCGGCGATATGCAGGTCGGTCCGGCACACCCCGCAAGCCCCCACGGCAATGCGAACTTCGCCAGGCCCCGGGTCGGGAACCGGCAAGTTGTGAAGGCGCAGCGGCAGGCCCGCGCCCTCGAAGACCATCGCACGCATGGTTTGGTGGGGCATGGCCTGGCACTCCTACGCCGCCCGTGGCGCCGTGACGCGCCTAACCTTCGACTTCGCTGCGGACCAGGAGCACGGGCTTGCTGGTCTTGGCAAGCACGCCTTCCGACACGCTGCCCATCAGCAGGCGCCGGACGCCGCGGCGGCCGTGGGTGCCAAGCACGATCAGGTCGGCATTCCACGCATCGGCCTCGGTGACAATGGTCAGCGAGATCCGGCCGGGCGCAACCGGCTTTTCATCCAGTTTCACCGAGTTGCGCACGCCTGCTTCGCTGAGCCTGGCCGAGGCGGCATCCAGCGCCTTGCGGCCGTGCGCGGTGATGTTGTCGATCAGTTCCTTGGGGTTGAAGTAACTAGCCTCGAAGAACACATCGCTGTCGTCTACCACGAACAACGCTTTGACCTCGGCCCCGGTTGCCTTGGCGATGATGGTGGCCTGGCTCAGTGCAAGGTCGGAAGAACGGCTGCCGTCGACAGCGAGCAGGATGCGCTGGTACATGATGGGTCTCCTGAGGGGCAAGGGTGTGCTCAATGTTGCGATTCGCTGCATTCAGCGTAGGCGCCGGCCTCGATACGCGCTTGATATATGTCAACCCGAAGAGGCAGGCGCGGCGAGTAATTGACCGCAAACAGAAGTGATGGCCGGACGGCTTGACGTCTCCGCATACGTTTGCCCGCAGTAGCCTCCACCGCACATCAGGGCGATGCGTGAGCGATTTCGCCGCAGGGCAGGCCCGTTGATCCGGGTCAAGCGCCGGTCGGCCTTGCTGCCTAGACTGGTCTGTAGTCGAGCGAGAGGGCGATCATGGCTTACGACAGCATCCTGGTTCATCTGGACAGCAATCCGCAGGCACGGCAGCGGCTTGAAGTGGCGGGGCGCGTTGCGGCGGCCAGCGAGTGCCGGCTGATCGGCATGTACGCCGGTTTCATTCCCGATCCTGCCTGGTTCTACCTCATGGACGGCGCGCAGCAATATGTTGCGGACGACCTGGCCCGGCGCAAGCAGGTCAGGGAAGACGTCCGGGCGCAGTTTCTGGCTGCAACCCAGGCCATGCCAGTGCGCGCGGAGTGGCGCGCTGCGGAGCTGGGGGCCGTGGCATCAGTGCTGCGCGAGGCCCGCGAGGCCGGCCTGGTCGTTGCCGGCCAGTACGACCCCGGCAATACCGAAGGTCCGGTGGCCCGACAACTGCTGGAATCGCTGCTGCTGGAGACCGGCCGACCGACGCTCGTGGTGCCGTGCACGGGCACGTTTCCAACGCTGGGTACGCGCGTTATCGTGGCGTGGAATGGCAGCCGCGAGGCGGCGCGGGCGCTTCACGACGCCGCGCCGCTGATGGCCGGCGCGCAGGCGCGCATTCTTTGCGCACAGACTGCGGCCAAGGAGGCAAGAGCAGACGCCACCCCGGTCGGCCACGCCGCACGCGTGCTGGAACGCCACGGCGTCGCCGTGGAAATCGAACACGGTCCCGGTGGGGCTGACCTGACCATCGGCGAACTCATCCTTTCGCGCGCGGCGGATTTCGATGCCGACCTGATCGTGATGGGTGCCTACGGACACGGTCGCATGCGGGAACTGGTGCTGGGCGGTGTCACGCATACGCTGCTTGACTCGATGACGGCACCGGTGCTGTTTTCACGATGATGCGAACTTAAACCAAAGAGTGGAATCACCTCATGGACTTCAGAACCATCCTTGTCGACCTCAGCGAAGATGCTGCACGGTCCGCGCGCATTGAAACGGCGGCACGGCTTGCCGGAAGGTCCGGCGGCAGCGTGGTCGGCCTGACGGCAACAGGAACGCACCTGGAGCCGTTTCGTGGGGCGGGCGAAGAAGCCGGGCAATACGCTGTGCTTGCCGCGAGCCATTTGCACAAACTGGCTGCCGCTCACAAGAACGCACTCGACACGCTGACCAGGCAAGTGTCACCGGCCATTCCCACCCGGCACATCGTTGTCGACGCCGAGTCCGGCTGGGCGCTTGCCGACGAGGGCCGCTTCGCCGACCTCATCCTGCCCGCATCGCCCTCGGCGCAGGCCGAAGTGCCGGCTTTGCTGGCCGGGGCCGCTGAGTATGCGATGCTCAATGCAGGCCGGCCCATTCTGCTGGTGCCGGGCGCATCCGTCCCGAGAATTGGTGGCCATGTTGCCATCGCATGGAACGGCGGCCGGGAGGCCGCGCGGGCGGTCGCGGACGCACTGCCGTGGCTTGTGCATGCCAGCGCCGTTACCGTCCTGGTGGTCAGCGCTGGCAAGCACAGCACTGCCGGTGAGAAAGCGGCCTATCGAGACAGCGCGGATCGGCTGACAGCATGGCTGCTCAGCCATGGCATCCGCGCCAGTCTGCTGGTCGGGGAGGGCGATCCCGACCACGTGCTGCCACAACTTGCGGCCAAGGTTCAGGCCGACCTGCTGGTCGCCGGCGGCTATGGCCGCTCCCGGCTGAGAGAGCTTGTGCTGGGTGGCACCACCCGCGCCCTGCTGCGCCAGTCAGACTTGCCAGTCTTCATGTCGCACTGAGGTGTGACCACCGCCGATCGGGCACTGGCGGCGCGCGAGCGGCCTCGCCGCCGCCCGGAGGGTTCCGACCGGAATGTGGCAAAGCATTTTCGAATCCCGGCCAACCCTCCTGAACCTCAAGCCACGCGTCGCCCCGGCATCAGCCCGCCATATTCCCTCCCCAAAAACTCCGCCGTGTGCTCCGGCAGATAGGCGCGGCAGCAATAGGGGAAAATCCGGTTCGGCGCGGTCAGGTTATGCCCTCAGGGGGCTTTGGGACGCGTCGGATAGCACGGCAGTGAGCGCGCGAGAGGAATCAGAACCCATCTTGGGTGCCGTACTCCAGCTCCAGTTTGACCAGTTCGCGCGTGGCGACGCCATAGCGCCTGCCAATATCGGCAAGTGTCTCATGCAGTTGCATGACGGGCAGCCTGTCCGCCGGCAGGGAAACCCGGTATGTGCCATTGCCGGACAAAGGGGATGTCGGCACCAGCGTCAGGCCGCTGCGCATCTTCACTGCGCGGCTCGCTTCGGCCAGGGCATGTGATCGGTAGGTGCGAGACCAGGCATCCGCCGTCAGCGCGAGCTGGATGTCATCGACGCCATCGCTTACCGGAATGGCGATGGTCTCGCGCCGCCAGAATGCGACGCTATTGACGACCAGCGCCAGGACTCGATTGGCGTCGATCCGGAATGGGGCACTGTCATGCGTGGTCCCCTATGTGCGTAAGCCGAGCGATTGCGCCACCGCAGCCGCACGAGCTGGCCCGGCAATCGCTTCGACGATTGCCACGCTGACGGGCACCGACGCGGTTACGCCCGTGGTCGACACGACGCCGCGGTCGGCAATGTAGCGGCGATTGGGAACATGGGTGGCGCTGGGATGCCGTTCCCGTAGCTTGTTCCTGTCATACCAGTGTCCCGCGAACCGGCGACCATCGAGCAAGCCGGCCTTGCCGACGACCAGCGCGCCGGAGCAGATCGCGACGATTACTGGCCGCAGGAGAAGATAGCACGGGAAAGCGGCTTTCAGTCAGTCGACGCCTTTCAACGTGCATTCGGCCGACAAATGGGTGCCACACCAGACGTATATCGCTCGAGAAGCGGCCTTTTATCGTGAGTCCGTTAATCCCAAGCTTCTGCGGCACTGGAGACGCGGTGCTCAACTCGCTCGATGCAGCGGGTGTTGCCGTCGCATCGAGCAGACGTGCGACGTACGTCTTCGGGAAGGGGCCAGAGGGCAATCGGCTCTGTGCGATTGACAATTCGGGACCGATCTTCTTGATGCGGCATTGCTGTCGGTGACCTGAATCGAGGGCCGAGCGCCTGGCCTCTGCCAGTCGCAAGCCAGTTGTCTCTTCCCGACCCCTCACGGTCATTCGCACACTGCTCTGAGAACGACTGAAGTTCGGCCGATCCAGCCGTTGTCGGATACGCCCAGTCGCTCCAAAACTGAACACATCGATTCAAATTGCAACACTCCACGAGGTGCATCTGATGGACAGCGTCTGAAAAAGACCTCGCCAGACACAGGTACGGTTCGTGCGTCAAGGCTTGCGAGGACAGGAGACCTCATTTTCATTACAACCTTGGAGACGACATGACCCACCTGAACATCGCTAATCGCGTCGACAGCTTCTTCATTCCCTGCGTGACCCTCTTCGGTCCGGGCTGCGCGCGCGAAACGGGCGCTCGCGCCAAATCACTCGGGGCCAGGAAGGCTCTCATCGTCACGGATGCAGGCTTGCACAAGATGGGGCTCTCCGAAGTCGTCGCGGGGCACATTCGCGAAGCCGGGCTTCAGGCCGTCATCTTTCCGGGTGCCGAGCCCAATCCCACCGACGTTAACGTTCACGACGGCGTCAAGTTGTTCGAGCGGGAAGAGTGCGACTTCATCGTTTCGCTCGGCGGCGGCTCATCGCACGACTGCGCGAAAGGCATCGGCCTCGTTACCGCCGGAGGCGGACATATCCGCGACTACGAAGGCATCGACAAATCAACGGTGCCAATGACGCCGCTGATTTCGATCAACACGACCGCTGGCACTGCTGCGGAAATGACACGCTTTTGCATCATCACTAATTCGAGCAATCATGTGAAGATGGCAATCGTCGACTGGCGTTGCACGCCATTAATCGCCATCGACGATCCGAGCCTGATGGTCGCGATGCCGCCCGCCTTGACGGCGGCGACCGGCATGGACGCGTTGACTCACGCCATCGAGGCATACGTTTCCACCGCCGCCACGCCAATTACCGATGCCTGTGCGGAGAAGGCGATCGCGCTGATCGCCGAATGGCTGCCCAAAGCTGTCGCGAACGGGGACTCGATGGAAGCACGCGCGGCCATGTGCTACGCCCAATACCTTGCCGGCATGGCCTTCAACAACGCATCACTCGGTTACGTGCACGCGATGGCCCATCAACTCGGCGGCTTCTACAATTTGCCCCACGGCGTGTGCAACGCGATCCTGCTGCCGCACGTGTCGGAATTCAACCTCATTGCCGCGCCGGAGCGCTACGCGAGAATCGCCGAACTGCTAGGCGAGAACATTGGGGGCTTGAGCGCGCATGACGCCGCCAAAGCTGCCGTCTCGGCGATCCGGACCCTTTCCGCGTCGATTGGCATTCCGGCGGGTCTGGCGGGCCTGGGCGTCAAGGCGGACGACCATGAAGTGATGGCAAGCAATGCGCAAAAGGATGCTTGCATGCTGACGAATCCGCGCAAGGCCACGCTGGCGCAAGTCATGGCAATCTTCGCTGCGGCGATGTAATGCGTATGCCCCCTGCTGCGAAGGGGGGGGCGGGCAGACTGCGGACATTTAGGGAGCATTGCGAAGGTCCCTTTGTGGCCGGACTCGGCCGGCCGCCTACAGCTAGGCTGCGGCCTTCTCCGACCGACCCATTGCGGCCTGTCGACCCAGCGTGACATCTATGGCGGCTTTCAAGGTACAACGGCCGCTCGTCGATGCGCTTGGGGGACGGAGTTCGGCCATTGCCGATGAAACAGTCGCGGGCTAGGCGGGCGGCCTGCGCCCTTCACCACATAACATTGCCTGGTGTCGTGGCGTCCCGCCGCGAAGGTCCGCTGTTTGGAGGTTCTTTCCGTGCCGCCCTATCAAGAGGAAATCTCCGCGGTCGCGATCACGGCGACAAAGACGCTAAGTGGCACAAGGTGCGTAAATCCGCGGTGGCGCAGAACGGTCAAAACCGCAGCCGCAATCGATCAACGTTCAATCTGCACGTGCATCGACCGCGCGTCTGGCAAACCCAAGGCCGCCGCCGCAGCGTAAGAGAGATCGATAATCCGGCCTTTGACGTATGGTCCGCGATCGTTGATGCGAACGACAACAGACTTTCCGGTAGCCAACGATCTGACGCGCACATAGCTGCCGAGCGGTAACGTTCGATGGGCGGCAGTCAAGGCGCCGCCATCGTAGCGTTCTCCGTTTGCGGTCAGATGCCCCTGGAGCGTTGCCGAATACCATGACGCCTCGCCGGATTGCAACATCTCGTGCTCGTGCCGAGGGCGACAGGAATCAGCTCTGCACGCAGAATGCTTGGACGGAATCTGTCCGCAAGCAGTGAACAAAGCGCAGATTCCCAAGAATCCCAAATAGCGAAGTGATAGCACCATAGACCACCAGTCAGTTATTGAGACGTGGTTCTAGCGGTCTCCAAAAGTTCACGTTGGCGGCGTGACCGGGTTACGTAACACCTTGACAATATTTTAGGTGACAAGCGACGCCCCTGAAGGTCCGACCCAACGACAGGCTGGTTTCTGGACTATCGGTCGAATGTGGTCCAAAGGTTTCGCATTTTTCCCGGAGCATTTGACGCGACGCCGTTGAGTTGACCACTCTATTCCCGCATTGTGGAAAGCCTGAAGGCAGTCAGCGCCACGGGACGGGAGAACCTCAGGCCACCCGCCGCCCCGGCATCAGCCCGCCATACTCCTTCCCCAAGAACTCCGCCGTGTGCTCCAGCAGATAGGCGCGGCAGCTCTCGCTGGCCGGTGGCAAACGCTTGCTGGACATATGCGCGACATTCCAGATGCGCTCGATCGGCGTGCCGGTTACGTCCAGCAGCGCGATCTCGCCGGTGCGCAGCTCCAGCGACAGGTTCGAGATACTCGTTGCGCACGCAGCGACCAATCTTCAAATAGTCTTCTTCATTGAGGTTGGCCAGCGAGACCCGCCCCGACGGGTGGCGCGTACCGAATCCCTTGCCAGGCAGCAGTACCACGCCCGCCTCCTCGGCCAGGCGGAACAGCAGTTCGTGAGGCTGAATCGACTCAAGCAGCCATTTCGAAATCGTACCTGCGCTGGTGATTGTAGAGGCGTTCGATCTGGTTGACGACCGGCCACGCCTCGGTCTGTCCATCAGGGAAGGTCGGGCTTCATGGCGCAACGTAAGCCGGTGCGCCTGCCGCGGTCGAAGCCTTCCGTAGTGCCCGGGAGCCATAGTTGCCACAGCCCGCGGTGGTGATGTGTGCTTGCGCGGTGCCGCTCACTGGGTTACCGTGGTGTCGGCGGCCGGCATATGGGTCGCGACCTGGTCGAGCACCACTTCCGGCTCGTCGGCCTCAATGTCCGACTCGTCATCAAGCCTGCGGTGCATCCGCTCGACATCGAGGTCGCCGGTCCATTTTGCCACCACCACTGTGGCCACGCCGTTGCCGATCAGGTTGGTCAGGGCGCGAGCCTCCGACATGAAGCGGTCAATGCCGAGGATCAGGGCCAGCCCCGCCACAGGAACATGCCCCACCGCCGAAAGCGTGGCCGCCAGCACGATGAAGCCACTCCCGGTGACACCGGCAGCGCCCTTGGAGGTCAGTAGCAGCACGGCGAGCAGGGTGAGTTGCTGCATCAGGGTCATGTCGGTGTTGGTCGCCTGGGCGATGAACACCGCCGCCATGGTCAGGTAGATGGAGGTGCCATCCAGATTGAAGGAGTAGCCAGTCGGGATCACCAGTCCGACGACGGACTTGCGGGCGCCCAGGTTCTCCAGCTTGGCCATCATCCGCGGCAACACGGATTCCGACGACGACGTGCCCAGCACGATCAGCAGTTCCTCCTTGATGTACTTGATGAACTTCCAGATCGAGAAGCCATGCAGCCGCGCGATGGTGCCCAGCACGACGAAGATGAAAAGCAGGCAGGTGGCGTAGAAGGTCGCCATCAGCTGGCCAAGCTGCAGCAGCGAGCTCACGCCGTACTTGCCGATGGTGAAGGCCATGGCGCCGAAGGCGCCAATCGGCGCGACCTTCATGATGTAGCCGACGATGGTGAACAGCACGTGCGAGAACTTCTCGATAAAGTCGAACACCAACGTGCCGCGGCCGCCGAACCTGTGCAGCGCGAAACCAAACATCACCGCGAACAGCAGCACCTGGAGGATCTCACCCTTGGCAAAGGCATCCACCACCGTGTTCGGGATCACGTGCAGCAGGAAATCGACCGTGCCTTGCATCTTGCCGGGCTCGGTATAGGCGGCGATGCCCTTCGTGTCGAGGGTGGATACGTCGACGTTCATGCCGGCGCCGGGCTTGACGATGTTGATGATCAACAGGCCAACCAACAGCGCAATGCTGCTCACGACCTCAAAGTACAGCAGCGCCAGCCCGCCGGTCTTGCCAACCTTCTTCATGTCCTCCATGCCGGCGATGCCCACCACGACCGTGCAGAAGATGATCGGCGCGATGATCATCTTGATCAGCTTGATGAAGCCATCACCCAACGGCTTCATCGCCTCGCCGGCATGCGGCCAGAAATGGCCGAGGATGACGCCGATGACAATGGCGGTGATGACCTGGAAGTAGAGGGATCGGTAGAACGGCTTCGGGTGATCGTCTTTGTCCATCATCGTCTCCATTGCTGGTTCACGGTCGGCATCCGGACGCCCGGTCGGGTCCGGCAGCCGGTCGTCGCTTGCCGGCCCACTGCGGCCGCTGTGTCCAGGCTACTTCAATGGCAGCTTCCAAGGTACTACGGCCATCCAGTCGGTCACGTTGGCTGGCGGGTGTTCGGCCAAAGCTGTCGGTGTGCAGGGAGTGTCCGCTTTGCAGAGCGCGGAACTGCTGCCGACCCGCTGCCGTCACTCACACCGGCTGAAACCGGACGGTCTCGTCGATGCGACTTCAAGTATTTTCTACAACATCAACACTGGACGTAACCGGCGCCATGCGAGCGGCGTGCCGCTTGCATGGCCTCCGTGGTGACGGAAATGTTAGATACCATTAACGGAAATGAGTGTGGGGCCGTCTGGGGGCTATTCGTTACCGATCTCGCCGACCGCTCATCACGCCCACTTCTTCCCTAGTTCCTCCAGACCAGCCTTTTGCAGATCCTCCTGGCTCATCACAATGCGGAACTTGCAGTTGGCCTGGAAGTTGAGAAAGAAGGGCTCCGCAAAAGCAGGAACGTCGGATGGATTTTCGACGTTGATCAGGAAGACCCCGCAGCGCATTCCGTCTTGCTCAGTAAAGTACACCGCTTCCGGTTTGATCGCTTCTAGGATACGCCCAATTATCTCGCCCGCCTTCCCGCCTCTGACGAGGGAGTTGAAGGGCTCATGAGGGATTTCGACTGTGAGTAGCATCTTCATAATTCACCTTCCTCTTTCATCGTTGCTGCGCCGTGGCCAGACTTTTGCCTCAGGCGCTCGTGCCGCCTAACGTCGTCGCTCAGCGGCCCGTCGATCACGGCGGGTGGGCAAACCGACGCCGTGGCTGGCCGGGGCGCCGATACTAAAAGATAGCACCGGCCACTGAGAATGCTAGTTGTCGGCCATCCCGCTCGCGGGCGAGGCCGGGCGTGATGGCTTCACGAGACGGCTACACACCGCGAAAGCGAGAAAGCCCGCAGCCGACGTTCGAATGTCCGTGAGAATGCATGGGTCTATGACCGCAGATGGCCGACAAGCGACGGCCCAACCAGCCCAACGTTGTGTCAGGCGTCCAAAGTGAATAACCGCAGCCGAAGCTGCGGTTATCCTTCATTCTCCAGTATGGCCAACCGCCATCAAGACTGCCCTCGTAGCGGCCGCGCCGGACATTCGCCTCAGTCCGAAGGGAAATGCTCCGCAGCAGTCTGATCAAGCCGCAGCTTGATCATGACCACCAGGCAATGAATGCCGTGGCATGCCTCGGAACGCTCGCTTTCCACTTCCAGCGGGGACAGGACGCAACTAAGGCTGGCGCTGATGTGCTCGAGCGATTCGAGGCAGTCTGCTGGATTGGCGGCCAGCACGGTTTGTGGTTCGTTTTTGCATTGCGAGCTCCTGAACGCGTGAACTTGGCCGCATGATGCGGCCACCGTTAGCGAGCTTCAGGTTGCTACGCCCGATCACCGTTGTTTCGGTGATGCCTCTAGTGTTCCCATCGCGAACGTTCATGGCGATCAGAGGAATCGCAATTCTCTAGCCTTTGTCATCGGAAGGCCTTCACCAGCTGCCGCTGCCCAGCGGGTTCCGGGCGGGACCGGAGAACCTCAGGCCACGCGCCGCCCCGGCATCAGCCCGCCATACTCCTTCCCCAAGAACTCCGCCGTGTGCTCCAGCAGATAGGCGCGGCAGCTCTCGCTGGCCGGTGACAAACGCTTGCTGGACATATGCGCGACATGCCAGATGCGCTCGATCGGCGTGCCGGTCACGTCCAGCAGCGCGATCTCGCCGGTGCGCAGCTCCAGCGATAGCGTGTGCAGCGACAACAGGCTGATGCCCATGCCGGCCATCACGGCCTGCTTGATGGTCTCGTTGCTGCCCAGGGTGATCACCTTGGCCGGCGTGAACAGGTGGTCCCGGAACATGTACTCGGCCACGGTACGGGTGCCGGAACCCGGTTCGCGCAGCAGGAAGGTCTCGTGACGCAGTTCCTGCAGGTCAAATCCCTTTGCGTCGTGTAACGGGTGCCGCGGCGAGGCCACCAGCACGTGCGGGTGCGCGGCGATGGGTTCCGACACCGCATCCAGTTCGCGCGGCGGGCGGCCCATCAGCGCGAGGTCGATGGCGTTGTCCTGCAATAGCCGCAGCAGCGTCTCGCGGTTGCCTTCGGCGATGCGCAGGTCCACGCCCGGGTGCAGCGCGGTAAAGCCGGCCAGCAGCTTGGGCGCGAAGTACTTCGACGTGCTGATCAGCCCGATCGTGATCGAACCCTGCTCGACGTCCTTGACCGCCTGCAAGCCTTCCTCGGCGTCCTTGACCTCGCCGAGGATCCGGGACGCATGGTGCAGCAGGCGGTCGCCGGGCTCGGTCAGCGTGAGCTGCCCCTTGACCCGCTCGAACAGCGCCATGCCGACCACGGATTCAAGCTGCTTGACCTGCATCGAGACCGCTGGCTGGGTCAGGTGCAGCTCCTCGGCCGCGCGCACGAAGCTGGCGTGCCTGGCCACGGTGACGAAGATCTGCAACTGGCGAAGGGTGAGGGCGCGCAGGAAGGACATGGGCGGTGGGGGCGGCTTTGGATGTTCCCGTGATGTGCAGCTTTGGTCGCACTTAAGGGATAGCTTATACAGGCACTAAGAATATCTGAATTTACCTTATGTGGGTGGGCTTATATCTTTGCATCAACGCAGTAGCCACGACGCTCAACCAAGCAAGGAGACAAGCATGAACGCACCTGAATCGGTCCAAGCCAAGCCGCGCAAGCGCTACGACGCCGGCGTCATGAAGTACAAGGAAATGGGGTACTGGGACGGCGACTACGAGCCCAAGGATACCGACTTGCTGGCGCTGTTCCGCATCACGCCGCAGGATGGTGTGGATCCGGTCGAGGCCGCTGCCGCGGTGGCGGGCGAATCCTCCACCGCCACCTGGACGGTGGTGTGGACCGACCGCCTGACCGCCTGCGACATGTACCGCGCCAAGGCCTACCGGGTCGATCCGGTGCCCAACAACCCCGAGCAGTTCTTCTGCTACGTGGCCTATGACCTGTCGCTGTTCGAGGAAGGCTCGATCGCCAACCTGACCGCGTCGATCATCGGCAACGTCTTCAGCTTCAAGCCGATCAAGGCGGCGCGCCTGGAAGACATGCGCTTCCCGGTGGCCTATGTGAAGACCTTCGCCGGCCCGTCCACCGGCATCATCGTCGAGCGCGAGCGCCTGGACAAGTTCGGCCGCCCGCTGCTGGGCGCCACCACCAAGCCCAAGCTGGGCCTGTCGGGCCGCAACTACGGCCGCGTGGTGTATGAGGGCCTGAAGGGCGGGCTGGACTTCATGAAGGATGACGAGAACATCAACTCGCAGCCCTTCATGCACTGGCGCGACCGCTTCCTGTTCGTGATGGACGCGGTCAACAAGGCCTCGGCCGCCACCGGCGAGGTCAAAGGCAGCTATCTCAACGTGACCGCCGGCACCATGGAAGAGATGTACCGGCGTGCCGAGTTCGCCAAGTCGCTGGGCTCGGTCATCATCATGATCGACCTGATCGTCGGCTGGACCTGTATCCAGTCCATGAGCAACTGGTGCCGCCAGAACGACATGATCCTGCACCTGCACCGGGCGGGCCATGGCACCTACACCCGGCAGAAGAACCACGGCGTGTCGTTCCGCGTGATTGCCAAATGGCTGCGCCTGGCAGGCGTCGACCACATGCACACCGGCACCGCGGTGGGCAAGCTGGAAGGCGACCCGCTGACCGTGCAGGGCTACTACAACGTTTGCCGTGATGCCTACACCCACACCGACCTGTCGCGCGGGCTGTTCTTCGACCAGGACTGGGCTTCGCTGCGCAAGGTGATGCCGGTGGCCTCCGGCGGCATCCATGCCGGCCAGATGCACCAGCTGATCCACCTCTTTGGCGACGATGTGGTGCTGCAGTTCGGCGGCGGCACCATCGGCCACCCGCAGGGCATCCAGGCCGGCGCCACCGCCAACCGCGTTGCGCTGGAAGCCATGGTGCTGGCGCGCAACGAAGGCCGCGACATCCTCAACGAAGGGCCGGAGATCCTGCGCGATGCCGCGCGCTGGTGCGGACCGCTGCGGGCTGCGCTCGATACCTGGGGCGACATCAGCTTCAACTACACGCCGACCGACACCTCGGACTTCGCGCCCACCGCGTCGGTGGCCTGAGCCCTGGCGAGACGCCACCAAAGCACGACGAGCGAACCCAAAGAACGAGAGGACATCATGCGTATTACTCAAGGCACTTTCTCTTTCCTGCCCGACCTCACCGACGCGCAGATCACCAGCCAGCTTGAATACTGCCTGAACCAGGGCTGGGCGGTCGGCATCGAGTACACCGACGACCCGCATCCGCGCAATACCTACTGGGAGATGTTCGGCCTGCCGATGTTCGACCTGCGCGATGCCGCCGGCATCCTGCTGGAGATCAACAACGCGCGCAGCACCTTCCCCAACCACTACATCCGCGTCACGGCTTTCGATTCGACGCATACGGTGGAGTCGGTGGTGATGTCGTTCATCGTCAACCGTCCTGCGGACGAGCCCGGCTTCCGCCTGGTGCGCCAGGAAGAGCCCGGCCGCACCATGCGCTACTCGATCGAGAGCTACGCAGTGCAGGCACGCCCCGAGGGCAGCCGCTACTGAGCGGCGCCGGCTGAACCGCCGCGCGGCGCTGCCGCCGGCGCTTTTCCTGACTGTGCAATCCCACGGGTGCGCTGCCGCAAGGCCGCGCACCGGGGGGAGCTGCGCCTCGAATCTTCGAGCCAGATGCTCGAATGATCCTCACGGAGCCTGCCATGTCCGCACCTGAAACGACCGCACCGCTGCAGCCGCCAGCCGCTCCGGCCGCATCGTTGCCCGGATCCCTGGCCGAGTCGCTGGCCAGCTCGGGCATCACCGAGCTGCTGGCCCAGCTTGACCGCGAGCTGATCGGACTGAAGCCGGTGAAAGCGCGTATCCGCGATATCGCCGCCTTGCTGCTGGTGGACAAGCTGCGCGCCGCGCGCGGCTTCAGCGCCGGTGCGCCCAGCCTGCATATGTGCTTCACCGGCAATCCCGGCACCGGCAAGACCACCGTGGCCATGCGCATGGCGCAGATCCTGCACCAGCTGGGCTACGTGCGCCGTGGCCACCTGGTGGCGGTGACCCGCGACGACCTGGTCGGCCAGTACATCGGCCATACCGCACCCAAGACCAAGGAGATCCTGAAGAAGGCCATGGGCGGGGTGCTCTTCATCGACGAGGCCTACTACCTCTACCGCCCGGAGAACGAGCGCGACTACGGCCAGGAGGCCATCGAGATCCTGCTGCAGGTGATGGAGAACAACCGCGACGACCTGGTGGTGATCCTGGCCGGCTACAAGGACCGCATGGACCGCTTCTTCGAGTCCAACCCGGGCATGTCCTCGCGCGTTGCCCACCATGTCGATTTCCCTGACTACCAGCTCGACGAGCTGCGCCAGATCGCCGACCTGATGCTGGCCGAGATGCAATACCGCTTCGACGACCAGAGCCGGGCCGTGTTTGCCGACTACCTGGCCCGGCGCATGGCGCAGCCGCATTTTGCCAATGCCCGCAGCGTGCGCAATGCGCTGGACCGCGCGCGGCTGCGCCACGCCTCGCGCCTGCTGGACGATGCCGGCACGGTTGTCGACGACCGTACCCTGACCACCATCACGGCGTCTGACTTGCTGGCCAGCCGCGTGTTTTCGAAGGCTGGGCCGGACGCACAGGCCCCGGCCAAGGAGTAAGCCATGCAAGCCCTGATTTTCGATGTCGACGGCACGCTGGCCGATACCGAGAGCGCGCACCTGCAAGCCTTCAATGCCGCCTTCGCCGAGGTCGGCCTGGACTGGCACTGGGACGCGCCGCTCTACACGCGCCTGCTCAAGGTGGCCGGCGGCAAGGAACGCCTGATGCATTACTGGCGCATGGTCGACCCGGAAGAGGCCCGTGGCTGCAAGGTGAAGGAAACCATCGACGCCGTGCACGCCATCAAGACCCGCCACTATGCCGAGCGCGTGGGCGCGGGCGGCCTGCCGCTGCGCCCGGGCATCGCCCGCCTGATCGCCGAGGCCGGCGAGGCAGGGCTCCCGCTCGCGATTGCCACCACCACCACGCCGGCCAACCTCGACGCGCTGCTGCAGGCGCCGCTTGGCGCGGACTGGCGCCGTCGCTTTGCCGCCATCGGCGACGCCGGCACCACGGCCATCAAGAAGCCGGCGCCCGATGTCTACCTGGCCGTGCTGGAGCGGCTCGGCCTGCAAGGCGGTGACTGCCTGGCGATCGAGGACTCGGAGAACGGCCTGCGCGCTGCCCGGGCCGCAGGTATCCCCACTGTGGTCACGCCCACCGCGTTCAGCGGGCAGGACTCCTTCGAGGGCGCGCTGCTGGTGCTGCCGCATCTTGGCGACCCCGGCGAACCCATGCCCCAGCACGTGCCCGGCGCGGCGCACCGCTGGGCCGACCTTGCCGCGTTGCGCGCCTGGCACCACGGCACCCTGATCGAGGCGACCTGACATGCATGCCACTGAAACCAACACCGGCCATGGCAGCCTGCGTGCCATCCGCCTGGCGCCCTCCATCCTGTCGGCCGATTTCGCGCGCCTGGGCGAAGAGGTGTGTGCGATCGAGGCCGGGGGTGCAGACCTGGTGCACTTCGATGTGATGGACAACCACTATGTGCCCAACCTGACCATCGGCCCGCTGGTGTGCGAGGCGATCCGGCCGCTGGTTTCCATCCCCATCGACGTGCACCTGATGGTGGAACCGGTCGACGCGCTGATCCCGCTGTTTGCCAAGGCCGGCGCCAACATCATCAGCTTCCACCCGGAGGCGAGCCGCCATGTCGATCGCACCATCGGCCTGATTCGCGACCACGGCTGCAAGGCCGGCCTGGTGCTCAACCCGGCCACGCCGCTGGGCTGGCTGGACCATACGCTGGACAAGCTCGACCTGGTGCTGCTGATGAGCGTGAACCCGGGCTTCGGCGGCCAGGCCTTCATTCCGGGCGTGCTGGACAAGGTGCGCCAGGCACGCGCGCGCATCGACCGGCAGGTGGACGCCGGCGGGCGGCCGGTCTGGCTGGAGATCGACGGCGGCGTCAAGGCCGACAACATTGCCGGGATCGCACGCGCGGGCGCCGACACCTTCGTGGCCGGCAGCGCCGTGTTCGGCGCGCCCGATGCCGACGGCGGCTACTCGAGCATCCTGCGCCGCTTGCGCGAGGCCGCCACGATCACATAGCGGCCACCCGCACCGGCACTACACAAGAACACATAGCCAATCTATAGGAGACCTGTCATGCCTGAAGTCCAAAGGATGACCCTGACGCAGTTCCTGATCGAGGAACGCCGCCGCTATCCGGATGCCAGCGGCGGCTTCAACGGCCTGATTCTCAACGTCGCCATGGCCTGCAAGGAAATTGCGCGCGCGGTTGCCTTCGGCGCGCTGGGGGGCTTGCACGGCAAGGCCAGCAATCAAGCTGGAGAAGCAGGGGCCGTCAACGTGCAGGGCGAAATCCAGCAGAAGCTGGACGTGCTGAGCAATACCACCTTCCTGCGCGTCAACGAGTGGGGCGGGTACCTGGCCGGCATGGCGTCGGAGGAGATGGAGGCGCCTTACCAGATCCCGGAACATTACCCGCGTGGCAAGTACCTGCTGGTGTTCGATCCGCTCGACGGCTCATCCAACATCGACGTCAATGTCTCGGTGGGCAGCATCTTCTCGGTGCTGCGCGCCCCGGAGGGTGCAAGTGCCGTGACCGAGCAGGATTTCCTGCAGGCCGGCAGCGCCCAGGTGGCGGCCGGCTATGCGCTCTACGGTCCTACCACCATGCTGGTGCTGACCGTCGGCATTGGCGTCAACGGCTTCACGCTCGATCCCAACCTGGGCGAATTTTTCCTGACGCACCCCAACCTGCGGGTGCCGGCCGATACCCAGGAATTCGCCATCAACGCGTCGAACAGCCGCTTCTGGGAAGCGCCGGTGCAGCGCTATATCGCCGAGTGCATGGCCGGCAAGAGCGGGCCGCGCGGCAAGGATTTCAATATGCGCTGGATCGCGTCGATGGTGGCCGAGGCGCACCGCATCCTGATGCGTGGCGGCGTCTTCATGTACCCGCGCGACTCCAAGGATCCCGCCAAGCCGGGCCGCCTGCGCCTGCTGTACGAGGCCAATCCGATCGCCTTCCTGATGGAGCAGGCCGGCGGGCGCGCCAGCACGGGCCGGCAGACGCTGATGTCGGTGGCGCCGGGCGCGCTGCACCAGCGCATCGGCGTGATCTTCGGCTCGCGCAATGAAGTGGAACGGATCGAGGGCTACCACACCGACCAGACCGATCCCGACCTTCCGAGTCCCCTGTTCAACGAGCGCAGCCTGTTCCGCGCGTCTGCCTGAGGTGCCTGGCCATGTCAGAACGTTATCCCATTATCGCCATCACCGGCTCCTCGGGCGCCGGTACCACGTCGGTGACCCGTACCTTCGAGAACATTTTCCGCCGCGAGGGCGTGAAGTCAGTGGTGATCGAAGGCGACAGCTTCCACCGCTACGACCGCGCCGAGATGAAGGTCAAGATGGCCGAGGCCGAGCGCACCGGCAATATGAACTTCAGCCACTTCGGCGAGGAGAACAACCTGTTCGGCGAGCTGGAGAACCTGTTCCGCTCCTATGCCGAAACCGGCACGGGCATGCACCGGCACTACCTGCATAGCCCGGAGGAGGCGGCGCCGTTTGGGCAGGAACCCGGCACCTTCACCCAGTGGGAGCCGTTGCCGGCCGATACCGACCTGCTGTTCTATGAAGGCCTGCACGGCGGCGTGGTCACCGACACGGTCAATGTCGCGCAGTATCCCAACCTGCTGATCGGCGTGGTGCCGGTCATCAACCTGGAATGGATCCAGAAGCTCTGGCGCGACAAGAAGCAGCGCGGCTATTCGACGGAGGCCGTGACCGACACCATCCTGCGCCGCATGCCGGACTACGTGAACTACATCTGCCCGCAGTTCTCGCGCACGCATGTGAACTTCCAGCGCGTGCCGTGCGTGGATACGTCCAACCCCTTTATCTCGCGCGAAATCCCCGCGCCCGATGAAAGCATGGTGGTGATCCGCTTTGCCAATCCGAAGGGGATCGACTTCCAGTACCTGCTTAGCATGATCCACGACTCCTTCATGTCGCGCGCCAACACCATCGTGGTGCCCGGCGGCAAGATGGAACTGGCCATGCAGCTGATCTTCACGCCCTTCGTGCTGCGCATGATGGAGCGCCGCAAGCGCGCCGCGCTGTAAGGACCCGACCGTGAAACGCCGACTCGCGAGGATCTTCTGAATGAACGCCCCAGAACGCATCGATTCCGCAGCGCGCTGTGCCAATGCGCTGCGCTTCCTGGCCGCCGACGCGGTGGAGCAGGCCAAGTCCGGCCACCCCGGCGCTCCCATGGGCATGGCCGAGATGGCCGAAGTGCTGTGGCGGCGCCACCTGCGCCACAACCCGGCCAACCCGGCCTGGCCCGACCGTGACCGCTTCGTGCTGTCCAACGGACATGCATCCATGCTGCAGTACGCACTGCTGCACCTGACCGGCTATGACCTGCCGATGTCGCAGCTGCGCCAGTTCCGCCAGCTGCACGCGGCCACGCCCGGCCATCCGGAGCTTGGCGTGACGCCGGGCGTGGAAACCACCACCGGGCCGCTGGGGCAGGGCCTGGCCAATGCCGTCGGCATGGCGCTGGCGGAGAAGCTGCTGGCCGCCACCTTCAACCGGCCCGGCTTCGACATCGTCGACCATCACACCTACGTCTTCCTTGGCGATGGCTGCCTGATGGAAGGCCTCAGCCACGAGGCCTGCTCGCTGGCGGGAACGCTCAGGCTGGGCAAGCTGATCTGCCTGTACGACGACAACGGCATCTCCATCGACGGCGAGGTGGCCGGCTGGTTTGCCGACGACACCCCGAAGCGCTTTGCCGCCTACGGCTGGCATGTGATTGCCGTCGACGGGCACGATGTGCAGGCCATCGACGCTGCGCTGCACGAGGCCAAGGCCGAGCGCGACCGGCCCACGCTGATCTGCTGCCGCACCGTGATCGGCAAGGGCGCGCCCGCCAAGGCCGGCGGCCACGATGTGCATGGCGCCCCGCTGGGCGCGCCGGAGATCGCCGCCATGCGCACCGCGCTGGGCTGGGAAGCCGAGCCCTTCACGGTGCCGGCGGATGTCGCCGACGCCTGGGACGCACGCGCGCAAGGCGCCGCGCGCGAGGCCGAATGGGAGGCGCGCTTCGTCAGCTATTGCGCCGCGCACCCCGAACTGGCCGAGGAGTTCGTGCGCCGCGTCAAGGGCCGCCTGCCGCAAGGCTTCGATGCCGAGCTGCTGGCGTTGCTGGACGCGCCGTCGCCGCTGCAAGGCAAGATCGCCACGCGCAAGGCATCGCAGCTGTGCCTGGAGGCGCTCACGCCCGCCTTGCCCGAGCTGCTGGGCGGCTCGGCCGACCTGACCGGCTCCAACCTGACCAATGTCAAGGCATCGGTCTGGGTCAACCATGCCGGGCATGGCAACTACGTGAGCTACGGCGTGCGTGAGTTCGGCATGGCCGCCGCCATGAATGGCATTGCGCTGCATGGGGGGCTGATCCCCTACGGCGGCACCTTCATGACCTTCTCGGACTATTCGCGCAATGCCATCCGCATGGCGGCGCTGATGCGCCTGCGCGTGGTCCACGTGCTGACCCATGACTCGATCGGGCTGGGCGAGGACGGTCCCACCCACCAGCCGGTGGAACACGCCGCCAGCCTGCGGCTGATCCCCAACAACCAGGTCTGGCGTCCCTGCGACGGCGCCGAGACCGCGTATGCGTGGCTGGCCGCGCTGCGGCGCGAGGATGGCCCGAGCTGCCTGGTGCTGTCGCGGCAGGCGCTGATGCCGTTCGAGCGCAATGCGGCCCAGCGCGCGGAGATTGCGCGAGGCGGCTATGTGCTGCGCGATGTGCCGGCGCCGCGCGTGGTGCTGATCGCCACCGGCTCCGAGGTGGAAATCGCCATGCGCGCGGCACTGGACCTGGCCGATACCGGCATCGCCGCACGCGTGGTGTCCATACCCTGCGTGGAGCTGTTCTACGCGCAGGACGTGGCGTACCGGGACACCGTGCTGCCGCCGGGATTGCCGCGCGTCAGCGTGGAGGCGGGCGGCACCTGGTTCTGGCGCGGCGTGGTGGGCGAGCAGGGCCTGGCGCTGGGCATCGACAGCTTCGGCGAATCTGCGCCGGCCGAGGCGCTGTACCAGCACTTCGGCCTGACCCCGACGCATGTCGCCGCGGCCGCGCGCGTGCTGCTGGAGGAGGCGTGATGGCTACCACATCCATGCCCTGCACCGCGGTGCTGATCGACCTGGACGGCACGCTGGTCGACAGCGCGCCCGACATTGTCGAGGCCGCCAACCGCATGCTGGCCGACCTCGGCAGCCCGGCATTGCCGTTCGACACCGTGGCCGGCTTTATCGGCCGCGGGGTGCCCAACCTGGTGCGGCGCGTGCTCGAGACCGCCGGGCTCGCGGCGCAGGTTGAGGCTGCCGATGCCGTGGCGATGTTCCACCGCCACTATGCCGAGACCAACGGCCGCCTCGGATCGGTGTTCCCGGGCGTGGAGGCAGGCCTGGAGGCGCTCAGGCGGCAGGGCTACCGGCTTGCCTGCGTCACCAACAAGCCGCGCGCGCTGGCGGTGCCGCTGCTGGCGCTGACCGGGTTGTCGCAATACCTGGAAGTGCTGGTGGCGGGCGACTCGATCGCGCAGATGAAACCGGACCCCGAACCGCTGCGCCACGCCTGCAACCTGCTCGACGTCGATCCGGCGCAGGGCGTGCTGGTGGGGGATTCGGCGGTGGACGTGGCGGCGGCGCGCGCGGCCGGCATCCCGGTCTGCCTGGTGCGCTATGGCTACGCCGGGCCCGGCGGGCCCGCGGCGCTGGGCGCCGACGCGCTGCTCGACTCGCTGGAGGCGTTGCCAGCGCTGCTGACGCCGGCGCGGCTGGCGTCGCCAGCAGCCTGATGTTGCGCCGGCGCGCCAGCGCGACGGGCAAGGATACCAAGACAAGTAAAGGAGACAGCATGACTATCAAGGTTGCCATCAACGGCTACGGACGCATCGGCCGCAATGTGCTGCGCGCCCACTATGAAGGCGGCAAGCGGCACGATATCGAGATCGTCGCCATCAACGACCTCGGCAACGCGGCCACCAATGCGCACCTGACCCAGTACGACACCGTCCACGGCCGCTTCCCGGGCGAGGTCTCGGTCGACGGCGATGCCTTCCGCGTCAACGGCGACCGCATCCGCGTGCTGGCCCAGCGCAACCCGGCCGAGCTGCCGTGGGGCGAGCTGGGCGTGGACGTGGTGATGGAATGCACCGGGCTCTTCACCAGCAAGGAAAAGGCCTCGGCCCACCTGAAGGGCGGCGCGAAGAAGGTGATCATCTCCGCCCCCGGCGGCAAGGACGTGGACGCCACCATCGTCTACGGCGTCAACCACGGCGTGCTGAAGGCCAGCGACACGGTGATCTCCAACGCCTCGTGCACCACCAACTGCCTGGCGCCGCTGGTCAAGCCGCTGCACGAGAAGCTGGGCGTGGTGAACGGCCTGATGACCACGGTGCACTCCTATACCAACGACCAGGTGCTGACCGACGTCTACCACGAAGACCTGCGCCGGGCGCGCTCGGCCACCATGTCGATGATCCCGACCAAGACCGGCGCCGCCGCCGCGGTCGGGCTGGTGATGCCTGAGCTGGACGGCCGGCTGGACGGCTTTGCCGTGCGCGTGCCGACCATCAATGTGTCGCTGGTCGACCTGTCCTTCGTGGCGGCGCGGCCCACCACGGTGGAGGAGGTGAACGGCATCCTGAAGGCAGCCGCTGAAGGCGAGCTCAAGGGCATCCTGGACTACAACACCGCGCCGCTGGTCTCGGTGGACTTCAACCACAACCCGGCGTCGTCCACCTTCGACGCCACCCTGACCAAGGTCAACGGCACGCTGGTCAAGGTGTCGGCCTGGTATGACAACGAATGGGGCTTCTCCAACCGCATGCTGGATACCGCGGTGGCGCTGGCCCACGCACGCTAGCAGGTTGCCATGATGAGCCTATCCCATGCTACGAACCCGCAACCGAAACCCGCGGCGGCGCCGCACACGCTGGCCGCACTGCTTGCAGCAGGCGGACTGGCTGGCAAGCGGGTCTTTATCCGCGCCGACCTCAACGTCCCGCAGGATGCAGCGGGCGCTATCACCGACGACACCCGCATCCGTGCTTCCGTGCCTGCCATCGCGGCCTGCCTGCAGGCGGGCGCCGCGGTGATGGTCACCTCGCACCTGGGCCGGCCGCAGGAGGGGGCGCCCGACCCGCGCCACAGCCTGGCGCCGGTGGGCCGCCGCCTGTCGGAACTGCTGGGCCGCCAGGTGCCGCTCTTGTCCGGCTGGACCGAGGGCGGCTTCCAGGTGCCGCCCGGGCAGGTGGTGCTGCTGGAAAACTGCCGCATGAACACGGGCGAGAAGAAGAACAGCGACGAGCTGGCGCAGAAGATGGCCGCGCTGTGCGATGTCTACGTCAACGACGCCTTCGGCACCGCCCACCGCGCCGAGGCGACCACGCATGGCATCGCCAGGTACGCCCCCATCGCCTGCGCCGGCCCGCTGCTGGCCGCCGAGATCGACGCGCTGGGCAAGGCGCTGGGCCAGCCGGCGCGTCCGCTGGTGGCAATCGTGGCGGGCTCCAAGGTTTCGACCAAGCTGACCATCCTGAAGTCGCTGGCCGACAAGGTCGACAACCTGATCGTCGGCGGCGGCATCGCCAATACCTTCATGCTGGCCGCCGGCCTGAAGATCGGCAAGTCGCTGGCCGAGCCTGACCTGCTGGCCGATGCCAGGGCCATCATCGACATCATGGCTGCCCGCGGCGCCTCGGTGCCGATCCCGGTCGACGTGGTATGCGCCAAGGAATTCAGCGCCACCGCCGAGGCTACCGTGAAGGACGTGAAGGACGTGGCCGACGACGACATGGTCCTGGACATCGGCCCCAAGACCGCCGCCATGCTGGCCGTGCAACTCAAGGCCGCCGGCACCATCGTCTGGAACGGCCCGGTGGGTGTGTTCGAGTTCGACCAGTTCGGCAATGGCACCAGGGTGCTGGCCCAGGCCATCGCCGAATCGAAGGCGTTCTCGATCGCCGGCGGCGGCGACACGCTGGCGGCCATTGCTAAGTATGGCATTGCCGACCGCGTGGGCTACATCTCCACGGGCGGGGGGGCGTTCCTGGAATTCCTGGAGGGCAAGACGCTGCCCGCGCTGGCCGTGCTGGCACAGCGCGCCGCCTGAACCCGACCTCACCGATTCTGCAATCAGTAAAGGAGCTTCATCATGGCACTCATTTCCTTGCGCCAGCTGCTGGACCACGCGGGAGAGTTCGGCTACGGCGTGCCGGCTTTCAACGTCAACAACCTGGAACAGATCCACGCCATCATGGAGGCGGCCGAGGAAACCGACAGCCCGGTCATCCTGCAGGCCTCCGCCGGCGCCCGCAAGTACGCCGGCGAGGCTTACCTGCGCCATATGGTGCTGGCCGCGGCCGAGACCCATCCGGACATCCCCATCGTGCTGCACCAGGACCACGGCTCCAGCCCGGCGATCTGCCAGGCCTCGATCCGCTCCGGCTTCACCAGCGTGATGATGGACGGCTCGCTGCGCGAAGACATGAAGACCCCGTCCGACTACGACTACAACGTCGACGTCACGCGGCGCGTGTGCGAAATGGCGCATGCGATCGGCGTGTCGGTGGAGGGCGAACTGGGCTGCCTGGGCTCGCTCGAAACCGGCCAGGCCGGCGAAGAGGACGGCGTGGGCGCGGCGGGCACGCTGTCGCACGACATGATGCTGACCGACCCGGCCCAGGCGCGCGACTTTGTCGCCCGCACCGGCGTGGATGCGCTGGCGATTGCCATCGGCACCAGCCACGGCGCCTACAAGTTCTCGCGCAAGCCCACCGGTGACATCCTGGCTATGGACCGCATCCGCGAGATCCATGAGCAGATCCCTGACACCCACCTGGTGATGCACGGCTCCAGCTCGGTGCCGCAGGAATGGCTGGAGATCATCCGCCAGTACGGCGGCGACATCAAGGAGACCTACGGCGTGCCGGTCGAGGAGATCCTGCGCGGCATCAAGATGGGGGTGCGCAAGGTGAATATCGACACGGATATCCGCCTGGCCATGACCGGGGCGATCCGCAAGTCCTTGTCCGACGACCGCAGCGAGTTCGATCCGCGCAAGGCGCTGCTGGCGGCCAAGAAGGGCGCGAGGAGCGTGGTCAAGCTGCGCTTCGAGGCCTTCGGCTGCGCCGGGCAGGCTTCGCGGATCAAGCCGGTGCCGCTGGAGCGGGTGGCGAAGCTTTATTCCTGAAGGCGCCGCCTGATGGGCGAATGGCGGAGATCAGCAAAGTGGGCCGTCTGCAGTACCACGAACCCACGCATACGCTCCCCTCTCCCGCGCGCGGGAGAGGGGTGGGGGTGAGGGCCGGAGCATCAACGAAGTAAAAGCCGTCGGTATGCCTGGGCCTGCCCTCACCCCCGGCCCCTCTCCCGCAAGCGGGAGAGGGGAGCAAACCGGCGGCAGGAACAGCACGCGTGACTAACCCCAACGCCGTCACCAGCAACCTGGCGCGGCACAAGGAGCAAACATGGCCAATCGACGCGAAGTGCCTGGTATCCGGAAGTACGACGGTCCCGCCGGCGGCTGGGGTGCGCTGAAGGCAACCGCCACGGCGATCCGGACGCAGATGGATACCGTCAAGGCGCCGATCACGCTGATGCGGACCAACCAGCCTGACGGCTTCGATTGCCCCGGCTGCGCATGGCCCGACAAGGAGCACCGGTCGACCTTCCAGTTCTGCGAGAACGGCGCCAAGGCCGTGACGTGGGAGGCAACCACCAAACGGGTGCCCCCCGAGTTCTTTGCAGCCAATACCGTGTCGTCGCTGTTGAACCGCACGGACTACGAGCTCGAGGACTTTGGCCGGCTGACGCATCCCCTGGTCTACGACCGCGCCACCGACACCTTCCGCGCGGTGGAGTGGGAGGCAGCCTTCGCCCGCATCGGCGAGATCCTGCGCGGGCTGACGCCGGACCAGGTCGAGTTCTATACCTCGGGCAGGGCCTCCAACGAGGCCGCCTACCTGTACCAGCTGTTCGCGCGGGAATATGGCACGAACAATTTCCCCGATTGCTCGAACATGTGCCACGAGCCCACCAGCGTGGGCTTGCCGCGCTCGATCGGCATCGGCAAGGGCACGGTGTCGCTGGATGACTTTGACACGTGCGAGCTGATTATTTCGATCGGCCACAACCCGGGCACCAACCACCCGCGGATGATGGGGACCTTGCATGAGGCCTCGCGCCGCAAGGTGCCGATCCTGGTGTTCAACCCGCTGCGCGAGCGGGCGCTTGAGCGCTTCGCTGACCCGCAGAACATGGTGGAGATGGCCACCTATGGCTCCACCCGGATTGCGTCGTCCTACTTCCTGGTCCGCGCCGGTGGCGACGCCGCCGCCATAAAAGGGGTGATGAAGGCGCTGCTGGACCTGGAGGCCAGCCAGGGCAATGTGCTGGACCACGACTTCATCGCGGTCCACACCGAGGGCTTTGAGGCGCTGGCCGACGATCTGCGGTCGACCGAATGGGCGGATATCGAAAAGACCTGTGGCCTGACCCGCGCGGACCTGGAGCTGGTGGCGGCGGCCTATGCCAAATCGAATGCCACCATCGTCACCTACGGCATGGGCGTGACCCAGCACAACGAAGGCACGGCCAATGTGCGCCTGCTGTGCGACCTGCTGATGCTGCGAGGCAACTTCGGCAAGCCCGGCGCCGGCATCTGCCCCTTGCGCGGCCACTCCAATGTGCAGGGGAACCGGACTGTCGGCATTACCGAGAAGCCGTCGGCCGGCTTCCTGCAGCGGATCGAGGACACCTTCGGCTTCAGCCCGCCCGCCGGACACGGGCACGATGCCGTCAACGCGATGCAGGCGATGATCGACGGCAAGTCCAGGGCGCTGTTCTGCCTGGGCGGGAACTTCGCGGTCGCCTTGCCTGACCCCGAGCAGTGCTTCCCCGCCATGGGCAAGCTCGACCTGAGCGTGCATGTCGGGACCAAGCTCAATCGCACCCACTTGCTGGTGGCCAAGGAGACCTATGTGCTGCCTTGCCTGGGCCGCACCGAACTGGATGTGCAGGAGACCGGGCCGCAATCGGTGACGGTGGAGGATTCGATGTCGATGGTGCATGCGTCGGCCGGCAAGCTCGCGCCGGCGTCCGAGTTCCTGCGCTCCGAGCCGGCCATCGTGGCGGGCATGGCCACCGCGACCCTGCCTGACAGCAAGGTGCCATGGCTGGAACTGGTTGCCGACTACGACAGGATCCGCGACCTGATCGAGAAGACGGTGCCCGGCTTTGAGGACTTCAACACGCGCGTGCGGGTCCCTGGCGGATTCCGCATGCCCTTGCCGCCAACCGAGCGCAAATGGGAAACGCCGTCGGGCAAGGCCGAGTTCTACGTGTTCAAGGGGTTGCATGAAGACAAGGAAGTCCTTGCCGACGATGTCCTGCGGCTGGTGACGATCCGTAGCCATGACCAGTACAACACCACCATCTATGCCATGGACGACCGCTACCGGGGCGTGTTCGGGCGGCGCGACGTGCTGTTCATGAACCCAGCCGACCTGGCCGCGCGCGGCCTGGAGCATGGCGACCTGGTCGACATCGAGACCATCGCTGCGGGCCGGCAGCTGCGTTTCGAGAAGATCACTGCGATTGAATATGAAATTGCGCCCGGCTCCGTCGCTGCCTACTATCCGGAGGCAAATAGGCTGGTGCCGCTCGACTACATCGACGAGGACAGCGGCACCCCGTCCTACAAGTCAGTGCCCGTGCGCGTGGTGCGTTCGGAGGTGACGTAATGGCAGGCCAGCCCACCATCACGTAAGCACGGCTCATGCCCGCTTTTTAGCGCCGCTGCGCGCGGCCCTGAGCGCGCGCAACGTCCCCCTGTTGAAGCAATGTGACCTACCTGTGGAGGAAAGTCCATCATGCCGACCCTATGCGAAATCTGCAACGCACGTCCCGCCGTGGCACGGGTGACCGTGGTTCAGGACGGCGAGCGCAAGACGATGTCGATCTGCGACTACGACTACCGGCAGCTGCTGCGCCACCAGGACATGCTCAACCCGTTCGACTCCCTGCTGGGTGGCGGCGGCCTGTCCCGCTTCTTCCGCGGAATGGGAGGCGGGATGGATGACGACGAGCATCCCGGGTACTCCACCGAAGTTCCGCGCGAATCCGTCGACCCCACCGATGCCTTCAGCGAGCAGACCATGGAGCTGCTGCAGCGCGCCGCGGAGAAGGCCCACGAGCTGCGGCGCAATGAACTCGATACCGAGCACCTGCTCTACGTGCTCGCCGATACCGATGTCTGCACGGCGCTGCTCAAGGAGCTCAAACTCTCGCCGCAGGACATCAAGGGCTATATCGACGAGCATGCGCAGACCGGAACCGCCGAACCCGACGCGGCCATCGACCGGATGACGATCTCGCCGCGGCTGAAGAAGGCCTTCCAGTTTGCCTTCCAGGCCTCGCGCGACCTGGGGCATTCCTACGTTGGACCCGAGCACCTGCTGATCGGCCTGGCCTCGGTGCCGGACAGTATTGCCGGGACGCTGCTGAAAAAATACGGCGTGACCCCCGAGGCGCTGCGCCAGAAGGTGGTGAAGGTGGTCGGCAAAGGCGCTGAAGACGGCCGCGTCGACACGCCGACCGGCACGCCCACGCTGGACAAGTTCGGGCGCGACCTGACCGCGATTGCGCGGCAGGGCAAGCTCGATCCGGTGCTGGGCCGTGCGCAGGAGATCGAGAGCACGATCGAAGTGCTGGCGCGGCGCAAGAAGAACAACCCGGTGCTGATCGGCGAGCCAGGCGTGGGCAAGACCGCCATCGTGGAAGGCCTGGCGCAGCGCATCGTCAATGGCGATGTGCCGGAGGTGCTGCGCGGTAAGCGTCTGGTTGAGGTGAACATCAATTCGATGGTCGCCGGGGCCAAGTACCGCGGCGAGTTCGAGGAGCGTGCCAAGCAGCTGATCGATGAGGTCACGGCCAAGAACGACGAACTGATCCTGTTTATCGACGAACTGCACACCATCGTCGGCGCGGGGCAGGGCGGCGGCGAGGGCGGGCTCGATATCGCCAACGTGCTCAAGCCCGCGCTGGCGCGCGGGGAACTGAGCCTGATCGGCGCCACCACGCTGAACGAATACCAGAAGTACATCGAGAAAGACGCGGCGCTGGAGCGTCGCTTCCAGCCGGTGCTGGTGCCGGAGCCAACCGTCGAGCAGACCATCGTCATCCTGCGCGGCCTGCGCGACAAGCTTGAGGCGCACCACCAGGTCACCTTCGCCGACGACGCCTTTGTCGCCGCGGCGGAACTGTCGGACCGCTACATCACCTCGCGCTTCCTGCCGGACAAGGCCATCGACCTGATCGACCAGGCCGCGGCGCGCGTGCGCATCGGCGCCACCTCGCGCCCCGCGGATATCCAGGAACTGGAGGCCGAGATCGCCCAGCTCAAGCGCGAGCAGGACTATGCGTCGTCGCGCAAGCGCTTTGACGAGGCCAAGGGCTTCGAGGACCGCATCAACCACAAGCAGAAGCGGCTTGATGAGCTGACCGAGGCCTGGCAGCGCAAGACCGGGTCGGAGACCCTGGAGGTGACGGTCGCGGCCATTGCCGAAGTGGTGTCGCGCCTGACCGGCATCCCCGTGACCGACCTGACCCAGGAAGAGCGCCAGAAGCTGCTGAAGATGGAAGCGCGGCTGCGCGAGCGGGTGGTGGGGCAGGAGGACGCGGTGGTCGCGGTCAGCGACGCGGTGCGCTTGTCGCGTGCGGGCCTGGGCCAGGCCAACCGCCCGATCGCGACTTTCCTCTTCCTCGGGCCGACCGGCGTCGGCAAGACCGAGCTGGCCAAGGCCCTGGCGGAAACCGTGTTCGGCGACGAGCAGGCCATCATCCGCATCGACATGTCCGAGTACATGGAGCGCCATGCGGTGGCCCGGCTGATCGGCGCGCCCCCGGGCTATGTCGGCTACGACGAAGGCGGGCAGCTGACCGAGCGCGTGCGGCGCAAGCCCTATAGCGTGATCCTGCTGGATGAGATCGAGAAGGCCCACCCGGACGTGAACAACGTGCTGCTGCAGGTCTTCGATGATGGCCGCTTGACCGACGGCAAGGGCCGCGTGGTGGACTTCAGCAACACCGTCATCATCGCCACCAGCAACCTGGGCGCGCCGATCATCATGGATAACCTGGAGCAGCCCGAGGACAAGCGCATGCCTGAGAAGGACTTGCGCGAGGCGCTGATGAAGGTGCTGAAGGGACACTTCCGGCCCGAGTTCCTGAACCGCATCGACGACATCATCGTGTTCCATGCGCTGTCGCGCGAGAACATCCGCGCGATCGTGCAGATCCAGCTGGAGCGCGTGGTGCGCACCGCCGCCGCGCAGGACATCACGGTCAAGCTCGACGATGACCTGGTCGATCATCTGGTCGAGGTGGGCTACCAGCCTGAGTTCGGTGCGCGGGAGCTGCGGCGCCAGATCCGCCAGTCGGTCGAGACCGGGCTGGCCAAGGAGATTCTCGGCGACAAGCTGAAATCCGGCGACAGCGTCGAGCTCGGCTACGACAAAGCAAGCGACGCCGTGGTCTTCAGGAAGATGGAAGCCGTCAAGAAGCCGAAGGCAGGCAAAGCTGCTGCCAAGGGCGCTGCACCCAAGCAGGCGGATAGCACCGTCGCGGCAGGAGACTCCAGCGCTTGAGCGCACGAGCCAGGGCAATCACGACTTTCGTGGGAGATTCGCAAATGCAGGAGTACGACTTTTACATCAATCTGCTGAAACCGACGCTGGGGCTCTATGTGCGCAAGGGGGCAGGACTTCAGGACCTCGCCGACGCAAAGGAGTGGCAACTTGAAGGGACGGTTCCGGAGAGCGCATTGCCACCCGGTATGTTGAAGGGGCTGGAAGCCAACGGGCACGCCTTTCAGGAGCTGGGCGGGTAACCCGCCACGCGCGGCCGCGGCCTGTTCCGATGGGTTGCGGCCGCACGGCTTCCTTCCTGCCAGCATCACTTCTCGTCGACAAAGAACTCGATACCCTCGTCGATGCATTCTTTCGGCTGGGCAAAGGTAATCCAGCCATGACCCCTGAGCGTGATTTCGTCACGGCGCAGGATGAGCGCGTTTTCGCCATCGATCTTCACGTGGGTGCCGTTCGAGCTTCTGTCGATCAGGACAAAGCGGCCGCCGCGCGGCTCCACCGTGGCCTGGAATCTCGACACCTGCCGGTCCGTGACCACAATGCTCATGGTCGTGTCCCGGCCAATGGTGACAGGCGGCGAGGCGGTGTTCATTTCGAAGACGGTTCCCCGATACCGTAGCGAGAGCAATGCCGAACGGGCCAATGCGAGATCCACCGGGGCCACCAGGGTCAGGTCGATGCTCTGCTGCCAGATCGCTTCATACAGCTCGATCACCTGGTGCTTGCCGCGCACCTGTATCGGATACAGGTAGCGTGTCATCTGGCGCAGCCCCGCGGACAGTTGCTCAACCGCGTTCTTGCTGGTGATGATCTGGCCCCGCGACGCGAGGCTGGCCAGTCGGGCGGCAAGGTTCACGGTGTCGCCGAACAGGTCGCCGGATTCGTCCGACAGGATCGGACCATGGTGGAAGCCGATATGAATTGCCAGCGGTGCGCCGATGATCGGCGGCAGCCCGGCGACGGCCTCCTGCATGTCCAGTGCCGCCCGCATCGCATTCTCCGCCGCGGGAAACAGCACCATGATTTCGTCACCGATGGTCTTGACCACCCGTCCTTGCGCGGCCGCGGAGTGGGACTTCATCAGCGCGAGGCACTGGCGGATTGCGCCAAGCGCCACGGCATCGCCGGCCTGCTCGTAGAGTCTGGTGCTGTCGCAGACGTCCGCGAACATCACCGATCCATCGGACGCGTCTTGTCGCGAATCTTGGTCCATATGCATCACAGGCCGTTTGGTCGGAGCGCGCCATGCCCTTCAATCGGCAGTGCGCTTCGTCTGCATGATAGAACTTCATTGCGACATTGCAGCACTGGTGACCATCTCGAAAAAGTGCTGCTTGCCGATCCGGGCACCTCGATCCTCTCCTGCCGTTTCGCCTTGCCAGGGATCGCATCAGGCACTACAACGATCAAGCACGCCGACGACGGTGAAGGAGGAGGCCCCATAATGCATCACGCCCGCAACCCTCTCGTCGCCGCCACTCGCCAGCTTTTGGCGGGCTCCGTCCTGACGCTTCCGGCGCTCGCCTTTGCTGCCGGGCCCGGCGGAGCCTTCCAGCCCACGCAGGTTTCCGCCACGCCCGACCGCAACGCCGGGCTGCAGGCCTTCGCGCAGATCGAACGTGTGCTGCTGCATGCCCGCTGCCTGAATTGCCACGTGCCCGACGGCCCGCTGCAGGGCGATGCGAAACGGGTGCACTTTCCACCGGTGCAGCGTGGCGCCGACGGCAAAGGCGTGCCGCCACTGCAATGCGCCACCTGCCATGCCACCCAGAACAGTCCGCTCGCGCATGCGCCGCCCGGGCTCGATACCGACGGCCAGCCGGGCTGGCACATGCCGCCAGCGAAGATGAAGATGTCATGGTTGGGCCTGTCCGGGCCGGCGCTGTGCAAGGTCTTGCGCGACACCAGGACCAACGGCGGCCGCTCGCTGGCGATGCTCGAAGAACACATGGTGACCGACCACCTAGTGGCTTGGGGCTGGCAACCGGGGCCGGGGCGCGAATTGCCGCCGCTGGACAAGCCCGCGTTCGACGAGCAGGTGCGCCAGTGGATACGCAATGGTGCGCCGTGCGATACGCGCGAGCCGCTGCGTACCTCTGCCGGGCCCACGCGTGCCGCCGCCGACGAAGCCTTGCTGAAGAACCTGCGCGCCATCGCCGGATCGGGCGCCTTGACCCAGACGACGGGCACGAGCAACGGGAGCCAGCCATGATCTCCTTTCAACTGAACGGCAAGACCCAGCAGGTTGACGTGCCCGGCGACACGCCGGTGCTGTGGGTGCTGCGCGACACGCTGGGCCTGACCGGGACCAAGTTCGGCTGCGGCATCGCGGTGTGCGGCGCGTGCACGGTCCATGTCGATGGCCAGCAGCGCCGCGCGTGCGTGACGCCGGTGTCCTCCATCGCCGGCCGGCAACTCACCACGATCGAGGGCATCGGCGAGGACCCGGTGGGGCGCGCAGTCGAAGAGGCCTGGGTGCGCAACGACGTCACGCAGTGCGGCTATTGCCAGAGCGGCCAGGTCATGTCGGCGGTGGCGCTGCTCAAGGTCAACCGGCGCCCGACCGATGCCGACATCGAACAGGCCATGAGCGCAAACCTATGCCGCTGCGGCACCTATGCGCGCATCCATGCCGCGGTCAAGGATGCAGCCAAGGCTATCGGCTGAGGAGATGCCATGAGACTCATGCAGCAGGCAAGCGGCGGCATCGACCGGCGGACCTTCCTGAAGCTGAGCGTCGGCTCGGGCTTCGCGCTCTGTGCCGTACCGCTTAGCGCGCAGACGGGGGCGGCGGCGCAGCCCAAGGCGCCGGTGCAGCCGTCGGCCTTCGTCAGTATCGATGCCGACGGCACGGTGATGGTCACGATCGGCAAGCTTGAATTCGGGCAGGGCGTGCAGACGGCACTGCCGATGCTGGTGGCCGAGGAACTGGACGCGGACTGGAGCAAGGTGCGCTGCCAGCTGGCCCCGGCCGGCGAGGCCTATAAGGATCCGGTGTTCCATATCCAGATGGTCGGTGGCTCGACCAGCATGAAGAACTCGTGGACGCAGTATCGAGAGGTCGGCGCGCGCATGCGCGCCATGCTGCTCGGGGCGGCCGCCAGGCGCTTCGGGGTGCCGGCCGGGCAGCTGAAGGCCGAGGCCGGCGTGGTGACCGCGCCCGACGGCCGCCGAGCCACGTACGGCGAGCTGGCCGCCGCGGCCCTGGCCGAGCCGGTGCCGGCGAGCGTGCAGCTGAAATCGCCGCAGCAGTTCAGGCTCATCGGCAAGCCCACCGGCCGGCTCGACGCGCGCGACAAGTCCACCGGCAGGCAGCAGTTCGGCATCGACATGGCGCTGCCCGGCACGCGCACCGTGGTCATGGTGCATCCGCCGGTGTTCGGCGCCAGGGTCGCGCGCTTCGACCCCGCGCGTGCCAAGGCCATCGCCGGCGTGGAAGAGGTCTACCAGGTGCCACTGGCCGGCGGCGCGACAGGGTTGGCGATCGTGGCCAATGGGTTCTGGCCGGCGCGCACGGCGCGCGAGGTGCTGCAGGTGGAATGGGACACCAGCGGTGTCGAGAAGCCGGACAGCGACGCACTGCTGGCGCGCTACCGCGAACTGGTCACCCGGCCCGGCGTGCAGGCCAGGGCGGCGGACACTTCGGCGCTTGCCACCGCACCACACAAGCTTACCGCAGAGTATGTCTTTCCCTACCTGGCGCACACGCCGATGGAGCCGCTCAACTGCACCATCGACTTTCGCGGCAACCAATGCACCGTCTGGGCCGGCTCGCAATTCCAGACCGTCGACCAGGCCAACGTCGCAGCCGTGCTCGGCCTGAAGCCGGAACAGGTGACGTTCAACACCATGATGGCCGGCGGCGGCTTCGGCCGGCGTGCCGTGCCCACGTCCGACTACCTGTTCGAGGCCGCCCAGGTGGCCAAGGCGCGCTATGCGGCCGGCCGGCGCGAGCCGATCAAGATGATCTGGACGCGCGAAGAGGACGTGCGCGGCGGCTACTACCGCCCGATGCACCTGCACCGCGTTGAAATCGGCCACGACGGCAAGGGCAAGGTGCTGGCCTGGAAGCACGTGATCGTCGGCCAGTCCATAACCAGCGGCACCCCGTTCGAGTCCTTCACCGTGAAGAACGGGGTCGACTCGACTATGGTCGAGGGTGTGAGCGACAGTGCTTATCCGTTCCCGATCGCGCTCGAGATCCATCATCCCAAGGTCAATGTTCCGGTGCTGTGGTGGCGCTCGGTGGGGCACACGCACACGGCCTATGTCATGGAGACCCTGGTCGATGAACTGGCGCGCGCTGGCGGGATCGATCCGGTGGCGTACCGCCGCACGCTGCTGCGTGAGCACAAGCGTCACCTGGCGGCACTGGACCTGGCGGTCGAGCGCTCGGGCTACGGCAAGCGGCGCCTCGTGGCCGGGCGTGCCTGGGGCGTGGCGGTGCATGAATCGTTCGACACCGTGGTCGCGTATATCGTCGAGGTCTCGATGCGCGGCAACCAGCCGGTGGTGCACCGGGTCACTGCGGCCGTCCACTGCAACATGCCGATCAATCCGCGCACGGTCGAGGCGCAGGTCCAGGGCGGCATGATGATGGGGCTGGGCACCACGCTGCCCGGCGCGCAGATCACGCTGAAGGATGGCGTGGTCCAGCAGAGCAACTGGAACGACTACCGGCTCGCCACGCATGCGGACATGCCGCCGCAGATCGCGGTGCATATCGTGCCGTCGGCCGACCCGCCGACCGGCATTGGCGAGACCGCGGTGCCGCCGATCGCGCCGGCACTGGCTAACGCCGTCGCGGCGCTCACCGGCAAGCGGCATCGCAGCCTGCCGTTCACCGCGTGATCTTCGAGCAAGTCGGTATGGCCAGCGTGGGGCTCCCCTCTCTCCCGCAAGGGGGAGAGGGCCGGGGTGAGGGGTGGTTTAGCTGGGAACCACATCAAGCGGGGCCTTCGGTTTTATCCAGCACAACGCCCGTTGAAGGCCCAACCCTCTCCCGCAGGCGGGAGAGGGAGCAAACACCCCGGCAGTTCAAGTGTCCATCGTGCACCAACGGCCATGCGGCGGCGGTGAACGGTGCATTCGGAAATGGCAGAGGCGGGCAATCCAATTAGCGGCGATCATGCAGCCTGATCCTGTCCGCATCCCGAGCCACCATGCACGTCCATCTGCAGTCCCACATGCACGTCAGCCTGCAGCAGCTGTTGCTGGCCTTCCCGCTGTCGGTCTCTACGGCCCACGGCAGGCTGGTGCTCAGGCGCCGCGGCTATGAGCGTCTGCTGCTGCCGGGCCAGCAGCTCACCATCGAACCGTTTGAAACCTTTGCGCTGCACCTGGATGGCAGCAGCACTCAGCCGGCCGCGTGCACCCTCGAAATCCAGCGCATGATCCCTGCGGCGCAGCAGGAATGCCTGCACCACCGCATCTGCAAGCGAGTCTTCCTGCAACCGCATTACGCCTGGAATGCTGCGTTTATCGCGGAACGGCTGGGCATGTCCACGGCACAGCTACGCCGCCTGCTGTTTTCGCAGGGCACGGCGCTGACCGACCTGTGCCGCACGCAACGGCTGATGCGGTTGCTGTTCGAGGTCATGGCCGGTGATGCCGGCATTGGCGATGCCCGGCGGCGCGTCGGCTGGCCAGCCAGCAGTGATCTGGACTGCGCTTTCTACGACCGCTTCGGCTTATCGATGGAGGCTGCCAGGCGGTTGGCGGTGGTGCGCGCGGCGCAGCGGCAGCGCTCGGTCGCCTGACTAGTTCCCAATAATCTACCTGACGTTCGCAAGCTTCCGGGATCAGGTCCCCGATGCGAGGGTGCCGGCCCCTGCAAATTGCGCCCGCCAGAGTGTACTGAGCGCCGCGCTTTGCGAGATAATCCGGCCCTACGCTGCGGAATGATGTCATGCGCTTTGATCTGGTCGACCTGAAACTGTTCACGCATATTGCGGAGGCCCAGAGCCTGACCGGCGGTGCGCAACGCTCACACCTGTCGCTGGCCGCGGCCAGCACGCGCATCAAGAACCTCGAGGAACACGTCGGCGTCAAGCTGCTGAGCCGCAGCAGCCAGGGCGTGAAGGTGACCGGGGCGGGGGAGACCCTGCTCGCCCATGCGCGCCGCGTGCTGCGCCAGCTGGAGCAGCTGAGCGGCGATCTGCAGGAATACGCGGCGGGCGTGAAAGGCCATGTGCGCGTGTTCGCCAACACCACCGCAATGAGCGAGTTCCTGCCGGCGGTGCTGCGCACTTATCTCGTCAGCCATCCGGACGTGACCATCGACATGCACGAGCGCCTGAGCCCGGATATCGTGCGCGCGGTGCAGGAGGGTATGGTGGACATCGGCATCATTGCCGGCAACGTGCGCACGGAAGGGCTGGAGGTGATGCCTTACCGGCGCGACCGCCTGGTGCTGGCCACCGCGCTGAGCCATCCCCTGGCCGAGCGCGGCAGCGTGGATTTCATCGATACGCTGGACTATGACTTCATCGGTCTGCCCGAGGCCAGCGCGATCCACAATTTCCTGATGCGGGCCGCGGCCGACCTGCAGCGCACGCTGCGCTGGCGCGTGCAGGTCAGCAACTTCGAGACCGCGTGCCGGATGATCGAGGCCAATGTCGGCGTCGGCGTGTTGCCGGAGACTACCGCCAGCCGCCATGCGAAGACGATGGCGCTGCGCATCGTCCAGCTCAACGATGAATGGGCCGAGCGCAAGCTGCAGGTATGCGTGGCCGACCTCGGCGCCTTGCCGCTGTTTGCGCGCAAGCTGGTGGACCTGCTGGTCGAGGACGGCCTGGGGCGCCAGGACTAGGGCTTGTCCGCCAGCATCTGCCGAAGCTGGTGCTTCAGTAGCTTACCGCTGGCCGTGGTGGGGATCGAGGCCACGCGCAGGATCCGCTCCGGGCGCTTGTACGGCGACAGGCGGTCGACCAGGTAGTCGTGCAGGGCCTGCGCGTCGAATTTCTCGCCATCCCTGATCTCGACGAAGGCGATCACTTCCTCGTTGCCGTCCACGGTGGGATGTCCGATGACGGCCGACACGCGCACGGACGGATGCGTGTTGATGACCGATTCGACTTCGATCGGGTAGACATTGAAGCCCGAGCGGATGATCAGGTCCTTGGTGCGGCCGACGATGAACAGCGCGCCGTCGGGGTCCAGCCGGCCGATGTCGCCGGTGTTGAGCCAGCCGTCGGGCCGCAGGGCCTCGACGCTCAGGTCCGGTGCGCGGTAGTAGCCGCGCATCACGCCGGGCCCCCTGATCCATAGCTCGCCGGGTTCCCCCTGCGGTATCGGCTTGCCCTCCGGCCCAACCACCCGCAGTTCTGCGCCTTCGACGATCTCGCCCGCCGAGCAGTCGGTGCGCGGCCGGTCCATGCGGGTCACAAACAGCGACCCCGCATATTCGGTCATGCCGTAGCCATGGTGCAGCGGCTGGCCGAACATCGCCTCGACGTCGTGCTTGAGCGTCGGATCAAGCGGCCCGCCGCCGGTGTAGAGATAGCGCAGCCGCGGCGAAGGCTGCAGGGGCGCTCCCGTTGCCCGCACATGGGCGAGGATGCGGTTGAACATCGTCGGCACGCCCTGCAGCAGCGTGATCGCACCCTGCCGGATCGCAGCGGTGACGTCCGCGGCATTGAAGCGCGCGCTCAGGTACAGGCTGGCGCCGGCCTGCAGGGTCGAGACCAGCAGCGTCCCCAAGCCGAAGATATGCGACATGGGCATGACTGCATAGGCGCAGTCGTCTGCCTGCATGCGGCGCGACGCCACCGTGACCCGCGCAAAGTGCAGCAGGCCCCGGTGGGTGACCATCACCCCCTTGGGCTGTCCGGTGGTGCCTGAGGTGTAGATCAACGCGGCGACGTCACGCGCCAGCGCTTCAGGCTCGCGCTCGCCGGCCTCGTCGACAGCGCCTGCCATCAGCGGGCCGAGGCCGGCCGGGGCAATCTCCCTGGCCCGGTAGCGCACGCCGTGCCGCAGGGCATCGGGCGACACCGCGTGGGTGAACAGCATCAGGCGCGGCTGGCAGTGGGCGCGGATCACCTCGATTTCCCGCTCCGACAGGCGGGCGTTGACGACGACCGGCCACGCGCCCAGTTCTGACAAGGCGAACACCAGCGTGATCACTGCCAGGCAGTTCTCGGCCGTGATCAGCACCCGATCGCCGGTGCCGACGCCCTGCGCTTGCAGGTAGCGCTGCGCATCCTCGATGCCCGCCCACAGCTGCGCATAGGTGGTGGTCCGACCTTCCTCGAAGACGGCCACATGGCCGGGGGTCTCGGCGGCCCAGTGGCGTGGGATGTCGCTGATCCGTGGTGGGGTGTCTCGGTCCGGTGGCATCTCGCGGGAATCCTTGTGCTGGAAAAACCGTTCGGCAAGGCGGCGTGCCAGCCGAACGGCGCCAGTGTATGTGTGCCCGTTGCACGGTGCAATCGGTAATCGGCAAAGGCGGATTTCTTGCCTGCCGAAAGCCGCCTGGCCGCTTACACCACGCGCCTGGCGCGCAGTGCTTCCAGCTGCTGCGGGCTCAGCTTCAGGTACTCGCGCAGCACCTCGTCGGTGTGCTGGCCCAGGGCGGGCGGGGCATAGCGCAGCGTCGGGGGCGTCTCCGACAGGCGCAGCGGGCTGGCCGCGGTGACCACCTGGTTCACGGACTCGCCTGCGGGCGGCTGGGCTCCCGGATAGCGCTCTTGCTCGACGCGCAGGCCACGGTGCTGCACATGTGGGTCGGCGTGGGCCTGGGCGATGTTGTTGATGGGGCCGCAAGGCACGGAATTGGCTTCCAGCAGCGTGACCCATTCCGCCGTTGACCGGGTGCGCGTGAGCTCCATCATCATTGCGATCAGCGTCTTGCGGTTGTTGACGCGGCCGGTGTTGGTGGCATAGCGTTCGTCGCGCGCCCAGTCCACGCCCGCGGCGTCGCAGAAGCGTGCGAACTGCCCGTCGTTGCCGATGGCCAGCAGCATATTGCCGTCGGCGGTCGGGAAGTCCTGGTAGGGCACCACGCTGGGGTGGATATTGCCCTGGCGCCGGGGCACGTCGCCGGCGTTCAGGAAGCCCGCGCCCTGGTTGGCCAGCACTGCCATCGCCACATCCAGCAGGGCGATGTCGATATGCTGGCCGCGGCCGGTGAAATGGCGTGCTTCCAGCGCGCTCAGGATCGCGGTGGTGGCATACATGCCGGTGAACAGGTCGATCACGGCCACGCCCACCTTCATCGGGCCGCCGCCGGGCTCGCCGTCGGCGTGGCCGGTGATGCTCATCAGGCCGCTCATGGCCTGGATCAGCAGATCGTAGCCGGGCCGCGCCGCGTAGGGACCGGTGTGGCCAAACCCCGTGACCGAGCAATAGATCAGGCGCGGGTTGAGCGCGCTCAGGCTGTCATAGTCCAGCCCGTAGCGCTTGAGGCCGCCGGTCTTGAAGTTCTCCACTACCACATCGCTCTGCCGGGCCAGTTCGCGGATCAGCTCCTGCCCCTCCGGCGTGGCCATGTCCACCGTGACCGAGCGCTTGTTGCGGTTGGCGGCGGTGAAATAGCAAGCCTGCCGGGTCGGCGCGCCGGCCTCGTCAGCGAGGAACGGGGGCCCCCAGTGGCGCGTATCGTCGCCTTCGCCGGGTTTCTCGATCTTGATCACGTCGGCGCCCATGTCCGCCAGGTTCTGGGTGGACCACGGCCCGGCCAGCACGCGCGAGAGGTCAAGCACCCGCAGGTGGCTCAGGGCGCCGGTGCGGGGGGAGGGGGGAGGAAGGCCAGTGGCCGGCGTAGCGGTGGAATCTGTCATGTCAGGTCAGGCGGTCTCAAGGCAGGCTGCCTATCCTGGGGGCGGGCAGCGTTGCGCGTGGGCTTGGGTCAGGCGTCCTGGAACGGGGCGCGGTTCTTACGCGCCGCGGGCTTCACGGATCATGTTGCGCGCAATGATGACCTGCTGGATCTGCGTGGTGCCCTCATACAGGCGGAACAGGCGCACATCGCGGTAGAAGCGCTCGATGCCGAACTCGGAAATATAGCCGGAACCGCCAAGGATCTGCACCGCGCGGTCCGCCACGCGGCCCACCATCTCGGTGGCGAACATCTTGCAGCACGAGGCCTCGGTGGAGACGTTCTTGCCTTCGTCGCGGCGGCGCGCGGCGTCGATCACCATACATTCGGCGGCATAAAGCTCGGCCTGGCTGTCCGCCAGCATGGCCTGGATCAGCTGGAACTCGCAGATCGGCTGGCCGAACTGCTGGCGCTCCAGTGCGTAGTTCAGCGCGTCGCGCAGCACGCGCCTGGCCACCCCGACGCTGACCGCCGCAATGTGCAGCCGGCCCTTGTCGAGCACCTTCATCGCCGTCTTGAAGCCCTGGCCTTCCTTCAGGCCGATCAGGTTGGCCGCCGGTACGCGCACGTTGTCGAAGATCACGTCACAGGTGTGCGCGCCTTTCTGCCCCATCTTCACGTCGCGCTTGCCGAAGCTGATGCCCAGTGTCTTGGCATCGACGATAAATGCAGAGACGCCGGCCGAGCCCTTGATTTCAGGGCTGGTACGCGCCATCAGCGTGAACATTCCGGCCTGCGGCGCATTGGTGATAAAGCGCTTGGTGCCGTTGACCACGTAGTGGTCGCCATCCCTGACCGCGGTGGTGCGCAGCGAACCGGCGTCCGAGCCGGCTTCCGGTTCGGTCAGGGCAAAGGAGGCCAGGATCTCGCCGGTGGCCAGGCGGGGCAGCCACGCGGCCTGCTGCTCCGGCGTGCCGTCCATCAGGATGCCCTGCGAGCCGATGCCCACGGTGGTGCCCAGCAGCGAGCGGAAGGCCGGCGAGGTCTGACACAGCTCCATGACCACGCGCACCTCCTCTTCCATGGTCAGCTCCAGGCCGCCAAAACGCTCGGGGATGGTCATGCCGAACAGGCCCATCTCGCGCATGTCCTGCACGATGTCCTGCGGGATTTCGTCGGTCTCGGCGACCAGCGCCTCGGCGGGAACCAGGCGTTCGCGCACAAAGCGGCGCACGCTGTCGAGCAGGGCTTCGAGGATGTCGTTATCGCGGATCATGTCAGTTCTTCCTGGATGTCGGGTCGGTGTCGGTTCGAGGGTGGCGGGGCCATCAGTCCAGCGTCACGCCCTTGAGCACGCTGGCCCACTGCGTGCGCTCGCGCGCGGCGGTGTTCACGACGTCCTGCGTGGTGCCGCTCCACTGTTCGTAGCCCAGTTCGGCATAGCGCTTCCTGAGCTCCGCGTCTTCCACGGCCTGCCGCACTGCCGCGGCCAGCTTCTGGGTCTGCTCGGGGGTTACGCCCTTGGGGGCGTAGATGGCGTACCAGCCGCCGGCTTCATAGTCCTTGAGGCCGGCAATCCCGGATTCGCGGAAGGTGGGCACGCCGGGCAGCGATGCGCTGCGCTTGGGCGAGCCCACGGCGATGGGCTTGACCTTGCCGCTCTGCACATAGCCGCTGGCGGTGCTGATGATGTCGAACATCACGTCGATCTGGCCGCCGATGGTGTCGGTCATGGCCGGGGCATTGCCCTTGTAGGGAATATGGTTCAGCTCGACCTGTGCCTGCCGGGCGAACAAGGCCATGGCGACGTGGTTGGAGCTGCCCACGCCCGAAGAGCCGTAGCTGAGCTTGCCAGGATGCGCCTTGGCGTAGGCAACCAGGTCCTGGGTGCCCTTGAACGGCTCTTTGACGTTGGCCACCAGCATGTTGTAGTAGCGCGCCACCGGTGCCACCGGGGCGAGGTCCTTCGCCGGGTCGTACGGCAGGCTCTTCATGATGTTGGGCGCGACCGTCAGCGCCGCGCTGGCGGCGAACCACAGCGTGGCGCCATCGGGCTTGGCGCGGACCACTTCATAGCCGGCCAGCGTGGCATTGGCGCCGGGCTTGTTGTCGACGATGACGTTGGCGTTGAGCGCCTTGCCCAACGCCACCGCAAACAGGCGCGCGGCCTGGTCGGCAGGGCCGCCGGCCGCGTAGCCGACCACGAGGCGCACCGGCTGGCCGTTGGGCTGCGCCGAGGCAGGGGGAGTGGCCAGAGTTGCGCCGCACAGGGCCAGGGCGGCCAGCATGGCGTGACGGCGTGAGATGGAAATCAAGATACTTCTCCTACGTAAAGCAAAGAGCCGATGGCAAAAGCCGAAAAGCAAAAGGCAAAAGGCGGGCGCAGCCCCCGCCGTCGCGCACGGGGGCTGTACGGCGAATGCAGTGGGTTTCTCAGTAGCGTTCGAAGACCGCGGCAATACCCTGGCCGCCGCCGATGCACATGGTTTCCAGGCCATAGCGGCCGCCGCGGCGCTGCAGTTCGTGCAGCAGCGTGGCCAGGATGCGCACGCCGGTGGCGCCGATCGGATGGCCAAGCGAGATGCCCGAGCCGTTCACGTTGAGCTTCTGCTCGATCGCGTCCTGGTCATGCCATTCCCAGCCCTTGAGCACGGCCAGCACCTGGCAGGCGAAGGCTTCGTTCAGCTCGACCAGGTCCATCCGGTCCAGCGTCAGGTTCAGGCGCGCCAGCAGCTTCTTCACCGCGGGCACCGGGCCGATGCCCATGTGCGAGGGCTCGCAGCCAGCCGCCGCCCAGCCCACCAGCGAGGCCATGGGGGTGAGGCCCAATTCGGCCAGCTTGTCTTCGGCCACGATCAGGCACGCGGCCGAGGCGTCGTTCTGCTGGCTGGCGTTGCCGGCGGTGACGGTACCGTTCGGCATCAGCGTGCGCAGCTTGCCCAGGCTTTCACGCGTGGTTTCCGGGCGGAAACCTTCGTCGCGCGCGAACCGCACCGGATCGCCCTTGCGCTGGGGCACCTGCACGGGGACGACCTCGGCATCGAAGCGGCCGGCCTCCCAGGCTGCCGCGGCGCGTGCGTGGCTGCGGGCGGCGAAGACATCGGCCGCTTCGCGGCTGATGCCGTAGTCGCGCGCCAGGTTCTCGGCCGTCTCGATCATCCCGGAGATCTTGCCGAAGCGCTCGACCGGCTGGGAGCGTTCACGGCCGCGGTCGAGGCGGTCGAAGAAGCGCACATTGCCCGAGCGCGCGCCCCAGCGCATGTCGGTGGTGTAGTACTCGATATTGCTCATGCTCTCGACGCCGCCCGCGATCACCACGTCGGCGGCGCCGCTTTGCACCATCATCGAGGCCGTGACGATGGCCTGCAGGCCGCCGCCGCAGCGGCGGTCCAGCTGCATGCCCGGCACTTCGACCGGCAGGCCGGCCTGCAGCGCGGCCCAGCGGCCGACGCAGGGCACTTCGCTGTTGGCGTAGGACTGGGCAAAGACCACGTCATCGATACGCGCGGGATCGATGCCGCTGCGTTCCACCACGGCGCGCACGGCGGTGGCGGCCAGCTCCTCCACGGGCACCGGGCGCAGGCTGCCGCCGAAGGTGCCGACGGGCGTGCGGAGGGGAGTGACGATTGCAGCTCTGCGCATGGAAGTCTCCTTGGAACTCTGTGTTGGGGTGAGCAAATAAGTCAGTCGGTCAGCGTGTGCCCGGGAAGGGCCACGAAGGCCGCGCCACACTGGCGCAGCATGGCGTGGGCCTGGTGCTCCAGGTCCTCGCGGTGTTCGGGGGCGGCAATGTCCAGCATGCGGCGCACGCGCTGCGACAGCGTCTGGCCGCGCAGGTCGGCCACGCCGTGCTCGGTGACGATCAGGCCCGCATCCGAGCGGGGCGTGCTGACCGGGCCGGACAACTGCGCCACGATGCGGCTCGCGCCCTTGGCGGTCGCCGGCAGCGCGACGATGGGCAGGCCGCCGCGGCTGCGCGCGGCGCCGCGCAGGAAGTCCACGGCACCGCCGACGGCGCCGACATAGACGCCGGCGGCGACTTCGGCGTTCACCTGGCCGGTGAGGTCGACCTCGATGGCGGAGTTGATGGCGGTCAGCTTGTCGACGCTGGCCAGCACCTCGGGGTGATGGGTATAGGCGGTCTCGCGCAGCTGCAATTGCGGATTGCGGTGCGCCCAGCGCCGCAGCCGTTCGCTGCCCATCAGGATGCCGGCAATGCCCACGCCCGTATCGATGCTCTTGCGTGCGTTGGTCAGCACCCCAGCTTCGGCCAGTGCCGCAATGCCGTCGCCGATCGCGCCACTGTGCAGCCCCAGGTCGCGGTGGCCATGCAGCGCAGCCACCACGGCCTCAGGGAGGTTGCCGATGCCCATCTGCAGGGTGGCGCCATCCTCCACCCAGCCGGCGATGTGGCGTGCAATCGCCTGTTCGGCCGGCCCGGGCGCGCTGCGGTCAAGGCTGATGGGCGGGTGCAGCGCTTCGACCTGCAGGTCGATATCGTCCGCGGTCAGGTAGCGGCTGCCGTGGGTCCACGGCACCTCCGGGTTCACCTCGGCGATGATGACGCGGGCGCGGTCGAGCGCCGCGGGGAGGTATTCATGCACCGCCCCCAGGCTGTGGCGCCCCTGCTCGTCGGCGGGCGAGACCTGCACCAGCACCACGTCCGCCCGAAGCGTGCCCTGGCGGATCAGCCCGGGCAGGTGCGAATAGTGGCTGGGCACGATGTCCAGCACGCCGGCCCTGGCCAGTTGCCGGTGCGGACCGCTGGCGGCGTAGCCGAAGAAGTCGAGCACGTCGGCCTGGGCCGGCTGCAGGGTGTCTGACTGCCCGATGCCGACAAAGACACTGAGCCGTCCGCCCTGGGCGATGGCGTGGCGGTGTTCCACCAGCGCGCGCGTCAGCGTCAGCGGCTCGGCGGTGGCCTGCCCCCACCAGATATGGTCTCCGGGGCGGATCAGGGCTTTCAGGCGGGAGGCGAGGGTGTGCATGTCCACGGGGCAGCGGTCAGTCGGCGCATGCGCCAGATAGCCCGGAGCATGTCTCCAAAGCGGGGTTTGCGCTATTTGACAATGCCAATGGCGGACTTTGGCGAAAGCGAAAGGCCTTGACCGTCGCCGGGACTTAACCCCGGTGGAAGGCGCGCTTTCGGAAAGGCTGATTGTCCAACTGGCCGAACGCCGCGACTATTGCGGCTATCACAAGGAGGCGGCCGTCCGCCACAGACCGAACGCAAGCCAAGCGCCATGATCGAACAGACCCAATCGAACAACTTCCAAGAAATCCGCGACGCCATCCGCGCGCTTTGCGCGGAGTTTCCCGATGAGTACTTCCGCAAGGTGGACGAGCAGCGCGCCTATCCCGAGGCCTTTGTCAATGCGCTGACCGCGGCGGGCTGGCTGGCGGCGCTGATTCCGCAGGAATACGGTGGTTCCGGCCTGGGCCTGACCGAAGCCTCGGTCATCATGGAAGAGATCAACCGCTGCGGCGGCAACTCCGGCGCCTGCCACGGGCAGATGTACAACATGGGCACGCTGCTGCGGCACGGCTCCAAGGCACAGAAGGACAAGTACCTGCCGAAGATTGCCTCGGGGGAATGGCGCCTGCAGTCCATGGGCGTGACCGAGCCCACCACCGGCACGGACACCACCAAGATCAAGACCTCGGCGGTCAAGAAAGACGGACGCTACGTCATCAACGGCCAGAAAGTCTGGATCAGCCGCGTCCAGCACAGCGACTTCATGATCCTGCTGGCGCGCACCACGCCGCTGGCCGAGGTGAAGAAGAAGAGCGAAGGGATGTCGATCTTCATGGTGGACCTGCACGAGGCGCAGAAGAAGGGCCTGACCGTGCGCCCCATCCCCAATATGGTCAACCACGAGACCAATGAACTGTTCTTCGAGGACTTGGAAATCCCCGAGGAAAACCTGATCGGTGAAGAGGGCAAGGGCTTCAAGTACATCCTCGATGGCCTGAACGCCGAGCGCACGCTGATCGCGGCCGAGTGCATCGGCGACGGCTATTGGTTCATCGACCGCGTCACCAAGTACGTCAAGGAACGCGAGGTCTTCGGCCGCCCCATCGGCCAGAACCAGGGCGTCCAGTTCCCGATTGCCGAGTCCTTTATCGAACTGGAAGCGGCGAACCTGATGCGCTGGAAAGCCTGCGAACTGTTTGACAAGCACGAGCCCATGGGGGCCCAGGCCAACATGGCCAAGTACCTGGCGGCCAAGGCCAGCTGGGAGGCCGGCAACGCCTGCCTGCAGTTCCACGGCGGCTTTGGCTTTGCCTGCGAATACGACGTGGAGCGCAAGTTCCGGGAAACGCGGCTGTACCAGGTGGCACCGATCTCCACCAACCTGATCTACTCCTTCGTCGCCGAACACGTCCTGGGCCTGCCGCGCTCATTCTGAGCGATGGACTGCGCGCCAGCCCCAACATTCAAGGGGCTGGCCGGATGGAACCCCGGCAGCAACGGCGCCGGGGGTTCTGCTTCCCCCCAGGCCCCCGAATTTCCCCCTGTCTCCTCTCTTCGTCCGCGCAGCCGGATCCAGCCCGATCCTCAAATCGGAAACTGCGTCGTCGACAGCACCTGCTTGAGCACCATGAACGAGCGAATCTGCCGCACGCCCGGCAGATAGAGCAACTGCTCCGCGTGGAGGCGGTTGAAGCTCTCGCTGTCCTTCGTCCTGAGCATCATGATGTAGTCGAACTCGCCGGTGACTTCATGGCATTCCATGCAGCCTGACACCTTCTGCGCCGCTTTCTCAAAGGCGGCGAACGACTCGGGCGTGGACCTGTCCAGCACGACCCCGATGATGACCAGCATCCCCGCGTCCAGGGGAGCCGGGTTCAGCAGCGCCACGACGCCGCGGATCAGGCCATCCGCCTTCAGGCGTTCCACGCGGCGCAGGCATGCGGGCGGGCTGAGGCTGACCTTGGCCGCCAGGGCCAGGTTGGAGATGGATGCATCGCGCTGCAAGGCGCGGAGGATGGCCTTGTCCGTGCGATCCAGCACCGGCGCGGGCTGCGGGGAGGTCTCGGATTTCGTACGAAATTTTATTCTGGATGTGGCCATTTCTACGGAATAAAGAGAATTTTCTGGTGCTTCCGGCCTTTTTATCGTGCAAGAACTCGCAGATCTTTGCAAGCACCTTTCGTCCCAGCGTTCTTATGATGATTCCAGATGCGGCGTCGCGCAGCTTCCGTGCGAATGCCGGGCTTTGCGGCTGCCGGGCGCCCGCATGCCAACCACAACCTGGAGCCAGTCATGAACCTGAAGCAATTTCCGCGTCATTCCCTGACCTTCGGCCCGACGCCGATCCATCCGCTATCGCGGCTGAGCGAAAGCCTGGGTGGCAAGGTCGAGCTCTATGCCAAGCGCGAGGACTGCAACAGCGGCCTTGCCTTTGGCGGCAACAAGACGCGCAAGCTCGAATACGTCATTCCCGACGTCCTGGCGCAGGGCGCCGATACGCTGGTCTCGATCGGCGGGATCCAGTCGAACCACACGCGCCAGGTTGCCGCCATCGCGGCCCACCTGGGGCTGAAGTGCGTGCTGGTGCAGGAGAACTGGGTCAACTACTCAGACGCGGTCTATGACCGCGTGGGCAACATCCAGATGTCGCGCATCATGGGGGCCGACGTGCGCCTGGTCAGCGAAGGGTTTGACATCGGCATTCGCCCAAGCTGGGAAGATGCCATGGAGAGCGTGCGCAAGGCGGGCGGCAAGCCCTACCCGATTCCGGCAGGCTGCTCGGAGCACCCGCTCGGCGGTCTCGGCTACGTAGGGTTCGCCGAGGAAGTCCGGGAGCAGGAAGCCGAGCTCGGCTTCAGCTTCGACTACATCGTCGTCTGCTCGGTCACCGGCAGCACCCAGGCGGGCATGGTGGTGGGATTCGCTGCCGACGGCCGTGCGGACCGGGTCATCGGCATCGATGCATCGGCCAGGCCGGAACCGACGCGCGCGCAGATCCTGCGCATCGCACGCCATACCGCGGAGCTGGTCGGCCTCGGCCGCGACATCACTGAAGCGGACGTGGTGCTGGACACCCGCTATGGCGGCCCCGAATACGGCCTGCCTTCGGCGGGCACCCTGGAAGCCATCCGCCTCAGCGCCAGGCTGGAAGGCATGATGACCGACCCGGTCTATGAGGGCAAGTCCATGCAGGGCATGATCGACATGGTCCGTCGCGGCGAGTTTCCGCAAGGATCGAAAGTCCTCTTTGCTCACCTGGGCGGGGTGCCGGCGCTGAACGCCTACAGCTTCCTCTTCAAGGACGGGTGATTCCGTGCACAGTCTCGCAGCCGGGATTCCCCCGATGCCCGGCTAATTGCCGCCGGCCGCCTGCGCGCCGGGCCCAAAGCGCAGGCGCAGGCTCCGGTTGGCATCCTGCAGCGAACCGTCCGCCGCTTCCACCACGCGGTGCAGGTAGTCTTCGCTGGCGTCGATCAACGCCCCATACAGGGTGTGGCACAAGCCGCGCGCGGTGCGGCCGGGCCAGTCTTGCGGCAGCATCGCTTCAGGCAGGTTGGGGTCGCGCAGCAGCACGCGCCGGTATTCATGCACCAGCAGCGTCCGCACGAAGAAGGCATCGGCCGGAGCAAGCCCGGCGGCCTCTTCGGCCAGCGGCGTAAAGCGGCGCAGCAGCGCCTGCCAGGCAGCGGCCACGTCGCCGAGCTTGAAGGTCTGGTGCATCAGCGCCTGCAGCGGCCGGATGGAAAACGCCTCGAGGCTGCTTGCCTCCATCACCGCCACATCGTCCTGCGCGCGCGCGGCCTGGATGATTTCGCGCAGCGAGGCGAGGTCCGCATTGGGGTGGGCCATCACCCCTGGCGCAATGGCGCCGAAGCCCTCCCACAGCAATTCCCGCTTCAGCTTCTGCCGGACCGTGGCGCGTACGTCACCGCGCACCATCACCAGGGTCCAGCGGCCGTCCCATTCGGATGCCTCACCGGCGTAGATGCGCTTGCCGGCGTGCAGTACACGCTGCAAACCGGCGTCTGACAGCCCGTAGTAGCTGCGCCGCCCGATCCTGGTAGCGGCCAGCCAGTCGTCGGCGGTAAGGCGGAAGGTGGCGGTTCGCACCAGCCGGTCATTGATGCCAAACGGCGCCGCCAGCCGGATCAGGCTGCCCAGCCAGATGGCCTGGGGCCGCGGCGCCACCACATCGCCGAACAAGGTCACCAGCATGGAATTGGCGCCCAGCTTCAGCCCGCGTGCCAGCCGCGCCACGCGCGGAGAAACCGGATCGGTGCCTGACGTTGCCATTGGCCTGCCCCTTTAAGTGATACACAAACGCCGATTGATTGAATCAAATTGTATCACTACCATCCGTTGCAACTGACGATGTTGATGCAGGTCAAGACCCCGATTCAGAGCAACCAAGAGCGGAGCAAAGGATGTACGCACAGCTGGTGGAGACAGGAGCGACGAGGCTTCGCGCCATGGAAGAAATGGAGCCGCAGGAACGCGAGTTCCAGGCGCGCGTGGATGCCGGGATCAAGATCGAGGCCAAGGACTGGATGCCCGAGGCCTATCGCAAGACCCTGGTCCGCCAGATCTCACAGCATGCGCATTCGGAAATCGTGGGCCAGCTGCCGGAAGGCAACTGGGTCACCCGCGCGCCGACGCTAGAGCGCAAGGCAGTCTTGCTGGCCAAGATCCAGGATGAGGCCGGCCATGGCCTGTATCTCTACAGCGCGGCCGAGACGCTGGGCGTGTCGCGCGACCAGATGCTGGGCGACCTGCACACCGGCAAGGCCAAGTATTCCAGCATCTTCAACTACCCGACGCTGAGCTGGGCCGATATCGGCATGATCGGCTGGCTGGTCGACGGCTCGGCCATCATCAACCAGGTGCCGCTGTGCCGCTGCTCGTTCGGCCCGTATGCGCGCGCCATGGTGCGCGTGTGCAAGGAAGAGTCGTTCCACCAGCGCCAGGGCTACGACATCCTGCTGTCGTTGTGCAACGGCACGCCCGAGCAGAAGCAGATGGCGCAGGACGCGCTGAACCGCTGGTGGTGGCCGGCGTTGATGATGTTCGGCCCGTCCGACGGCGATTCGCCCAACAGCGCGCAATCCATGCAATGGCGCATCAAGCTGTTCTCCAACGACGAGCTGCGCCAGAAGATGGTCGACCAGACCGTGCCGCAGGCCGAGTACCTGGGTTTGGTCATTCCCGATCCCGAGCTGAAGTGGAACGAGGAGCGCGGCCACTATGACTTCGGCGAGATCGACTGGTCCGAGTTCTACAACGTCATCCAGGGCAACGGCCCGTGCAACCGCGACCGCCTGCGCACCCGCGTCAAGGCCTGGGAAGAGGGCGCGTGGTTCCGCGATGCCCTGGTGACCCACGCCGACAAGCAGGCGCAGCGGGCCGCCGCCTGACACCGCGGCGCGCGGCGCCGCCACCCATCCAACGCAATGACACAGGAGGTTGCCATGAAAGAGTGGCCGCTTTGGGAGATCTTTATCCGCAGCCAGCACGGCCTGGCCCACAAGCACGTGGGCAGCCTGCACGCGCCGGACGGCGAAATGGCGATCAACAACGCGCGCGACGTCTACACGCGCCGCAACGAAGGCGTCAGCGTCTGGGTGGTGAAGGCCGGCGACGTGGTCGCCAGCAGCCCCGGCGACAAGGGCCCGCTGTTCGAGCCGGCCAACAGCAAGGTCTACCGCCACCCGACGTTCTTCCCGATGCCGGAAGCCGTCAAGCACATCTGATACGGCCCGCATGATGGACAACCACAAGCTCGAATACCTGCTGCGCCTCGGCGATTCCACGCTGGTCCTCGGCCAGCGCCTGTCGGAATGGTGCGGCCGCGGCCCGGCGCTGGAAGAGGACATCGCGCTGACCAATGTCGCGCTCGACCTGACCGGCCAGACCCGGCTGTGGCTGGGCTACGCCGCGGAAGTGGAGGGCGCCGGCCGCACCGCCGACCAGCTGGCCTACCTGCGCGACGCGCACCAGTTCCGCAACCTGCTGCTGGCGGAGCAGCCTAACGGCAGCTATGCCGATACGCTGGCGCGGCAGTTCCTGTTCGACACCTGGCACTACTTCCTGCTCGACGGGCTGCAGCGCTCGACCGATGCTCGCATCGCGGAGATTGCCGCCAAGTCGCTCAAGGAAGTGACCTATCACGTGCGCCGCAGCGCCGACCTGGTGGTGCGCCTGGGCGACGGCAGCGAAGAGAGCCACCGCCGCATGCAGGATGCCTTCGACGACCTGTGGATGTTCAGCGGTGAGCTGTTCGAGTCCGACGCGGGCGACGCCGCGCTGGTGCAGGACGGCGTGGTGCCCGACCCCGCATCACTGGCCGAACCGTGGCAGCGCCACGTGGCCGCAGTGCTGGAAGAAGCCACGCTGCAATTGCCTGCCGGGACGTGGTCGCAGAGCGGCGGCCGCCACGGCCGCCATACCGAACACCTCGGCTACCTGCTGGCCGAAATGCAATTCCTGCAGCGCGCCTATCCGGGCGCCAGCTGGTGAACGCCATGACTGCGCAAGCCATCGCACGCCCGGCCATCGGGCAGGTCTGGACCTGGCTCGATACGGTGCCCGATCCCGAGATCCCGGTGATCTCGGTGGTGGATCTCGGCATCGTGCGCGACGTGGCATGGGAGGACGACGCCTGCGTCGTCACCATCACCCCGACGTACTCCGGCTGCCCGGCCATGACCGTGATCCGGGAGGAAATCGAGCGCACGCTGGCCGCGCAGGGCATCGCCAGCGTGCGCGTGCGGACGCAGCTGGCGCCGGCCTGGACCACCGACTGGATGACGCCGCGCGGCAAGGCCAGCCTGGGCGGCTACGGCATTGCGCCGCCGGCCCAGCAGGTGATCGACATCAGCGGCATCAGCCGCAAGGTGGCGCCTGCGCTGGTGGTGGCCTGCCCGCACTGCGGCTCGCGGCACACGCGGCTGGTCAGCCAGTTCGGCTCGACCGCCTGCAAGGCCCTGTACCGCTGCGGCGACTGCAAGGAACCGTTCGATTACTTCAAGGCGCACTGAACCTGACCGGGGTAGTGAGATGAGCAAATTCCATGAACTGACCGTGGCCTCGGTCACCCGCGAAACCCGCGATGCCGTGGCCGTGACCTTTGCCGTGCCGGATGAACTGGCCGACACCTACCGCTACATCCAGGGCCAGCACCTGACGCTGCGCACCGGCATCGGCGGCGAGGACGTGCGCCGCTCGTACTCGATCTGCTCGGCGGTGCAGGACGCGCAGCTGCGCGTGGCGATCAAGCGCGTCGACGGCGGCCTGTTCTCGAACTGGGCCAACGAACAGCTGCAGCCCGGCATGAAGCTGGAGGTGATGCCGCCATCCGGCCACTTCCACGTGCCGCTGTCTGCCGCGCAAGCGAGGCACTACGTGGCATTTGCCGCCGGCAGCGGCATCACGCCGATGCTGTCGATCATCAAGACCACGCTACAGGCCGAGCCGGAAAGCCGCTTCACGCTGTTCTACGGCAACCGCGCCTCGTCTTCCGTGTTGTTCAAGGAAGAGCTGGAAGACCTGAAGGACACCTACCTGCAGCGCTTCAACCTGGTGTTCGTGCTAAGCCGCGAGCAGCTGGATATCGACCTCTTCAACGGCCGCATCGACGGCGAGAAGGTCAATGCCTTGCTCAAGCACTGGGTCAAGCCGCAGGACATCGACATCGCCTTTATCTGCGGCCCGCATTCGATGATGGAGGAGGTGTCGCAGGCGCTGCTCGACAACGGCGTGGACAAGGCCCGCATCAAGCGCGAGCTGTTTGCCACCAGCATCCCCTCGGCACGCCCGGCCGCGCATGCGCACAAGCAGGTGGGTCAGCAGCAGTGCGAGGTGACGGTGATCCAGGACGGCCGCACGCGTTCCTTCACGCTGGAGAAGAACAAGGAGACGGTGCTGGATGCCGCGCTGGCGCAAGGCATCGAGCTGCCTTACTCATGCAAGAGCGGGGTCTGCTCGACCTGCCGCTGCAAGCGCATCGAAGGCGAGGTCGACATGGACGTCAACTTTGCGCTGGAGGACTACGAAGTCGCGCGCGGCTTCATCCTCAGCTGCCAGAGCTACGCCGTCAGCGACAAGCTGGTGATCGACTTCGACCAGGAAACCTGAGGCGTTTCCTGCTGCCGTCCCGACCCATACACAAATCATTCTGCCCCCGGAGCAAGCCGTGTCCCATCTGTTTTTTGAACGCCACCAGGCGCTGCTGGAACAAGCCACCCAAGCCATTGCCGAGCGCGGCTACTGGAGCCCGTTCACCGAAATGCCGAGCCCCAGGGTCTACGGCGAAACCGCCAACGCCGACGGCAAGGCTGCGTTTGAGGCCCGCCTGAACCGCCCGTTCGCGCTGTCGCAGCCGGGCACCGTCGGCCAGGCGGGCAAGGAAGTCTCGCCCTACGGCGCGGAACTGGGCATCACCTATCCGAAGCCCGACCTCGACCAGCTCTTTGCCGGCGTGGCCGAAGGCATGCCCGCCTGGCGCAAGGCCGGGCCGGAAGCCTGGGTCGGCGTGTCGCTGGAAATCCTGCAGCGCCTGAACCGCCGCAGCTTCGAGATTGCCTACGCAGTGATGCACACCACCGGCCAGGCCTTCATGATGGCCTTCCAGGCCGGCGGCCCGCACGCGCAGGACCGCGGACTGGAAGCCGTTGCCTACGCCTGGGACGAGATGCGCCGCATCCCGAAGCAGGCGATCTGGGAGAAGCCGCAGGGCAAGAGCGAGCCGCTGCGCATGGAGAAGCGCTACAGCGTGGTGCCGCGCGGCGTGGGCCTGGTGATCGGCTGCTGCACCTTCCCGACCTGGAACGGCTATCCCGGCCTGTTCGCCAGCCTGGCGACCGGCAACGCGGTGGTGGTCAAGCCGCACCCGGGCGCGATCCTGCCGCTGGCGATCACCGTCGAGGTGGCGCGCGAGGTGCTGCAGGAAGCCGGCTTCGACCCCAACCTGGTCACGCTGGTGGCCAACGACCCGACCGAGCGCATGGCGTCCACGCTAGCGCTGCGCCCGGAAGTGCGCCTGATCGACTTCACCGGCAGCAGCGCCAATGGCGACTGGCTGGAGCGCAATGCGCACCAGGCCCAGGTCTATACCGAGAAGGCCGGCGTCAACCAGATCGTGATCGACTCCACCGGCGACTTCAAGGGCATGGTGCGCAATATCGCGTTCTCGCTGGCGCTGTACTCGGGCCAGATGTGCACGGCACCGCAGAACATCTATGTGCCGACGGACGGCATCGACACGCCGGAAGGGCACCTCAGCTTCGACCAGGTAGCCGCGGCGATCGGGGAGGGCGTGGTCAGGCTCACCAGCGATGCGGCCAAGGCGGTGGAGTTGCTGGGCGCGATCCAGAACGACGGGGTGGTGCAGCGCATCGAATCGTCGCGCGCATTGGGCGAGATCGTCGCCGACAGCCGCGTGCTGGAGCACCCGGAGTTTCCCGGCGCGCGCATCCGCACGCCGCTGGTGCTCAAGGTGGACGCCAGCGACGAGGGCAAGATCATGCAGGAGCTGTTCGGCCCGATCTCCTTCATCGTCGCCACCGACAACACCGCGCACAGCATCGCGCTGGCGCACCGCGGCGCGAAGGAACATGGCGCACTGACGTTGTCGGCCTATACCACCGATGCCGGCGTGAATGAGGCCATCCGCGATGCCGCCGAGGACGCGGGCGTGGCCCTGTCGCTGAACCTGACCGGGGGCGTGTTCGTCAACCAGTCGGCCGCGTTCAGCGACTTCCATGCCACCGGCGCCAACCCGGCAGCCAATGCCTCGCTGTCGGATGCGGCCTTCGTCGCCAACCGCTTCCGCGTGGTGCAGAGCCGTTCCCATATCTGATGTACTAGCTAGCAGTCGCAGTACCCGGCGCCGGCCCCCAAATACGTATGCGGCGCGATCATAACGATGATGGAGTAGACAATGGTTCAACGCATCCCCAACCCCAACGAGCTGGAGCCGATCGAGCGCGCCAGCCGCGACGAACTGCAGGCGCTGCAGCTGGAACGGCTGAAATGGAGCGTGCGCCATGCCTACGACAACGTGCCGCATTACCGCAAGGCCTTCCATGCGGCCGGGGTGCATCCGGACGACCTGCAGTCGCTGTCAGACCTGTCGAAGTTTCCATTCCTGACCAAGCAGGACCTGCGCGACAACTATCCCTTCGGCATGTTCGCTGTGCCGCGCGAGAAGGTGGCGCGCGTGCATGCGTCGAGCGGCACCACGGGCAAGCCGACCGTGGTCGGCTATACCGCGAAGGATATCGATACCTGGGCCAGCGTGGTGGCGCGCTCCATCCGCGCCGCCGGCGGCCGCGCCGGCGACCTGGTCCATGTCAGCTATGGCTATGGCCTGTTCACGGGCGGCCTGGGTGCCCACTATGGCGCCGAGAAGGCCGGCTGCACGGTGATCCCCATGTCCGGCGGGCAGACCGAGAAACAGGTGCAGCTGATCCGCGAGTTCCAGCCCAACATCATCATGGTGACGCCGTCGTACATGCTGAACCTGATCGAGGAGATGGAGCGCCAGGGCATGGATCCGTCGGAGAGCTCGCTCAAGGTCGGCATCTTCGGCGCCGAGCCGTGGACGGATGCGATGCGCGCCGAGATCGAGGCCCGCGCCGGTATCGACGCGGTGGACATCTACGGACTGTCTGAAGTCATGGGGCCGGGTGTCGCATGCGAATGCATCGAGAGCAAGGACGGCCCGGTGATCTGGGAAGACCACTTCTACGCCGAGATCATCGATCCGGTGACCGGCGAGGTGCTGCCGGATGGCGAAGAGGGCGAACTGGTGTTCACCTCGCTCACCAAGGAAGCGCTGCCGGTGATCCGCTACCGCACGCGCGACCTGACGCGCCTGCTGCCGCCCACCTCGCGTTCGATGCGCCGCATCGGCAAGATCACCGGCCGCTCGGACGACATGCTGATCATCCGCGGCGTCAATGTGTTCCCGTCGCAGATCGAGGAGCTGATCCTGAAGACGCCGGCCCTGGCGCCTCAGTACCAGCTGGTGGTGACCCGCGACGGCCACCTGGACAAGCTGGAAGTTCGGGTCGAAGCGCGGCCCGGACCTTCGGCAGCCCTCTGTGCCGACGCCCGCGCGACGCTGGAGCGTGAGCTGAAGGACCAGATCAAGACCTACGTGGGCGTGACCACGCGCGTGCAGGTGGTGGATGCGGACGGCATCGAGCGCACCACGGTCGGCAAGGCACGGCGGGTGCTCGATATGCGGCCGAAGGTGACGCACGAGCAGCCGGTCGGGGCGATCTGAAGCACTGTTCTCTACCAACACCCGTGGCAAACGTTCCCCCCTCCCGCCTGCGGGAGAGGGGTGGGGGAGAGGGCAGGAGTATCCACGGAGTGTGGCGGCAACGTGCTTGCCACACGCCTGCCCTCTCCCCCGGCCCCTCTCCCGCGCGCGGGAGAGGGGAGCAAACCGCCGGCAGATTCATCCCCGCAGCAATTCATCCACCGATGGCGCCCACCCAGAGGCGCCGCGCCCCCCTGCGCCAAAGGAGACCACCATGGACGCGAGACAACTGGAAACCATCCAGAACCACCCCGATTTCATCCGGCTGACCAACGGGCGGACCCGCCTGGGCTGGTCGCTGACGCTGGTCATGCTGGCGATCTACTTCGGCTTTATCCTGCTGCTGGCGTTCTCGCCGACCACGCTCGGCACACCGCTGGGCGCGGGTGTGATGACCGTCGGCATTCCCCTCGGCGTCGCGGTGATCGTCTCGGCCGTGCTGCTGACCGGGATCTACGTGTACCGGGCCAACCGCGACCTGGACCCGCTCAACGAACGCGTGCGCAAGGAGTGCCAGGCATGAAGCCCGCCAACCGTTACCTGTGCGCGGCCCTGCTCGGGCTTGCCAGCATGGCCGCCTCGGCGGCACCCGCAATCCAGGGCGATGCCGCGCCGCGGCCGCTGAACTGGAGCGCCATCGTGATGTTCATGCTGTTCGTGCTGTTCACGCTCGGCATTACCCGCTGGGCGGCGCGCCGCACGCGCTCGGCATCCGACTTCTATGCCGCCGGGGGTGGGCTGAGCGGCTTCCAGAACGGACTGGCAATTGCCGGCGACATGGTTTCCGCGGCCTCTTTCCTCGGCATCTCCGCGATGATGTTCGACAAGGGCTATGACGGCCTGATCTACGCGCTGGGCGTGGTGGCCGGCTGGCCGATCATCCTGTTCATCGTCGCCGAGCGGCTGCGCAACCTCGGCCGCTATACCTTCGCCGACGTGGTGTCATACCGGCTGGCGCAGAAGCCGGTGCGGATCACCGCCGCCTGCGGCACGCTGACGGTGGTGATCATGTACCTGGTGGCGCAGATGGTCGGCGCCGGCAAGCTGATCGAGCTGCTGTTCGGCACCAGCTATGAGTCCGCCGTGGTGATCGTCGGCCTGCTGATGGTGCTGTATGTGATGTTCGGCGGCATGCTGGCCACCACCTGGGTGCAGATCATCAAGGCCGCGCTGCTGCTTGGCGGCGTGACCTTCATGGCCGTGATGGTGCTGGCGTACTTCGGTTTCAGCCCGGAAGCCATGTTCGCCGGCGCGGCGAAGGTGCATGACAAGGGGCTGGCGATCCTGTCGCCGGGCGGGTTGGTGTCCAATCCCGTCGATGCGATCTCGCTGGGGGTAGGGATGATGTTCGGCACCGCGGGCCTGCCGCACATCCTGATGCGCTTCTTCACCGTGGCCGACGCCCGCGAGGCGCGCAAGTCCGTGCTCTATGCCACCGGCTTCATCGGCTACTTCTACGTGCTGATCCTGGTGGTGGGCTTCGGTGCGATCGTGATGGTGGGCGCGGACCCGGCCTACCGCGACGCCGCCGGCAAGATCATCGGCGGCAGCAATATGGTGGCGGTGCACCTGTCGCATGCGATCGGCGGCGATCTTTTCCTCGGCTTTATCTCGGCGGTGGCGTTCGCGACCATCCTGGCGGTGGTGGCGGGCCTGGCCCTGTCGGGCGCTTCGGCGGTCTCGCACGACCTGTACGCCAACGTGTTCCGCCGCGGGCAGGCCAACGAGAAGGACGAGATCCGGGTGTCCAAGGCGGCCACCCTGGTGATCGGCGTGCTGGCCATGGTGCTCGGCGTGATGTTCGAGAAGCAGAACATCGCCTTCCTGTCCGGCCTGGTGCTGGCGATCGCGGCCTCCGTCAACTTCCCGGTGCTGTTCCTGTCGATGTTCTGGAAAGGCCTGACCACTCGCGGCGCCGTGACCGGCAGCATGGCCGGCCTGGTGTCGGCGGTGGCGCTGCTGGTGCTGGGCCCGACGGTCTGGGTAGGCATCCTGCATCATGACAAGGCGATCTTCCCGTATGCCAACCCGGCGCTGTTCTCGATGACGCTGGCCTTCGCCAGCGCCTGGCTGGCGTCGGTGCTGGACCGCTCCACCCAGGCCAGCACCGAGCGCCAGCGATATGGTGCGCAGTTCGTGCGTGCGATGACCGGGATTGGCGCTGCCGGGGCGAGTCAGCATTGATCCTGGGGGGCAGGGCAGCCGCGTGCCACGCGGGCAGCGCGATGGCGCTAGATCACGGTCGAATCGTCGTCCAGGAAACCGTCGTCACTCAGGCCTGCATCGAGATTGCCACTATCCGATCCCCCATCGCGCGCAGCGACCGATGTCTGGTCATCGTTCCCGTAGTAGTTGTTGACGACGTTCGTTTCCGTTCCTGGCGTGTTCATGCCGGACGGCTCCAGGAACGCGTTCTTGCTGCTGTGGCCGAACAGGTTCTCGATACCCTGGAACAGGAAGGCACCGCCGGCCACGCCGGCAGCCGTGGTTGCGATGCTGCCCAGCGTGCCGCCGAGCCCGCCGCTCAGGAAGCCCGGCCGGGGCGGCTGCGCCGGGGGGATCTGCAACGCGGGTGACACTGACTGAGCGGGCGCAGGCACGGGCGTCGCGGCAGCAGGATTCGCACTGGCGCCCCACGCAATCTGCTGATCGATGAAGCTGCGGGAGCCGTTGGCCTGCGCAGCCTGCAACTGGTCCTGCAATGCAGCGATCTGCGCCTTTGCCATCGACAAGGCATGATCGAGCAGCATGGCCCGCTGGACCAGCAAATAGGCGGCGTCCGGCTGTATCGCGACCGCTTGGGCGATGAGCGCCTGCGCCTGCGGGTCCTTCGCGCCGGCGCGGGCCTGGGTCAATTGAGTCAGGAAGACTTCGAGTGCTTGCGAATCTTGGAGGGTCATGGCCTCTGTATCCGGTTGTTGGTGGTACAACCTCACTCTATGAGGAAAGACTTAAGGGAGACTTAAAGGGGAGGGGACATCGAAGGTGATGCTCGCTGCAAACGGCTTTGGGCCGCAGCCCGCGTGGATCTTGTCGAACTGGTCAGCTATCACGTCGATGTCGACAAGCAGCTCCAGGTGTTCCGCGAAATCAAGGACCGCTACATCCGGGAAGACGCTCCCGCCTGGACCATCCTCGGCGTGGCCGCATTGGCCCCGCCGTCGCTCTTCGTCGAAATCAGGGCAGTGGCCGCGACACGCGCTGCGTGATCGGCAGGGGAGATCACGACCCTCCCCAAGTATGAACTCTAAGAAAAGAGGACCAGCGTTGCCCTCAACCCCGGGTGATTGTCGGTCAGCTCCAGGGCGCCGCCATGCAGCTTTGCAACGGCGGCCACGAGGCTGAGCCCCAATCCCACACCCGGTGTACTTCGACTTGCGTCGCCGCGGTAGAAGCGTTCGAGGACTTTGTGCTTCTCGTCATCGGGGATGCCCGGCCCATCGTCTGACACAGAGATGACGACCGCCCCGTCAGCGCGGCGTGACGCCTCGACTGTGATTGTCCCGCGCTGCTGGGCATACTTGAGCGCGTTGTCGATAAGATTCCCGACCGCCTGCGCCAGCAACAGGGGATCGCCAGCCAGCGGGAGCGGACCGGACGACGCGAAAGACAGGGCCACCCCCTGGAGTTCCGCCACGGGTTGATAGAATTCAGCGGCTTCGCCCGCCACGGCAGCGGCATCGACTTCGATGAAGCCAGAGCGGCGCATTCCGGAGTCAATCTCCGCCAGGCGCAGCAGCGCGTTGAAGATGCCCATGACGCGGTCGACGTCGGCAATGGCGCTGTCGATCTCGGCGAAGGTTTGTTCCGGGCGCGGCCGGGTCACCGACAATTCTTCCAGGCGGGAGCGCAACTCCGCCAGCGGGGTGCGCAGGTCATGCGCGATCGCATTGGACACGTTGCGGATGCCCTCGACCAGGTGCTCGATCTGGTCGAGCATGCGGTTCTGGGTCTCTACGAGCGTATTGAGCTCGCTTTCACCGCCGTAAGCCGGCAACCGGTGTGCGAGATTTCCCTGCATGATGGCAGCGGCTGCCTGGTTGATGTCGTGCACCTTCGAGAGCAGCGTGCGACGGACCAGTAGCCCACCCGCTACGCCTAGCAGCAAGACCATGCAGGCTGCGCCCGCCAGCGCGGACATGAACAGTGCTTCGAGCTTCTCAAAGCGGCTGACGTCCCGCCCCAATAACAGGTGATAGCCCCCGGGAAGTACCTTGTGGATCAGCACGGCCCTTACCACCCGCTCGCGTACACCGATTGATGCGGCGTGCATGCCAGTCGATGCGGGAACCTCGCGGGGCCATGCCGGCAAATTGCCGGCAAGCTTCGCCAGGGCCGGATCAGCGAACAGGATGATGGTGGTTTCGACGTCCTCAAGTTGCCCGCCGACCCGGGTTTCAATGGCCATGACCAGCGCATCGGCTCCGTGCCTGGCAAAGAGATTTTCCATATTCCGCGCATCGGCCTGTAGCATTTCGGTGCGACTTTGCTCGATGGTGTTGTGCCAGGCGTACAAGAGCGGTGTGGCAAACAGGGTGAGCACGACCAGGCTCACGGCAACATAGCCAAGCCCGACGTTCAGCGCTGAAAAGCGCAAGCGCTTAATCATCTGCTGTCAGCATATAGCCGGCGTTGCGAATGGTCCGCAGCAATTGCCGCCCGCTGCCGTCATCGATCTTCTGCCGAAGCTTGCTGACATGGACGTCGATGACATTGGTCTGTGGGTCGAAATGATAGTCCCACACGTTTTCCAGCAGCATGGTTCGCGTCACCACCTGGTTGGCGTGGCGCATCAGGTATTCGAGCAGCTTGAATTCACGCGGTTGGAGCGCGACGGCCTTGCCCGCCCGCGTTACCTTATGGGCAAGCAGGTCCATGGAGAGGTCGCCCAGCGTCAGCGTGGTCTCGGCCCGGCCCTCCTGCGAACGCCGCAGCAGTGCATCGAGGCGTGCCAGCAGCTCGCCAAAGGCAAAGGGCTTGACCAGGTAGTCGTCACCGCCGCTCTTGAGACCCCGGATGCGATCGTCCACATCCGAAAGGGCGCTCAGGATCAGGATAGGGACCTTGCTTCCGGTCCTGCGCAACGCCTCGATGATCGCCAGGCCGTCAATGCCGCCTGGCAACATCCGATCCATGATGATCGCATCATAAGGCTCGCTTGCAGCGAGGAACATGCCGTCGCGTCCGTTGTCGGCGTGATCCGCGGTGTGCCCCGCTTCGCTCAATCCCTTTTTGAGGAATTGGGCGACGCGCTCGTTGTCCTCGACGATCAGTAGTTTCATGATGAATCCGGTCCCCAGGCATGGCCTGATGAGATATTAGGCACAGTGTGTTCTGGTTGCCAGCCTCGCGGCGATCCGAAGGCCCATCCTCACGATTCCGGGAATTATGAGGCACTTGCCGCCTGCCGCGGCGCATCGCCAGTGCGCTGGATCCAGCCGCCGCCGAGCGAGCGGTACAGGTCGACCAGACTGGTCAGGCGGTTCAGGCGGGTCGTGACCAGTGCCTGCTGCGCGTTATACAAGTCGGTCTGTGCGGTCAGCACGCTCAGATAGCTGTCGGTGCCACTCGTGTAGAGCATGTTGGCCAGCGCCAGCCGGCGCCGCTGGGTATCGGTGTAGCGCTGCTGCGCCGCCAGCTGGTTGTCGTAGGTGCCGCGCTCCGCCAGCCCGTCGGCAACCTCCCGGAACGCGGTCTGGACGGTCTTCTCGTATTGCGCGATGCCGATGTCCTTCTGGACCGTCGCGACATCCAGGTTGGCCTGGTTCGCGCCAGCGGTAAAGATCGGCATGACCAGGGAGGGGATGAAAGACCATGCGCTGGATCCGCCAGCAAACAAGCCACCGAGTGCCGCGCTGGCCGTGCCGAGGGTGCCTGTCAGCGAAATGCGCGGAAAGAAGGCCGCGCGCGCGGCGCCGATGTTCGCGTTCTCCGAGCGCAGGGTTGCCTCGGCCTGCAGGATGTCAGGACGGCGATGCAGCAGATCCGAGGGCAGGCCGGCCGGAAGGTCGGTCAGGATCGGCTGGTCGCCGAGCCTGACGGGCGCAGGCAGGTCGGGCGGCATCGGCTGGCCGACCAGCAGCACCAGCGCATTCTCGGCCTGCGCGCGCAAGCGGACTTGGGCGGCGTAATTTGCCTGTGCCTGCTCGACCGTGGTCTCCGACAGGCGCAGGTCCAGTTCGGACGCGGTGCCTGTGTCGAACTGCAGTTTCACGATCTTGTAGGCTGCCTGCGCGGTCTCCAGGGTGCTCTGCGTCACCGCGAGTTGCTCGTCGTAAGCGAGCGTGGTGAGGTACTGGTCAGCGATCTCGGACACCAGCAGGATCTCGGCCGCCTGGCGCGCGTAGGCACTTGCCAGGTACTGCTCGAATGCTGCATCCGAGAGGCTTTGCAGGCGGCCAAAAAAGTCAATCTCCCAGGACGCTGAAAGACCCGCCGAATAGCTGTGGGAGGCGCCCGCGCCGGTGATGGAACCGCCGGGAGACGTGCTCTTGGCCGTAGCGCTCGCGCCGGCGTCCACCTGCGGATACAGTGCCGCATTCTGGATGCGGTACTGCGCCTGGACTTTCCTGACGTTCAGCGCCGCGATGCGCAAGTCGCGGTTGTTCTGCAGTGCGAGTTCGACCAGCCGCTGCAGGCGAGGATCGGCAAGAAAATCGCGCCAGCCGATCTCCGCGGCCGGCAGCGTGGCGCTGGCGGTCCCGGCTGAAGCGGTCTTGTAGGCCTCGCCCGCGGGAAAGGCGGCCGACACGGGTGCTGCTGGTCGCTGGTACACGGGCTGCAGCGAGCAACCGGCGGCAAGGGTCACGAGCAGTGCGCAGGCTGCGTATCGGTATCGCTTCATCTCAGTGTCCTCCTGCGCTTTGGTCAGCCGCGGCCATCGCGGATGCTGCCGGCTCGGCCGGCTTCTTTCTGCCAAGCCTGTTGCTGACCACGACATAGAACATCGGGATCAGGAAGGTGGCAACAAAGGTGGCGGTCAACATGCCGCCTATCACCCCGGTGCCGATGGCGTTCTGGCTGGCGGAGCCCGCGCCATTTGCCAGCGCCAGCGGCAGCACTCCAAGCATGAAGGCCATGGAGGTCATCACGATCGGCCGCATGCGCATATGTGCCGCTTCGATGGCCGCCTGGAGCGCCGTGAGGCCCTGGGCGTGACGCTCGCGCGCAAATTCGACGACAAGGATGGCGTTCTTTGCCGACAGGCCTATGGTGGTGAGCAGCCCGACCTGAAAGTAAACATCGTTGGACAGGCCCATCAATGACGTGGCACCGAGCGCGCCCAGGATGCCGAGCGGCACCACCATGATGACGGAGACCGGGATCGACCAGCTCTCATACAAGGCGGCAAGGCTCAGGAATACCACCAGGATCGACAAGCCGTACAGCAGGGGGGCCTGCGAGCTCGATTGCTGCTGCTCCAGTGAGGTGCCCGTCCACTCGAAGCCAATACCCGGGGGCAGTTGCTTGGCCAGCCGCTCCATCGCCAGCATTGCCTGTCCGGAGCTCTTGCCCGGTGCGGACTGGCCCTGGATCTCCATGGCTTCGACGCCGTTATAGCGCTGCAGGACGGGCGGGCCGTAGGTCCATGCGGACCTCGCGAAAGCGGAGAAGGGCACCATGCTGCCGCCGCTGTTGCGCACATAGAGCATATTGATGTCGTCGGGATTCATGCGATAAGGCGCATCCGCCTGCACGTATACCTTCTTGATGCGTCCGTCGGTATCGAGGAAGTTGTTGACATAGCGCGAACCCCAGGCAGTCGAGAAGGTCTGGTCGACGTCGCTCAGGCTGACGCCGAGCGCGGCGGCTTTCTCGCGATCGATATTGACCTTGAAAGTCGGATTGTCCTGTTGCCCGTTGAAGCGCACCTGCGCAAGCTCCGGATCCTGTTTGGCCAGCGCGAGAAGCCGCTCGCGCGCCCTGGCCAGCGCCTCATGACCGAGCCCGCCGCGGTCCTCGAGCTCGAAGTCAAAGCCGGCGGCAACGCCCAGGCCGCGAATCGGCGGCGGGCTGACCGGGAAAATGACGGCATCCTTGTAGGCGGCATAGCGCTTGACGATGCGCTCGGACAGCGCCTTGGCGGTCAGGTCGGGACGGTTCCGCTGGCTCCAGTCCTTGAAGCGGACGAACAACTGGCCCTGGCTCTGACCGCGGCCGGCATTGTTGAAGCCATTGACCATGAAGGTGGCCTCGACCATCGCCGCTTCATCCTTCAGCAGGTAATTGCTGACCTCGTCGAGTACCGCACCGGTGCGCGCCTGCGTGGCGCCCGGCGGAGTCTGGACCTGCACGAACATAAAGCCCTGGTCCTCGTTCGGCAGGAACGATGTCGGCAGCTTGACAAACATGATGCCCACGGCAGCCACGATTGCCGCGTAGATGATCAGCCAGCGCCCGGAGCGGGCCGCGACGTGCCGCACCCCATGCACATACCTGTCCCGGCCCTTGTCGAAGGTGCGGTTGAACCAGCCAAAGAACCCTTTCTTCTCGCCATGGTCCTCGCGTGGCGGCTTCAGCAGCATGGCGCACAAGGCGGGCGTGAGCGAGAGCGCGACGAACACCGACAGCAGCATCGACGAAACGATCGTGAGCGAGAACTGGCGGTAGATCCCGCCGACGGTGCCGCTGGAGAACCCCACCGGCACGAACACCGCGCACAGCACCATCGCCACGCCGATCAGCGCACTGCTGATCTGGCTCATCGCCTTGCGGGTGGCCTCGAGCGGCGACAGTCCTTCCTCGTGCATCACGCGCTCGACGTTCTCGACCACCACGATGGCATCGTCCACCAGCAGGCCGATGGCCAGCACCAGGCCGAACATCGACAGCGTGTTGATGGTGAAGCCAAGCGCCGACATCACGCCGAAGGTGCCGAGCAAGACCACCGGCACCGTGATCGAGGGGATCAGCGTGGCGCGGATATTCTGCAGGAACAGGTACATCACCAGGAACACCAGGACGATGCCTTCCAGCAGGGTCTTGATCACTTCTTCGATCGAGATCTTGACGAAGGGCGTGACGTCGTTCGGGTAGACCACCTTCAGCCCATGCGGGAAATACGGTTCCAGCTCCTTGATGCGGGCGCGTATCGCGGCGGCGGTGACCAGCGCGTTGCCGCCCGGCGCGAGCTGGATGCCGATGCCGGAGGCGGGCTGGCCGCTGTACTTGTTGTCGACATTGAAGCTCTCCGCGCCGAGATTGATGCGCGCGACGTCACGCAACCTTACCTGCGAACCGTCGGGCAGCACCTTGAGCAATACCTTGCCGAAATCCTCGCTCGTGCGCAGCAGCGTCGCTTCAGTGATGGTTGCGCTCAGCTGCTGGTTCTGCACGGCCGGCGTTCCGCCGAGCTGGCCGCCGGAGATCTGCACGTTCTGGCTTTGCAGTGCCGCAGTGACGTCAGTCGGCGTGAGGGCGTAGCTATTGAGCTTGTTCGGGTCGAGCCAGATCCGCATCGCGTACTGCGTACCGAACACGTTCATGTTGCCGACGCCATTGATCCGGCTGATCGGATCCTGGACATTGGAGACCACGTAGTTGGCGATGTCGAACTTGTTCATGCTGTTGTCAGCCGACACGAAGCCGATCACCATCAGGAACGCGTTGGTGGATTTGGTGACGCGCACGCCCGACTGCTGCACCTGGGCCGGCAGCAATGGCACGGCGAGCTGCAGCTTGTTCTGCACCTGCACCTGGGCGATGTTCGGATCGGTGCCGCTGGCGAACGTGAGCGTCGTGGTCGACTGGCCGGTATCGTCGCTGGTCGAGGACATATAGAGCAGGTTGTCGATCCCGCTCATCTGCTGTTCGATCACCTGGACCACGGTGTTCTGCACGGTGGTCGCGGAAGCCCCGGGATACGTGGTGCTGATCTGGACCGAGGGCGGCGCCACGGGCGGAAACTGCTCGATCGGCAGGGACTGGATCGCCAGTCCTCCAGCCAGCATGATGAGCAGGGAGAGGACGATCGCGAAGATGGGGCGGTCGATGAAGAATCGTGCCATGTCAGGGTCCGCCCTTATCTTGCCTGCGCAAGCACAGGAGCCTGGCGCGTTGCAGACGCGCCGCCGGCATTCGCTTTGGCCGCGGCCTGCGCGGTCCGGGCTTGCGCGTCGACAGCCTGCACCAGCATCCCGGGTTGCACTTTCTGGCCGCCGGTCACGATGACCCGGTCGCCATCGCTCAGGCCGCCGGTGACAATCCATTTGTCGCCGGACGTGCTTTGTGCCTGGATCGTGCGTTGGACGACCTTGTTGTCAGGGCCGACAACCAGCGCGGTTGCCTGCCCCTGCGGGTTATGACCGACGGCCGGGACCGGCACCAGGAAGGCGTTGTCATTCACCCCTTGCTCGAGGCGGGCGCGCACGAACATGCCGGGAAGCAGGACATGGTCCGGATTCGGGAAGACCGCGCGCACTGTCACCGAGCCGGTGGCCGGATCGACCGTAATGCCGCTGAACTCGAGCTTGCCGGCCAGCGGATACTGCGTACCGTCCTCCAGCGTGAGCGTCACCCTGGCCTGGTCCTGGCCATGCAGCTTTACCTGTCCGCTGGCGACATCGCGCCGAAGCTGCAAGCCGGCGACACTTGCCTGGTTGAGGTCCACGTGGATCGGATCGATCTGCTGGATCGTGGTCAGCAGCGTTGCCGCGCTGCCTTGCACATAGGCGCCCTGGGTGACCTGCGAAATGCCGCTGCGGCCGGCAATCGGCGCCACCACGTCGGTATATCCCAGGTTGAGCCTTGCCATCTCGACGGCAGCCTTGGCGGCGGCAACATCGGCGGCGGCCTGCTTGCGGGCCGCGACGGCGTTGTCATAAGCCTGCTTGCTGATGGCGTTGCCGGCAACGAGGGTCTGGTAACGCTCGGCCTGCGCGGTCGTGGTGGCGAGATTCGCTTCTGCCTTCTGCAGTTCCGCCGATGCGCTGTCCAGGGCGGCGCGATACTGCGCCGGATCGATCTGGTACAGCGGTTGGTTGGCCTTGACGTCCGCGCCTTCCTGGAAGCTTCGCTTTTGCACGATGCCGTCAACACGGGCGCGGACCTGTGCAATGAGGTAGGCGGAGGTGCGGCCGGGGAGTTCCACCGAGACCGGGACGCTGGTCCGCCTGGCCGTGACTACCGTGACTTCCGGCGTCGCTGATTTTGGACTAGCCTGCTTTGCGGGACCGCAGCCCGCGAGCGCGAGGACTGCCAGCGTGACAGCCGCCAGGCAGGCACTGCGCCGAAGTGTGTTGTGTGAAGGCATCGAGGCTCCATCCCAGGAGTTTGTGAAGAGCGGGTGGTTGCACTCTGCACGATCGCGAATGAAGGCTGGGTTGGCGGTTCATTAACGATTGTTAATGTCCCGGAGGGAGCAAGAATGACAAATCCGTAATCGAATTGACATCTTTGCACGCCGCCGCACTGACTAGAATCCACGCCGTCGCACGCGCAGGACGGCGGCCGGAGCGCACCCCGGCGCAGCACCGCCGCAAAAAAAAGCGGCCTCCTTGTCTGGAATTGCTTCGCTGGAGCGCACCGAACGCGCCAGCGAGCGAACCCTGTCACCCTGAAGAACTGGAGCGGGACATGCCTGAATGGACTTCGGCAGGACCTTCGATACTTGCAGCATTCATGGCCTCGCTGGTCGAGTTCGTGGAGGCACTCACCATCGTGCTGGCGGTTGGCGCCGTGCGCGGCTGGCGCTCGGCGCTGCTGGGGACCGCAGCCTCGCTGGCCGCCCTGATGCTATTGGTGGCAGTCGCCGGCCCCGCGCTCGCCAGGATTCCGCTGCCGGTGGCCCAACTGGTCGTTGGCACGCTGTTGCTGCTGTTCGGCCTGCGCTGGTTGCGCAAGGCGGTGCTGCGGGCGGCGGGCATCTTGCCGCTGCACGATGAAGCTCAGGCGTTCAGCGCGCAAACCGAAGCCTTGCGCCGGCAAGCCGCAACATCCGGTCGGGCGATCGATGCGGTGGCATTCGCGACCGCCTTCAAGATCGTGATGCTCGAAGGGATCGAGGTGGTGTTCATCGTCATTGCGATTGGCGCGGGCGGCCGGATGATCATCCCCGCGTCCATTGGTGCCGGCCTGGCGTTGCTTGCGGTGATGGCGCTCGGCGTGTGGCTGCATCGGCCGCTGGCCAATGTTCCGGAGAATGCGCTCAAGTTCGGCGTCGGTGTCATGCTCGCGGCTTTCGGCACCTTCTGGGCAGGCGAGGGCATCGGCCTGTCGTGGCCGGGTGAAGACTGGGCAATCCTGGCACTGATCGGCGTTTTCGCCGTGGTTGCGCTGGCAATGGTTCATCCCTGTAAACGGCTGCGCAAGCCGGCCACGGCACTGTCAAGTGCAGCCGCCGGCGCGCGTCCGCCCGCTCGGGGCCGCCTGGCGATGGTGGCCGAGGAAGTGATGGGGCTTTTCGTCGATGACGGCTGGCTGGCCATCGGCGTGGTGGCCTGGGTGATGGCGTCGTGGGAGATGGGGGCCATGCATGCCGTCACTGCGGCCAGGGCGGGGCCGCTGTTCGCGGTCGGACTGACGGTGCTGCTGGCAGCCAGCGCGGTCCGGCGTGCGCGCGCCTGAGGAGCGGTCCCCGGCATCGCAAGCGCCCGAACCGTACAGCGAAGTCGACTGACGAGGGTCCGATTCAGCGCGCAACCAGGGCGCCGTTGATACTCCCTGGCCGATCCAGTAGCAAAACGCATGGCATAAACAAAAACTTATGAACAGTAGAAGAATGTTTAATTGTTATTAATGTGTTGCCGGACATAGGCTTTTCTCAAGTTCACCTGATCGCTTGGGCATTCCGAACATGGGCCAGCCAACCTCCAGCCAACGTCGCACCGCCAGCGCAGCCGTGGCACAGCGACGCCTCGATGCCGGCGCAGAACCGCCGCTCGGTGCCCATCTCGTCACCCCGCGGCGCGGCTACAGTCACCATGGCATCTATGTAGGCGACGGCAAAGTGGTGCATTACGCCGGACTTGCCGGGTCGCTGCGTCGCGGCCCCGTCGAGGAAATCAGCATCACGCATTTCGCTGCCGGATTCGAAGTCCTGATCGAACCAAGTGCTGATCCGGTCTACGTCAGGCATGAAGCCGTGCGGCGTGCACGCTCGCGGTTAGGGGAGAATCGCTACAGGCTGCTGACCAACAACTGCGAGCATTTCTGCGCCTGGTGCCTGTATGGGGAAAGCCGTAGCGAACAGGTGCTCGCGTGCCTCATCGACCCGCGCGCAGCCCTTCGGACCGCGTTATGCCTGTTCGCGGCATGCCTTGCGGCGGCATGGCCGATGCGGCGCACCGGAGCCTACGTGACCTGACCGGCCCCGGTTCTTCGTACAGCGCGGTCGCGGTAAGCCCGATGAACGATGCTCTGTATTTGACGGCGTTGTCGGCGCGCTCCGGCGACGATGCCATCCCTGGGCATCAGACGGCGGGCCAAACGATTACAGCCTTGTCATTCCGCGCACGGTGCGGCGGGAATATGATCGCGGCATGTAATACAGACGGCGGCAACAGGGAGCGCAAGACAATGAAGATCCTGGTAGTGGAAGACGAGCCCAAGACGGCGGCATACCTGCGCAAAGGCCTGACGGAATCGGCCTTCGTGGTGGATGTCGCGGTGACGGGTGCCGATGGGCTGCATCAGGCCATGGAGCATGCTTATGACCTGATCATCCTCGACGTCATGCTCCCCGGGATGAACGGCTGGGACCTGCTCAAGCAACTGCGCGAGCACAAGGACACGCCGGTGTTGTTCCTCACCGCCCGCGACGACCTGGAGGACCGGGTGCGCGGCCTGGAGCTGGGCGGCGACGACTACCTGGCCAAGCCGTTCGCGTTCGTGGAGTTGCTGGCACGCGTGCGCACATTGCTGCGGCGCGGGCCCTTGCGCGAAGCCGACCGGATCGAGATCACGGACCTGGAGATCGACCTGATTCGCCACCGGGTTACCCGTGGCGGCCAGCGTATCGACCTGACGCCGCGTGAATTCGCGCTGCTGCACTTTCTTGCGCGCCGGCATGGCGAGGTACTGAGCCGTACCCAGATTGCGTCGCACGTGTGGGATATGAACTTCGACAGCGACACCAACGTGGTCGATGTTGCCGTGCGGCGGCTGCGCGCCAAGATGGATGACCATTTCGCGCCGAAGCTGATCCACAGCGTGCGCGGCATCGGCTACGTCCTGGAAGCGCGCCAGTCGTGAAGTCAGCCGGTTCGCTCACCGCGCGGCTCGCGCTGGCCTTTGCGCTGATTGCGGGGGGCGCCTTTGCCGGGGTCGGGCTATACCTGTATCACGCGCTGGCCATGCAGATCATCGAGCGGGACGACGCCGAACTGCTGCGCAAGGCCGCGCGCGCCCGCGCCGAACTGGCCGAGACGGGCGGGAGCAACGCCGAGCGATGGCGCGAACTCGGCGGCGTGGTCGCCGGCAATGCCGAGTACGGCTTGCTCGCCAGCGCGCCCGACGGCACGCCGCTGGTGGCAGCGGGAGCAGAGCCGGGAGTGCCGCCCGAAGCCCCGTTGCTGCCGCCGGGCGCGCCGCTCGGGCCGGCATCGATTCGCGCATGGAGCGGCGCCGACGGACTGCCTGTGCGCGGCATCTCGATGCTCGCGCACGCCGGCGCGCAGCCGCTGCCGGTGCAAGTCACGGTCTACCAGGTTGCTGTGTCGCGCATGGCACTGTTGCGCGCCTACCGTTGGAAGCTGGTCCTGGCGACGTGCCTCGGTGCCCTGGCGGCGGGCGGGCTTGGCTATGCCGCCCTCCGCACCGGCATGGCGCCATTGCGTCGCATCGCCGCCGGCACCCGGGCCGTGACCTTCACCAGCGGAGCGCTGCCCGTCGATCCGTCGCTGCTTCCCGCGGAACTCAATGAGCTGGCGCTGGCGTTGCAGCACATGATCGAGCGGCTGCGCGAGCGCTACGAGCGCTTGTCGCAGTTCTCCGCGGACCTGGCGCATGACTTCCGCACGCCTATCAATAATCTGCTCGGACAGACGCAAGTGGCGCTTGCCAGCGACCGGTCGGTGGAGGAATACCAGGCGCTGCTGGTGTCAAACGTGGAAGAATACGAACGCCTTGGACGCATGATCGAGAACATGCTGTTCCTGGCCCGCGCCGACAACGCGCGCGTGGCGGTGCGCTACGCCGAGCTGGACCTCGCCACCGAGCTGGAGCGGCAGGCGGACTACTTCGAGCTGCTGGCGGACGCCCGGGGGATCACCATCCTCGTCGATGCGCGGGGCCAGGTCCATGCGGATCCCGCGCTGCTGCGGCGCGCCGTCGGCAACCTGATCTCCAATGCCGTTCGGTACGCGCCCACCGGCACACAGGTGCGCCTGTGGGCGCGCGAGATGGGCGCGCAGGTGCGGATCGAGGTGTCGAACCCGGGCCCGGGCATTGCCGCGGAGCATTTGCCGAAGCTGTTCGACCGGTTTTTCCGTGCGGACCCGGCCCGGGCCAACTCCGGCGAGTCATCAGGCATCGGGCTCGCCATCGTCAAGACCATCATGGACCTGCACCATGGCACCGCGCAGGCGGAATCGACACCGGGGCAGGTGACCTGCTTCCGGCTGGTCTTTCCGGGCCGCGCGGAGCCGGGCCAATGATTCAGGTCTGCGCAGGCAGGTGGGCGCCATCGAGGTAGGGATCGCGCGCGCTGTTGTTGGCGCCGTCCGTGAAGGGGTCGCGCTGGCGGTGGACCTGGTCGGCGGTGGTCCCGTTGGCATCGTTGGCGGGATCGACAGCCGCTGAGGCAAAGGGCGCTGCGGAGCCCAGTACCGTGAGTAACACAGCGGCAATGAGGATTCGGCGGGTAGGCATCATGACACTCTCCTGTTGACTTGCGCGGCGCGCGGATCGTCGCGCCGTGCAAAGCAGTCTATGTATCCGATGCCAACCGATGCATTGCTGCTTGATGACAGAGTTGTAAGTCTCGGCCTACGCAAGCTGCCAGCGCCACGTCCTGGCATTCGCCTGTTCGCCACCTTGGGCCAACAGCTCCCGTAGCGCGGTCTTGAGTACCTTGCCGTTGCTGTTCTTCGGCAACGCATTGACGAACAGATAGGCTTTCGGCCGCTTGAATCTGGCGATCCGGCGCAGGCACCACTGATCCAGTTCGGACTGGGTCATCCGCATCCCGGCCTTCAGCACGACGACGGCTACCACTTCCTCTCCCCAGACGGGATGCCTGCGGCCGAGCACGGAGACTTCAGCCACCGCGGCATGGGCGAGCAGGGCGTCCTCCACCTCGCGCGGGTAGATATTGGAGCCACCGCTGATAATCGTGTCCTTGCTGCGGTCCTTCAGCGTGAGCTGCCCCTGCTCGTCCACGCACCCGACATCGCCGGTATGCAGCCAGCCATTGCGCAGCGTCGCCACACTGGCCTCCGGGTTGTTCCAATAGCCTTGCATCACGGTGGGCCCGCGCACCAGGACTTCACCGACTTCCCCCACCGGGAGCGCACGGTCCCCGGCATCGGCGATGCGAATCTCCACGCCGGGCAGGGCATGCCCGACCGAAGCCAGCGCCTTGAGGTCGCCGACGGCGTAGGCGCGGCCGATTTCGTGGGACGACTGGGCGGTGATGGTCATCGGACTTTCGCCCTGGCCGTAGATTTGCGCGATGCGGGGGCCCAGGCATTCGACTGCGGCGATCTCGTCCTCCACATAGAGGGGCGCACCGCCACAGACTACGACCTTGAGATTGGAGACGTCGGCCCGGGTCCGGCGTGCGTATTCGACCAGGCGGTTGAGCATGGTCGGCGCAGCGAAGACGCTCGGGCGCTGGTGTGCGGCGACGAGGCCCGCCAGTTCGCCGGCGTCGAAGCCGCCTGAAGGTGGGACCACCTGACTCGCACCTTCGGCCATGTGGGGGACCACGTAGAGTCCCGACCCATGGGACATTGGCGCCGCGTGAATCAGGCTGTCGCCTGGAAGGATGCGGGTGACCGCGCTGGCATAGGCGTGGGACATGGCGCCTAGATTGCGGTGCGAGAGCATGACCCCTTTGGGCTTGCCGGTCGTGCCGCTGGTATAGAACAGCCAGGCGAGGGCGTCTTCGGACACATCGGTGACCGGCATGCCGTGTGCCGCAAACAGGGCATGGTAGTCGGTGGAACCGACCACGATGGTCCGGGCGCCAGACACTGCTTCGGCATCGGCGGCGAAGCTGACGCGGGCGCCGCTGTCGTGCAGGATGCCCTCGATTTCGCGCGGATGCAGCCTGGCGTTGATCGGCACGGCACACAGGCCGGCATGCCAGATGCCATACAAAAGCTCGACGTACTGCGGGCAATTCTTCATGACCAACGCGACCCGGTCCCCGGCCTGCAGGCCGAGCCAGTCACGCAGGCCGCAGGCGCAGCGTGCCACGCGGTCGGCGAGTTGCTCGAAGGTACATAGCCGCTCGGTGCCGAGATAGAGCGCTGCCTGATCGGGATAGGCGCGGGCCGTGCGGACGAGCATTTGCGCAAGGTTGGGGTTCATGCTGCCTCCCTTCTTAACCGGTGTCTGCGGGGGGCAGGCAGCGCCTGCCCCCGCTCTTCACGCTGCGATCAGTCTGGGGCGCGCTCCGGAACCGTCAGGTGCACCCATTCCTTATAGAAGGCCTCGATGTCCGGCTCGAAGTCATGGATCACCGGATACCACGGGGTGGGTGCTTCGACGTCGTGCATGGTGCCGCACGCCGGGCAGTAGTACTCACGATAGACCTGCCACTGGGTGTCGGGGGCCATGAGCCTGGGATAGACCTCGGTCATTGCCTCCTCGGTGTCGCGCACGTAGATCGAGGCATGCAGCTTCCAGTTCTCGCGGTAATCGCAGAACTCATGGCCGCAATCGCACTTGACCAGCCACTTCATGTTGCTGGCCGATTGCACAATGTGCATATGCGGGCCGAGCGGAAGCACGATGCGGTCCGGAAAGCTCACCTTGGCCTGCAGGGCCGCCAGGTATTGCTCGAAGCGGCTGTCATCCTTGGGCATCGAGAGCATGCGGAAGGTGGTTTCCCAGTCCAGGGAGCCTTCGACGAGGTGGGCAACCTGTTCATTGGTGTAGGCAGACATTGTTCAGCTCCTTGATACGGTGATTACTCTTCGACCTGGACGACGGTGGTGACGTCGGGCAGCAGGGAGAGGTCCATGCGGTGCTTGGAACCGTAGGACGGCACGCCCAGGTCTTCCTCCAGCAACTGCCAGTCCGCGGGGAGGTTCCAGAATGCCTTGAATTCCCGAGTGAACTTCTCCGACAGTGCGAAGCTGGTGGCGAACATGTGTTGCACCTGGACGGATGCGTGCTTGTTGAGGATGCGTTCGCGCTCTTCCTTCATCCATTCGCGGGTGGGCAGGGACCGGGCCAGGCGTTCCTTGCGGATCTCGGCACGGCGAGCCTGGGTTTTGCCTGCATCTACCGTGAATACGCCCTTGGCGTCCTGGGTGAAGACGGCGCCATAGACCTTCTGCGCATATTCCGGGAGCAGGAACTTCTGGTTGAGGTCCGTTTCGATGGCCTTCGGATCCCGGTCGATCGGGTCACCGAAGCCCGGGCCCCCGCGCAGATAGTTGAGGTACAGGTCGTGGTTGGCGTAGCAGTCCTCGGTGGTGATGCACTGCTTGTCACGCTTGACCACGGCAGTGGCATCGATGTGGCGCTCGTAGTCGGGGTTGCCCGGATCGATGTCGCCGCCCAGAGGCAAGGAGTCGCCGATGGCGATGCGCTTGTCCAGCCCTGTCTTGTGTGCCTCGAAGCGGTAGCCGGTGGCTGAGGGATAGCCGCCCATCATGCCCCAGTCGCTGTTCATGAAGCCGTTGCCCATGAAGAACATGGTCCAGTCCTGGGCGTTCCACACCATGCGCAGCGTCTCGAAGCCGCAACCGCCACGGTACTTGCCATACCCGCCGGAGTTGGCCTTGACGTTCCGGCCAAGGTAGAGCAGTGGCTCGGCCATCTCCCAGATCTCAATGTCGCCCATGTCGCCTTCCGGGTTCCAGATCGCGGCGGCATGGTTGAGGCCATCCTTGACCGCGCAGGCACCGGTGCCGCAGGAGCTGGCCTCGAAGCTGTTGACCGCGTGGATCTCGCCGTCCTGGTTGATGCCGCCACCTTGCAGCCAGTTGGAGGTGTTGGCATTACCGGCGTTGACCTCTTCCAGATAGCCGCGGCTGAAATAGGACTGGGAAAGACCGCGCCACAGGGCCGCCCAGCCGGAGACCAGGAAGTGCCAGGCGTAGGCGTGGCCGGTGCGGCGGTCATCCGGGTTGCACCAGGTGCCCTTTGGCAGGCGGAACTCGGTGGCAAAGTAGGCACCGTCGTTGATGCGCTGGGTGGGCACCAGGGTCTGGCACATCATCACCCAGATGCCGGAAGTAAATGCCACCTGATGGGCGTTGAATGTATGCCAGCCCCAGCGGCTCGCGCCTTCGAAGTCGAGGCGCCACTTGCCGTCCGGCTTGATGGTCATCTCCACCGGCGAGTGCATGATGGAGTCGAGCTTGGCGAAGGCGTTGGAGACCTGCACGTCGTCATGCTTGTAGGGCACGTCGACAAAGGAGACCTTGCGGTACTTGCCCGGCAGGGTCATGGCCTTGATACGGCTCTGCAGTCCGCGGCGGCCTTCTTCGATGACCTCGTAGGTGAATTTCTCGTAAGCCTCGATGCCGTCGGCACGAATCACCTCCTCCACCAGTTCGCGGATCATGTGGCAGCCGGCGATGCGGGTCTTTTCGTCGAGGATCCAGTACTTGGGCGTGCGCACCGAGCGCTGGGACTCGTGCAGCCAGTCGCGCAGCGGCTCGTCGTTCACGCCGGTTTTGCGGCAGGTGATCATGTAGCCGTCGCCGAAGCGCTGGGTCTGTCCGGTGGACATTGAGCCCGGCGTCACCGAGCCGGTGTCGATGACGTGGGTGACGCCGCCCACCCAGCCGATCAGCCGGCCCTTCCAGAAAATCGGGACGATGGTGGCGATGTCGCAGGGGTGGACGTTGCCGATGGCGCAGTCATTGGTCGTGAACATGTCGCCAGGGTTGATGCAGGGGTTGGCTTCCCAGTTGTTCTCGATCATGTACTTGATCGCCGCGCCCATGGTGCCGACGTGGATGATGATCCCGGTCGAAGTCAGGACGCAGTCGCCGGCGGCGTTGTAGAGCGTGAAGCAGAGTTCGCCTTCCTGCTCGACGATGGGGCTGGCGGCGATCTTCTTGGCAGTCTCGCGGGCATGCACCAGGCCGCCGCGCAGCTTGGAGAACAGCTTCTCGTAGCCGATCGGGTCGCCGTCACGGAATTCCAGCTTCTCGAGGCCGTTGTAGTGGCCCGTGGCCTTGGTGCGCTCGATGATGCCGTCGCGGTGCTGCTTGAGCGTCTGGCCGTTCTGCAGCAGGTCGGCGAAGCCGACTTCTTTATTACTCATCATGTTCATGGCGGGTCTCCTTACTTCACTTCCTTGAGATGGAACAGGCGGTGCTTGTCGATCGTGGTTTCGAAGCCGTCTGGCACGACGAAGGTCGTGGCGTCGGATTCGATGATGGCGGGACCCACGATGTGATTGCCGGCCTTGAGGGCTTCCATCTTCCAGAGCGCGGCATCCACCCACTTCTTGTGGCGGTAGAAGGGACGAGTGCCGAGATAGGCTTCCCTGGGCGGCGTCGGGCCGGCATCCGGGTCTTCCGGCAGCACCGGCTTCTGGGTTACGACGGTGCCGCGCAGGATGGCGCCGGTGATCGAAAAGCCCAGTTCCGGCGAGCGGGCGGAGCTCGCGTAGACGCGGCCGTAGGTGTTCTCGAAGGCCTCGACGATCTGGTCCCAGTCCGCGGCGGTGGCGGCGCGGGTCACCGGCGAGACGATTTCGAGGTCGTTGAGCTGGCCCATGTACTGCATCTTGTAGCCGGGGATCAGCAGCACGTCCTCGGGCTTGTAGCCGTTGAGGACGAATTCCTCGATGACCTTGACTGCCAGTTCAGACCAGGCTTCCTGCAGGCTCTTGCAGGCGGCTTCCTTGTCGGCGTCGGGGGCGTGCTGGGCGACACCAAGGTCCACTGACTTGTCGTAGCGGTACTCGAAGTCGGCGCAGGCGCAGCCGAAGGCCGAGAAGCCGGCCGCCCAGGCCGGCACGACGACGTCCTTGAAGCCGACGCCCCCGGTGTAGCCGTAGGTGTGCACCGGGCCGGCGCCGCCGTAGGAGAAGCAGGTGAATTCCGCCGGGTTGTAGCCCTTGGCACTGATGTTGGCGCGCAGGTACTCGGAGAGCGTGAGATCGAGCAGTTCGATGACGCCGGCGGCTGCATCCTCGACCGACAGGCCGAGCGGGTCGGCGATCTGGGCCTTGATGTGGTCGCGCGCGCGCTGCACGTCGAGCTTGATGGCACCGCCCAGGAAGTTCTCCGGGTTCAGGTAGCCGAGCACGACGTGGCAGTCGGAGACCGACACCGTGTCGAGGCCGCTTTCCGGCCAGCAGGTGCCGACGCGGTAGCCGGCGCTGTCGGGGCCGAGCTTGATCGACTTGCTGTAGGGGTCCAGGCGCACGAAGCTGCCGGCGCCGGCACCGACCGAGTCCATCGCCACCAGGGGCAGCGAGAGGACCAGGCGGGCCATGTCGGGGTCGGACTTGATGGCGAAATTGCCCTTGGTGATCAGGGCCACGTCGAAGCTGGTGCCGCCGATGTCGGAGCAGGCGATGTTCTCGTCCCCCAGGTATTCGCCCAGCAGCTTGGAGCCAATGACGCCGCCGATGGGACCGGAGACGATCGTGCGCGCGAGCTCCTTGGCCTTCCAGCTGATGGTGCCGCCGTGCGTGGCCATCACCCGCAGGTCGAACCTGGCGCCATGCTTCTTGAACCGGTCGCTCACCTTCTTCAAGGTCTGGCGCGAGGGTTCGGCGCCATAGGCCTCGAGGATGGTGGTATTCATGCGGTGGCTTTCCTTGCGCGACGGGTAGTAGTCCACCGAGGCGAAGACGGGGATATCCACCTTCAGTTTTTGCAGCTCGTCCCTTACCGCATCCCGGGCGCGCTGCTCGCTCGATTCGTTCTTGTGGGATTGCAGCAGGCAAATGACGATGGCTTGCGAGCCGGCCTCCACCAGTTCCCGGGTAGCCTGGCGGACCTCGTCTTCACGCAGGGGGATGACCACCTTTCCCTGCACGTCGGTACGTTCGGTGACGCCGCGCGTGCGCGAGACGGGCACAAGAGGCTCGTCGTAGCGGTGCGTGTTCAGGTGAATGCGGTCCTCCAGGGCATAGCCCAGATAGCTCTGCAGCGCGCGGCCCATCGAATGGATCTGCTCGAAGCCGCGGTTGCAGATGAGGCCAACGGCAAGGCCCTTGCGCATGAGAATGCGATTGAGCATGGCCGTTCCGGAGTAGACGCAAGTCACCAGTTCCGGATAGACATCGTCCACGGTCCGGTCCCAGTGGGCAAGGGCGTCTTCGGAAGAGTTGAAGATGGCAAGGGATTCGTCGCCGGGATTGCTCTGCGCCTTGCCGACCACGAAGCGGCCATCGGAGCGCACAAAGAATGTGTCGGTCATCGTGCCGCCAGCATCGATGCCCATCACCTGTACGGTGGACTGCGGTTGCATACTGCCTCCTGTCGTTGGTGTAGTCATGGTGGGAGTTCCCCACGACCCAACCATGGCAAGGCCTGTGCCAAGCGCTGGCTGGCACAGACGCGCAGCGCCGGTATGCAATGGAATCAACACGTTGCGGGCATTCCCCGGCCACTCCGGTGGTAGCAGGGGTGCCTGCCGTCGCTGTCCGGATTCACGACGCCCCTGCACAGTGGTGTCCGGGAACCGGACATCTTCTGGCCAGCGATTCGATGCGGTTGTCTTGCGGCGAGCCCAGGCTTTAGCGGCCGGGGGCATGCGCTGTTGCCCTGCGCGGATGGCGCCGGGCGTGGGGATGGGCCGCTTGCCTGTCGCCGCAGCGATGGTCTTTGACTTCCCTGTGCCCGGACACAGCGCTGGCACGACCTGTGCGCTGGTTTCCTGCGAATGGCAGCGAAACGTGGTGAAGTCCATGAAGAATTCAATGATGACAAGGCGCCTGCTGGTCGAAGCGGTTGCCGACACCGACCTGGCTCCCGGCGCCCATCTCGTCACCGATCGATTTGGGTACACGCATCATGGCGTCTATGCGGGCGCCGGCAAGGTCGTGCATTACGCGGGTCTGTCGCGGTCGCTGCGTCCGGCCCCGGTGCACGAGGTCACGCTCGAGGAATTCGCGAACGGGCATCCGGTGCGGGTCCGGCAAAGCCCCGGTGCCAGGTTCGCTGGTGTGGAAGCCGTCCGGCGCGCCTACTCGCGCCTCGGCGAGGATCGCTATCGCCTGATTTCCAACAACTGTGAGCACTTCTGCATGTGGTGCTTGTATGGCGAGAGCCGCAGCGATCAGATCGACCTCTGGAAGTCCTGGGCAAGCGATATGCTGGCTGCCTGCCGCAAGGCCATCAGGCGGCTCGCGGACGCGCGCAGTGTGCCGGTGGTGCGAGCCGATTCCCGCTTCGGATTCGAGTGCGGGACGTTCGCGAATTCAACGCAATCCTCTTCCTGAGCCGTGCTCGTGCGACATGCATGGATTCCGGCACATCGGCCAACGATCAGACGGCCGCTACCTTCGTGGCGGCTACGGCTACGGCTACGGCTACGGCTACGGCTAACGAAACCGGACCTGTCGCGGGCGGACGGTTGGCACTGTCCGGTTTCCGGACACCTGAAGCGGCGTTGACCGGAAACCGGACACCTCCGATTGATTTGCTGCAGAGCACAAACTGTTGATTTCAAAGAGGTTGTTGACTTGGGGATAGCGCGGGCATACGGTTACTGCAGTCAATTGATAGTGATCGTTCCATGCCGTCTCTACATTGCAGCGCCCTGATCCCCCGCATCGGCGACGAACTGGTCGTGGCGTCGGCCTGGGAGCGTTTTCTGCAGGACCAGCCCGTGGAAGCGAAGGGGGTGCGAAGCGTTGTCCTCGCATCGTGGCAGCGGTGTCGGTCCGAGGCCGTTGATCCGGCCAAGCACTCCGCACCGGGGGCTGGCGCCGAGCATGTGCGCCAGTTGCAGCGCCAGAGCCGGGACCTGTGCGATGCCGCCAGGCCGGCACTCGAGAGCCTGCGCGAGATCCTGCGCGAATGCGGTACCCTCATCATGCTCTGCGATCCGGGCGGCACCATTCTGCTGCTCAACGGTGAGACCCGGGCCCGCAGCGTTGGCGAGAGGATCAACCTGGCAGCCGGCGGCTGCTGGAATGAGGACGTGATCGGCACTAATGCCATCGGCACCGCGATCGCCACCGCCGCTGCGGTTCAGATCCATGCCAACGAGCATTTCTGTGTGGACGTCAAGAACTGGACCTGCGCCGCGGCGCCCATTCTCGACCCCTTTGGCGGCACCCTGCTGGGCGTGGTGGATGTCTCCGGCGTCAAGGAAACCTTCCATGGCCACACCCTGGGCCTGGTGGTGGCCGCCGCCAGGCAGATCGAATGCGAGCTGGCCCGCCGCAGCGTTGCCATGCACGAGCGGCTGCTGACCCGATCGATCGATCATTTCATCCGCTACGCCAGCGACTTTGTGGTGCTCGTAGACAGCCGTGGGCGCGTTGTCCGTACCAACGGCAATGCGCAGGCGGCGCGCGAGAGCCATGACGTGCGGCTGCCCCTGGAAGCTGGCGCCCAGGTACCTGGACTCAACCTTGCACTGCCCGATATCGACCGGAGCTGCCAACGCCCGCAATGGCTGCGCCCCGAATGGCTGCACCCGGTGAAGGACCATGACGGCATGCTGGGTACGATGCTGGTGATCCCACTCGAGGCGCGCCAGCATCAGGGCGCGGTATCGTTGCCGACGGCTACGGCACCGATGGCAGCCAACGATGCGTTTGGCGAGATCGTCGGGTCAAGCGAGGTCCTGGTGGCGACCAAGGCGCGCGCGCGACGTATCGCACCACTCGATCTGCCGGTACTGCTGCTTGGCGAAACCGGATCCGGGAAGGAACTCTTTGCCCGGGCGCTTCATCGGGCGGGTAACCGCCCCGACGGTCCGTTCGTTGCCGTCAACTGCGGCGCTTTTACCCGTGAGCTGCTGGCCAGCGAACTCTTCGGCTATACCGACGGCGCTTTTACAGGCGCCCGCCGTGGTGGCCTTCCGGGCAAGTTCGAGCAGGCCGACGGCGGTACGTTGTTCCTGGACGAGGTTGGCGAGATGCCGCTGGACATGCAGCCCCACCTGTTGCGCGTGCTGCAGGACGGCGTTGTGGTCCGCCTGGGCGATACCCGCGAGCGGCGCGTCGCGGTGCGCGTCGTCGCAGCCACCAACCGTGACCTGCAGAAGGAGATCGCAGCCGGGCACTTTCGCGAAGACCTGTACCACCGCCTCTGCGTCGTCAGCCTGCTGCTACCGCCGCTGCGCGACCGGCCCGGCGATATCGAGGCAATCATTGCGCATCTCAACGGCAAACTGGCGCGCAAGTATGGCTGTGCGCCCAAGCAGCTCGAGCCCGCCGTGTGGCAGGCGCTGCTGCGCTATCGCTGGCCGGGCAACATACGTGAACTGCACAATGTCTTCGAGGTGATGTTCGCGCTCAGCGAAGGCCACATCATCGATACTCCTCTGTTGCCCCCGGGCATCGCGCAGATGCCAAAGGACTCAGTTTCCATATCCACCTCGACGTCACTGCCTGTTCCGCGCGGTCGCCTTGAGGAAGTGGAAAGACAAGCGATACTCGATGCGATCGCGAATTCCCACGGCAATATGTCCATGGCCGCCCGGACACTGGGAATTTCGCGGAGTACGTTGTACGTCAAACTGGCCGCGATCCAGTCCGGGCCCGGCAGTTCAGGCGCCGGCATGTAGCGGGTCGATTGGCCCGCGGCGTGGCATCCTTGCGCCGCTATCGCATCGCCGGGTGCCAACTCGCGCCGGTGAAGCATCGCATCGTCCGCACTTATACTCCACGATTTGGAATATGCGCGCCAGCCGGGACGCGAAGTTGCCGGCCGGGATCGCCGAGGGTGCATGCTGAATCGACTCGAAATGCTCAGGATTTTCTGCGTGACCGCGGAAGCGCCTTCCTTCAAGGCGGCTGCAGCTCGTCTGAGCACCTCGCCCCAGACCGTCACGCGCGCGGTGAAGGAGCTGGAAGACCTGGTGGGGGAGCCCCTGTTCCACCGCAATACGCGTAGTGTGCGAATCACCGCCGCGGGAGAGCGGCTGGCCGAACGCGCACGTCAGGCATTGAGCGATGTTGACGGCCTGTTCGCCCAGCCTTCGGCCCGCGCCGCGACTGAGCTGAGGGGCGCCGTGCGAATCACGGCCCCGTATACGCTTGGCCGCGAACACCTGCTGCCGGCCCTGCGGCAGATTGCGCTCGACCATCCGGGCCTGATGCTCGACCTGCGGCTGTCGGACCAGGTTGCCGACGTGGTGGACGAGGAAATCGACATCGGCGTGCGTCTCGGCATGTTTCGCGACCAACGCTTCGTCGCCCGCATGACCGGGCGGATTTCGTTCCATGTGGTAGCGACGCCAGAGCTGGTGGCGCGCGCCGGCAGCCCTTCGGTCCCCGCCGATCTCCATAGGCTGCCGACCACCGGCCTGGTGGCCGGCAGCACCCGCCGACCCTGGCCCTGGTACTTCGCGCAGGACGAGCAGTTCATTCCCCGCGCCCCGGCGTTCCTCACGGACGACCCGCAAACGGAGCTCGGCGCAGTGCTGTCCGGCCTCGGTTATGGCCAGCTGCCGGACTACCTTGCAGGCGCGTACCTCCGCACTGGCCAGCTTGTCAGCGTGCTGGAAAAGCACACGCCGCAGCCATGGGGCCTCTACGTATTCCGTCCGCGGCGGGCGCCGGTACCCAAGCGCGTGCGGCTGGTGTTCGATGCACTGGTTGCGTATTTCACCGATCCCGACCTGTTCCCCGGCAGCGGACAGGGTGGCAGGCGCAGAGCGTCCGGCGGAGCGTAGGCGGCGCGCTTGCCATCGCGGCATCGCTGCCGCGCCGGCCGTCTTCCGGGCAAAAGAGGAATTCCGACGCCTGGAATTGTGAATTCCCAAAACTCTCATTCCGGGGGCGCCGTGCGCGCACCAGAATCTCCGTTGCATTCGCCGCGTGCGGCCTTGTAAAGGCCGTCCGTTCCCACTGGCACGCCCTGCAAGAAGACATGAGAACAATCACCATCAACGGTAAGCCCCAGAAGATCGATTTGCCCGACGATGCGCCGCTGCTGTGGGCGGTGCGCGACCACCTAGGGATGACCGGTACCAAGTTCGGTTGCGGCATGGCGTTGTGCGGCGCCTGCACCATGCACCTGGACGGGCAGCCGATCCGCTCCTGTGTCACGCCCGTTTCCGCGGCGGCTGGCAGGAAGCTGACCACCATCGAGGGCCTGGCGGCCGATAAGGTCGGGCAGGCGCTGCAAGCAGCGTGGGAGCAGTTCGGCGTGGCCCAGTGCGGCTACTGCCAGGCCGGCCAGCTGATGTCCGCCACGGCGCTGCTGAAGGCCAACCCGCATCCCAGCGAAGCCGATATCGACGGCGCCATGAGCGGCAATATCTGCCGCTGCGGCACCTACACGCGCATCCGCGCCGCCATCCAGCATGTGGCGAAATCGAACGTGGCAGGCAAGGGGGGCGCCAAATGAAACCGGCACAAATGCGCGGGATGAGCGGTATTGAACTGGCAACGGCGCAGGACGCCGCCAATGGCGAGCCCGCATCGGCAGGTCGGCGCCGCTGGCTCAAGGGTATGGGCGCGATGACAGGACTGGCACTGACGGTCGGCATGGACGGCGTCGTGCTGGCGCACGAGGTCAAGAAGTACGGCCGTGACGCGATGCCCGGCGGCGCGGTGGACGATCCGCTGGTCTTCGTGCAGATCGGCGAGGACGGTCGCGTCACGGTCGTGTGCCATCGCTCCGAGATGGGGCAGGGCGTGCGCACCAGCCTGCCAATGGTGGTGGCCGACGAGCTGGAAGCCGACTGGGCCCGCGTGGCAGTGGTGCAGGCCCCGGGCGACGAAACGCGCTATGGCAACCAGAATACCGACGGCTCACGCAGCATCCGGCATTTCTTCGAGCCGATGCGGCGCGTCGGCGCCAGTGCGCGGCAGATGCTGGAAGCCGCCGCCGCCGCGCGCTGGGGCGTGCCGGTGAGCGAAGTGCAGGCGCGCAACCATGAGGTGGTGCATGCCGCGAGCGGCAGGAAGCTGGGCTACGGCGCGCTGGCGCGCGACGCGGCCCGCCTGCCCGTGCCCCCGGCCGCGAGTCTCAAGCTCAAGGATCCCGCCGCCTTCCGCTATATCGGCAAGGACAGCACACGCAATATCGATGGCCGCAATATCGCCACCGGCCGTGCGCAGTATGGCATCGACGTGCGCATGGACGGCCTGCTCTACGCCGTGATCGCCCGTCCTCCGGTCTTTGGCGGCAAGGTGGCCAGCTTCGACGCGGCGCAGGCCGAAAAGGTGCCGGGCGTGGTCAAGGTCGTGCCGCTTGCCGGCAGCCCGGCGCCGGCCCTGTTCAATCCGCTGGGCGGGGTGGCGGTGATTGCCACCAATACCTGGGCCGCCATCAAGGGCCGCGAGGCGCTGAAGATCCAGTGGGAGGACGGCCCCAATGCCGGCTACGATTCGGCCGCCTTCAGGACCAGCATGGAGGCGGCGGCCAGCCGGTCGGGTCGGGTGGTGAGAAACCAGGGCGACGCGATGGCGGCGCTGGCCGGCAGCGGCAAGCGGATCACGGCGCAATACTACCTGCCGCATATCGCGCACGCATCGATGGAACCGCCGGTGGCTACCGCAAAGGTGCGCAACGGGTCGTGCGAGGTGTGGGCGCCGGTGCAGGCGCCCCAGGCCACGCGCGAGACCGTGGCCAAGGCTCTCGGTCTCAAGCCTGAGAACGTGACCGTCCACGTGACGCTGCTGGGCGGCGGCTTTGGCCGCAAATCCAAGCCTGATTTTGTCGCGGAGGCCGCGCTGTTATCCAGGGCAATGGGCGGCAAGCCGGTCAAGGTGACCTGGACGCGGGACGACGATCTGCACCACGACTACTTCCACACCGTCTCCGTGGAGCATCTGGAGGCCATGCTCGGCCCGGACGGCAAGGCACTCGCGTGGCTGCACCGGACCGCGGCGTCATCGATCAGCTCTACGTTCACCGCCGGCGCCAGGTCGGAATCGGCGGTGGAGCTGGGCATGTCCGCGATCAATGTGCCCTTCGACATCCCCGACCTCCGGGTGGAGAACCCCGAGGTGGAGGCGCATACCCGCATCGGCTGGTTCCGCTCCGTGTCCAATATTCCGCATGCTTTCGCCGTGCAGTCATTTGCCGCTGAACTGGCTGCGGCGGCGGGCCAGGATCATCGCGACTACCTGCTGGCGCTGCTAGGGCGGGATCGCCGCATCGACCCTGGCCAGATGGGCGACACCTGGAACTACGGCGAGTCGCCGCAGCAGTATCCGCTGGATACGGGCAGGCTGCGCAAGACCATCGAAGTGGCCACGCGCGAAGCGGGCTGGGGCCGCAAGCTGCCGTCGGGCCGCGGCCTGGGCCTGGCGGTCTGCTACAGCTTCGTGACCTACGTTGCCGCGGTGGTGGAAGTCGTGGTTGGGCAGGACGGCAGCATCAGCGTACCGCGCATCGACGTTGCGGTCGACTGCGGTCCCCAGGTGAACCCGGATCGCATCCGCTCGCAGGTCGAAGGCGCTTGCATCATGGGCCTCAGCCTGGCCACCAGCGGCGAGATCACCTTCAGGAACGGGCGGCCACAGCAGGACAATTTCCACCAGTACGAGGTGTTGCGCGCGCCAGCCGCACCGCGGGAGATCCATGTGCACCTGCTGCCGAGCCGCTTCGACGTGCCGCTCGGCGGGGTCGGCGAGCCGGCGACGCCGACCATTGCGCCGGCGCTGTGCAACGCAATCTTCGCCGCCACCGGCACGCGCATCCGCACGCTGCCGATCCGGGACCAGCTCAAGGGCTGATCTGACCGGATCGCGCCGTCGTCACACGCATGCGATCGGCCGCCCCAGTGGGCGGCAGGTCCGGCTTGCCACTGTTTCGCCTCGCTACCCAAGAAGCTGACAGTGCGTTGTGCGTTCCCTCGCCGGCGTCGCCTTGCCGTCTCAGTTGCTCGGGCAGCGCTTCATGCTGCCTCAAAGTAGTTCTCATAGCCTGGACAAAATATCTACTATTGAATATATTGTCCAGAACCTTGGATTTCCGCCCGCCTGACACTGCCGGGATCAGGCTGCCCCGCGTGGGACAAACAAGGACACCGATGGAGGCATCTTGAAATCAGCATCCGCATCCGTTTCCCGTAGCGTGGCGTTCGCCGCCACGCTGATTGCCTGCCTGGTGTCCGGCGCGGTCTTCGCGCGGGATGGGTATCCAGGCAAGCCCATCACCATCGTCGTGCCCTATCCGCCGGGCGGCTCCAACGACATCTTCGCGCGCATCGTCGCCAAGGGGATCGGCGAGGAGCTCAAGCAAGCCGTCGTCATCGACAACCGCCCCGGCGCCAGCGGCAATACCGGCACCGGCATCGTCGCCAAGTCCGCCCCGGACGGGTATACGCTGGCCGCCGTGTCGTCCAGCATGACAACCAATGCCGCGGTGCAGGCCAAACTGCCGTTCGATGCAATCAGGAGCTTCGCGCCGGTGGCGATGTTTGCGCGAGGGCCGTTCATCGTCGCGGTCAACAATGCATTCCCCGCCAGGACACCGCAGGAACTGATCGCCGCGATCCGCGCCAATCCAGGCAAGTACAACTACGCCTCGTCCGGGCCGGGCGGCGTCAACCAGTTCGGCACCGAACTGCTCAAGGCCATGGCCGGCAACCTGCTCATCACGCATATCCCGTATCGCGGCATGCCCCCCGCCTTGACCGACCTGATGGGCAACCAGACGCAGTTGCTGATCTCCACCGGCCCGTCGCTGCTGCCGATGGTCCGCGCCGGCAAGGTGCGCGCCATTGGCATCACCAGCCTCAAGCCGAGCCCGATCGCGCCGGAACTCACGCCCATGTCCAGCGCGGTGCCGGGCTACGAGTTCGAGCTGTGGTGGGGCCTGCTGGCGCCGGCGGGCACGCCGCCGGCGATCGTCAACCAACTGAACGCCGCCGTCAATGCGGTCTTGTCCAAGCCCGAGATCAAGGCGGCGATCCTGAAAGAGGGCGCCGAAGCCAGGCCCATCACGCCGGCCCAGTTCGCCACCACCATCGCGCAGGACGTGGAGCGATGGAGGGCGCTTGCCAAGCGACAGAACATCGTCGTGGATTGATATGGGTCGATGCGTTTTCGCGTCGCCCGCAATGCCAATTGCCCGGAGAACAGCGCCTAATTGCGCCGACTTTTTTTCAACCGCCATGCTTAGCTGAACGGCTTGCCGCCGCCAGACTTCGCGTGGGCTGCTATTTACACCAGGACAACATGCAATCGAATCAAGGTGCTTTCTGGACGTTCCCGTACACGTCGCAGCGTTTGCCGCTGGTCGCCGACAACGTCGTGACGACCTCGCAGCCGCTTGCCTCCGCGGCCGGCTTGCAGATGCTGCTGCGCGGCGGCAATGCAGCCGATGCGGCGCTTGCCACGGCAATCGCCCTGGCTGTGGTCGAGCCTTGCAACAACGGTATCGGCGGCGACGCGTTTGCACTGATCTGGGATGGCGACACATTGCATGGTTTGAACGGATCGGGCCGGGCACCGGCCGCATGGACGCGCGAGTATTTTTCAAAATACAAGGAGATGCCGAAGCGGGGCTGGGACTCGGTAACCGTGCCAGGCACCGTTTCAGCGTGGCGCGCCATGTGGGAGCGCTTTGGCAGCCTGCCGTTCGAAGACCTGTTCGAACCGGCGCTGCGCTATGCGCGGGAAGGTTATCTGGTTTCGCACAATGTCCACAATCAGTGGCAAAAACAGGTCGGCGAACTGATCGATCAGCCGGGCTACCGCGAAGCGTTTGCCCCCAACGGCCGGGCGCCGCTCCAGGGCGAGCGCTTTATTTGCCCGGGACAGGCAAAGGCACTCGAGCGCATCGCGCGCAGCAAGGGCGACGATTTTTACCATGGCGAACTGGCCCGTGCGATTGTCGACCATGCGCGCAATACCGGTGGCGCGATCACTGAAGCCGACCTCGCCGCGCATAAGGCGGACTGGGTCGAGCCGATCGGCATCCGCTACCGGGATGTTGAACTGTACGAGATCGGGCCAAACGGTCAAGGCATTGCGGCGCAAATGGCGTTGGGCATGCTTGAGCATTTCGATCTGAAGAGCCTGGATCAGGATAGCGCGCTGGCGATGCACTTGAAGATCGAGGCAATGAAACTGGCCTTTGCCGACTTGCATGAATACGTCGGCGATGTGGATCACATGACGGAAGTCACAGCGGCCGACCTGCTCAACCCGGCATATCTGGCACAACGCGCCAGGTTGATCGACCCCGAGCGGGCAGCGCCGGCCCGCACCGGCAAACCGCTTGGCGGCGGCACCGTCTACCTGACCACGGCGGATCGCAACGGCATGATGGTTTCGTTTATTCAATCCAACTTCAAGGGCTTTGGTTCGGGCGTGGTCGTGCCCAATACCGGCATCGCCTTGCAGAACCGCGGCTGGGGCTTCAACTTGCGTCACGGCCATACCAACGAGGTGGCGCCTGGAAAACGTCCATTCCACACCATCATCCCCGGCTTCCTGATGCAAAACGGCCGGCCGCTGATGAGCTTTGGCCTCATGGGCGGATCCATGCAGGCGCAGGGTCATATGCAGATGGTCTCCCGCATGGTCGATCACGGGCTGAATCCGCAGGCGGCAAGCGACGCGCCGCGCTGGCGCGTACTTGACGACAATCATGGCGTTACCGTCGAATGGAATATGCCGCAAGCGGTGATTGAAGGACTGATCTCGCGCGGGCATCCGATCACGGTTGCCAAACGCTTTGATACCGAGTTCGGCAGCGCCCAGGCGGCTCTGCGCCTGGAAAATGGCGGCTATGTCGCGGCAAGCGATCACCGCAAGGATGGCTATCCGGTCGGAATTTGATCGGCGGTCGAGCAGGAGCACCGAGCCGTCAGGCGCCTCACTCGACCGAGGCTGGCCCTCAAGAACTTTAGCTGCGCGAGCATTCTTTGGGGTGGCGTCGACGGCCTCGCTGTTGCTGCGACAGAAGCCCTACGCCAAACGCTGAAGCAAATGCGGGACGGACGATGTCAGCAACGCGACCCCGGATGCCGCGAGCAGGCTCAATACAATCTTGCGGAAGGTCGCTTCGGAAATCCCAACATACAGCCGGGCGCCCAGGATAGTGGGAATCAGCATCGCCGGCCCGACGATTCCGAGCATCGGCAGCATGGCACGTGTCACGAATCCCTTTTCCACGTAGATGGCCATGGTCACAAGCAGCAAGGCGAGATTGAAGTTCTGAATGATCGCACGCTGTTCATCCTTGTCGAATCCCCGCAACGAGCACCACAGTGTGGGAATCGTGCCGGTAAAGCCGCCGATGCCACCCATGATCCCGCCGATGCCGCCCACGATCCCGTCGGCCAGCCTCCCGCCCGCTGTGATCTTCGGCAGGTTTCGTACGGCAAGCATCGTCGGGCACCACAGCACCAGGAACGTACCGAGGAAGGCCTTGAAGAGTTGAAGGTCGAGCGACGGGAGAATCGCGACGCCAACGGGTATGCCAGCCAGGCCGCCGATCAGGAAAGGCAATAGCCTGCCCAGCTTGAATCCTCGGCGCATGGTTACCACGGCAATGATCTGCCCCGTTAGCGCCCCAAAAACCGCCATTGACGCGGCCAGCCTGGGATCCAGCGACCACGCCCAGAACGACATTGCAGTGAGACCAAAGGCGAAGCCCGAAAGCCCTTGTACGAAGCCAGCAACAATGGCTCCCAGTGCCACGACCAAGATTACCGGATCCATGCGTAAGGGCCTCTTTCCTATTGGGGCGTCATATGAGTGTCCGCAGTGACCAGCCTGGCGACATGGGACCTTATGAAGCAACGGTGAAGCGCGTGGTCTGCAGGCCGGAATCCATATTGGCCTTCGGGCGCGCGTTGCTCTGGGGCAGGGGGCTGGCGCGAGTTGTTCCGTTACTTCCTGCGTTGGTTGACATTCTATCCAGAACTGTATATTTTGTCTAGAACACAAACCGTAAGCATGGAACTTCGATGGCGCAGGTGCTGCTGATGGAATGACTCGAAAACGCGAATCACGTACAGGAGATGGTCCAATGAGTTCCCGACGTTTTTTGGTGAAGTTTGTGTTAGCGCTGTGTGCAGCGTTGCCGGTTTCCGCCTTCGCGGCTTATCCGGACAAACCGATCAGGCTGATTGTGCCGTCGGCCCCCGGCGGTGCTCCGGATGCGTTAATGCGGGCCCTCGCTCCGCAGCTGGCACAGCAATTGGGCGTGTCCATCGTGATTGACAACAAGCCTGGCGGTTCCTATGTGATCGGCACCATGGAGGTGGTGAAGGCCGCGCCCGACGGCTACACGCTGGCTTACGGCAATATCGTCTCGCTGGCGACCAACAAGTCGCTGCTGCCATCGGTGCCGTACGACGTCGAAAAGGACCTGACGCTGATCGCCAACACGCTGCGCCTGTCCAACATGATGATCGTCAACGACAGTGTGCCGGTCAGGACCATTCCCGAGCTGATTGCCTATGCGAAAAAGAATCCGGGCAAGCTGGCCTTTGGATCGGATGGCAACGGCACCACGGCACATCTGGGCGTCGAACTCTTCAAGGCGATGACGGGCGTTAACATGCTGCATGTGCCCTATCGCGCAGCGACTTCGGCCGTCACGGACCTGATCGGCGGTGGCATACAGCTGATGATGATCAACACGCCGGTTTCCGCACCGATGGCCAAGGCGGGCAAGGCGCGGGCGCTTGGCGTCTCCTCGGCGCAGCGCCTGGCTGGATATCCGGAAGTTCCCGCGATCGCCGAATCCGTGCCCGGATTCGAGGTGTCGGCGTGGGGAGGCATCGTCGGCCCGGCCCACATGCCTAAAGACATCGTTACCCGCCTCAACCGCGAGATTCGCATCGCGCTGGAGAGCCCCGCCGTGCGAGAGCGATTCAAGCTGCTGGGGGCGGAAATCGCGCCCAGCACGCCTGAGGAGTTCCTGGACCTCTCCCGCCGCGAGACGGTCAAGTGGGCCAGGATCGTGAAATTCTCCGGTGCCAAGATCGATTAAAGGAAATCCCCGTGAGTCCCTGGAAAGCAGCCCAAATCGGCGACCCTGCCGTTGCCATCGATACACCCGCGCTCGTGCTCGACCTGGATGCATTCGAGCGTAATCTGAAGCGAATGGCTGACGCATTGCGCGGCCGGAACGTGCGTCTGCGTGCCCACGCCAAGAGCCACAAGTGTCCGGAGATCGCCTTGCGACAGATCGCATTGGGCGCTGTGGGAATCTGCTGCCAGAAGGTCAGCGAGGCTGCCGTGTTTGTCGAGGCCGGCGTTACCGACATCCTCATCAGCAACGAGATCGTCGGTGCAGCGAAAATCCGCCACCTGATGGAACTTGCCGGCTCTGCCCGCATTGGGGTTCTGGTCGATGATGCCTCGCAGATTCAGGCTCTGGCCGCCGCCGCACAAGCATCCGGGAAGAGCGTGGATGTCTATATCGAAATCGACGTCGGCGCCCATCGCTGCGGCATCCCTCCAGGTGAAGAAGCGGCGCATCTCGCAGAATTGATTGTCTCCTCACCGCTGCGCTTTGCCGGGCTGCAGTGCTATCACGGACCGGCCCAGCATCTGCGCACGCCGCAGGAGCGTACTGCCGCAATTCGCGATGCCGCTGAACTCGCGCTGTCGACAAAGAAAATCATCGAGGCACGTGGCATTCCGGTTGAGATTATCGCTGGCGCAGGCACTGGCACGTTCCTCCTCGAGCGCGACTCCGGCGTCTATAACGAGCTTCAGTGTGGCTCCTATGTCTTCATGGATCGCGACTACGGCGAAAATACGCGTGGGCCGGACGACATTCCCTTCGAGCATGCGCTCTTTGTCCTGACGACGGTGATGAGCAGGGCCACTGGCGAGAGGGCTATCGTGGATGCCGGCCTGAAGGCCTCCAGTGTTGATTCCGGCATGCCACTAGTGTGGAAGCGCAGCGATCTGAAATACCTGAAAGCATCAGACGAACATGGCGTAATTGCTACCCCCAGTCCCGCTTCAGTGGAGCTGGGAGAGAAACTGATGCTCATTCCCGGCCACTGCGATCCCACCGTCAATCTTTATGATTCTCTGGTCTGCGTACGCGATGGAAGGGTCGAAGCGCTATGGCCGATTGCGGCGCGTGGCGCTCTGCTCTGACTGCCATTGCCGATGGTCTGCGAGCACGATTGACATGCATTGATCGCGTCGCCGATCCCGCGACGCGATGCATCACCACACAGCCCGGCTTCCGGAGCAATTGATGAACACGATACCAGGGAGTACCCGATGAGTGAGCGTTATGACGTCATGATCCGCAATGCCTCGATTGTCGACGGAACGGGGGCTCCACGTTATGCAGGCGAGGTCGGTATCAAAGGTGACCGTATTGTGCGCATCGGCGATTTGCGGGGGGGCAGCGCAGCCACGGAAATCGATGCATCTGGCCTTGTGGTGGCGCCTGGTTTTATCGATGCGCACACGCATGACGACCGCTTGCTGCTCTCTGGTGGGGACATGGCTCCCAAGGTCAGCCAGGGTATCACTACTGTGATCGGCGGCAATTGCGGCGTTTCGCTGGCGCCGATGCCGCGGCAGATTCCCGATCCGGTCACCCCGCCGCTTAACCTGCTCGATGATGGCGGTGCGTGGTTTCGGTTTGCTGCCTTTGCGGAATACCTGGAAGCGTTGCGCGCCCAGCCCGCGGCAACGAATTGCGCCATGCTGGTCGGCCATACGACATTGCGGGTCGCGACGATGAATGATCTTTCCCTGCCGGCAAATCCGGACGAAATCGCAGCCATGCGCGCGCTGGTCGATGAAGCCATGCGCGCCGGCGCGATTGGCGTGTCAACGGGGCTGTTCTATGAACCGTCGATTGGGGCGCCAACGGAAGAAGTCATTGAAATATGCGAGCCGCTACGCGAGTACGGCGGAGTCTATTGCACGCATATGCGAAACGAGGGCGACCACATCATTCAATCACTGACCGAGACCTTCCGCATCGGTCGCGAAGTCGGTGTACCGGTCGTCATCTCGCATCATAAGCTGGTCGGCGTCAACAATTATGGTCGCTCCGCGGAAACGCTGAAGTTCATTGCTGAACATATGGAAAAGCAAGAGGTTTGCCTCGACTGCTATCCTTATCCGGCGTCGTCCACCATTCTGTCCGCGCATCGCGCACGTAATGCGACCCGGGTGACCGTGACCTGGTCAAAGCCCCTGCCACAGTATGCCGGCAAGGATCTGGCCGACATCATGGCCGAACTCGGTGACACACAGGAAGAGGTAGTCGACCGGCTGTCCCCCGCCGGTGCGATCTACTACATGATGGACGACCGGGATGTGCAGCGCATCCTGGCCTTCGACCAGACCATGATCGGCTCGGACGGTTTGCCCCACGACGACTCTCCGCATCCGCGTCTTTGGGGAAGCTTCCCACGTGTTCTTGGCCACTACGGACGGTCCCTGGGCCTGTTTTCGCTTGAGACCGCGATCCATAAGATGACCGGACTGACCGCCAGGAATTTCGGGCTCGCCGACCGTGGGGTAGTGCGGGAGGGCGCCTTCGCAGACTTGACCGTTCTCAATCCCGAAACAGTTGGCGAGGGAGCGTCATTTTCCAGGCCGATTGCACCGGCCATAGGCATTGATACTGTGCTTGTCAACGGCAGCGTCGTGTGGCGCGATGGCAAGTCCAGCGGCGCGCGGCCCGGCCAGGTGCTACGGCGGGAGCGAGCGTAATCGCCGAGCCAGGAGTGGCCGGGCCGTTTCTTTGACGTAATATCTTGATTTTAGATATTATTTCCAAATGAAAAAACTTTCGGCGGAGCAGCAAGCGCTGCTTGAACAAATTGAGCAGGTCGCGCAGGGTCTCGGCGAGACCCTGGCACCGTTCTGTGAAGTCGTTGTACATGACCTGCTGCATCCAAAGCAGGCCATCCTGGCGATCCACAACAATCTATCGGGCCGCAAGGTTGGCGATCCGGCCACAGAACTCGGTATCGCACGCATTGCCGATCCGGAGTTTCCGCAAGTCATCGCGAACTACGCGAATCAGTTCGCCGATGGCCGCCAGGCAAAGAGCACGTCCATAGGCATCAAGGATTCGAGTGGTCGCTACGTGGCGGCCTTGTGCATGAATGTAGACCTGACGCTTTTCCGAGGCTTGCAAAATGCGCTGAACCAGTTTGGCAGCGTCGGCTCTGCTGCAGGTGTGAGCGAATCGCTCGATCCGGCCGGCGCCGAGGCCATCAGGCGCCGCATTGACCAGTTCGCTGCGCGGCTTGCGACCACGCCCCGTTCCCTCAAGGCGCAAGAGCGTCGCGCACTGATGCGCGAGCTCAAGGAGTCGGGCTGTATGGAGGTGCGCCGAGCCATGGAGATCGTCGCGCAGCATCTGGGCGTCTCGCGAGCCTCGGTGTACAGCTATGCTAAGTGACGCTGGCCTGCTGCCCGGCTCGTTTCCGCATTCATTCCGCTAACGCGGGTTATCCAAGCGTAGCCCCCCAAGCCGGCCTCGGCCAGGGTCGGCCCGTTTAGCAGCGAGCGGCCCTGGGGGGCCGCGGAAACCAAAATAATCTTTTGGTTAATCGGTCTGGAGATCGCTTTTTTTCGCCTTCCGTCTTCGTCAAACTCCGTGCATGACGCATCCCCGGCTGTGGGTGCGCTGACAACAAGAGACCGGAGACGACATGGATTTCCCTACCACCAATGCGACTCGTCGCACCCTGCTGCGGGCAGGGCTGTTGGCCCTCACCGCCATGGCCGCTTTCACCAGTGCCCCGGCCGCGTTCGCGGCCTATCCGGACAAGCCGATCCGGCTGGTCGTGCCTTATCCGCCGGGCGGCGCCACCGACGTGATCGGCCGCATCGTTGCCACCCGCCTGGGCGAAGTGCTGGGTCAGCAGGTGGTGGTTGACAACCGGGGCGGCGCGGGCGGGAACATCGGCGCGGAAGTGGTCGCCCGCAGCGCGCCAGACGGCTATACGTTGCTGATGGGCGCACTGACCTCCCATGCAACCATGGCGACCCTGGAAAAAGGGCACTTGCGTTACGACATCCTCAAGGACTTCGCCCCGGTGATGGTCGTTGGCTCGGTGCCACTGGTCGTGGTGGTCAATCCGAGGGTGCCGGTCAAGACGCTCCAGGAACTGGTCAGCTACGGCAAGGCCAATCCCGGCAAGCTTAACTACGCCTCTTCCGGTGCCGGCGCCCCGCAGCGCATGGCGGCTGAGATCTTCAAGAAAGAGGCCAATATCGACATGACCCACGTGCCGTACAAAGGCAGTGGTCCAGCCATGACAGACCTGGTGGCCGGGCAGGTCAACATGATGGTGGAGACGGTGCCGGCCGCGCAGCCGTTCATCAAGGCAGGCCAGTTGCGCGCGCTTGCCGTGGCAGCACCCAAGCGCATCTCGATGCTGCCGGACGTGCCGGCTGCCGCAGAGAGCGGCATGCCTACCCTGGACGTCAGCTCCACCTTCGGCGTGCTGGCACCGGCGGGCACGCCCGCGCCGGTGGTTGAGCGCCTGAATGCGGCGCTGGCCAGGACTCTGGCATTGCCCGACGTCAAGGCACAGTTCCTGAAACAGGGTGTCTATGCCTTGCCGCCAACCAGCCCTGAAAAATCGGCCGAGCGCTTGCGTACCGAAGTCACACGCTGGGAGAAGGTCATCACCGACGCCCATATCAATTCCGATAGCTGAACCGACCACGAACCATGACCACCAATAAACCCAAAGGACCGGACGCTTCCTCCGGGGATACAGGCCTGCGCAAGGGACTGACCAACTATGGCGACCTTGGGTTCTCGCTGTTCCTGCGCAAGGCGTTTATCAAGGGCTCGGGCTATACCGATGCAGCACTCGACCGCCCGGTGATCGGTATCGCCGATACCGGCAGCGCATTCAACCCGTGCCACGGCAACATGCCGCAGCTGATCGATGCGGTGAAGCGCGGCATCATGCTTGCCGGCGGGCTGCCGATGGAATTCCCGACCATCTCCATCCACGAGAGCTTTGCCGCGCCGACCAGCATGTATCTGCGCAACCTGATGTCGATGGATACGGAGGAAATGATCCGCGCCCAGCCGATGGATGCGGTGGTGCTGATCGGCGGCTGCGACAAGACCGTGCCTGCGCAGCTGATGGGCGCGGCTTCTGCCGGTGTGCCCGCGATCCAACTGGTTACTGGCGCGATGCTGACGGGTTCGCACCGCAGCGAGCGGGTCGGTGCTTGCACCGACTGCCGCCGCTATTGGGGCAAGTTCCGCGCCGGGGAAATCGACGCGGAGGAAGCCTCGCAGGTCAACAACCAGCTGGTGGCCAGCGTCGGCACCTGCTCGGTGATGGGCACCGCCAGTACCATGGCCTGCCTGGCCGAAGCGATGGGCATGAGCCTTCCAGGCAGCGCCACGCCGCCGGCCGTGACCGCCGACCGCATCCGCATTGCCGAGGAAACCGGCGCACGTGCCGTGGCGATGGCACACGAGCGCCTGACTATCGACAGCATCCTGACGCCGGCCGCGTTCGAGAATGCCATGCGCGTGCTGCTGGCCATCGGCGGCTCGACCAACGGCATCGTGCACCTGGCGGCCATCGCGGGTCGCATGGGCCTGGATATCGATATGCAGGCGCTTGACCGCATGGGCCGCGAAACCCCGGTGCTGCTCGACCTGAAGCCGAACGGCCAGCACTATATGGAGGACTTCCACAAGGCCGGCGGGATGGCCACCTTGCTGCGTGAACTGCGCCCGCTGCTGCGCCTCGATGCGCTGACCGTCACGGGGCGCACGCTGGGCGAGGAGATAGACAATGCCGGCCCGGGCTTCGCGCAGGATGTGGTGCGCAGCTTCGACAACCCGATCTACCCGCAAGGCGGCATTGCCGTGCTCGCCGGCAACCTGGCGCCTGGCGGCGCCATCATCAAGCAGTCCGCGGCGAGCGCGGAGCTGATGGAGCACGAGGGCCGCGTGGTGGTGTTCGAGAACGCGCAGGACCTGATCGAGCGCATCGACCTGGACGACCTCGACGTGAGCGCCGATGACATCCTGGTGCTGAAGAACATCGGCCCCAAGGGCGCGCCCGGCATGCCCGAGGCCGGCTATATCCCGATCCCGCGCAAGCTGGCGCGGGCCGGTGTCAAGGACATGGTGCGGATTTCCGACGGACGCATGAGCGGCACCGCGTTCGGTACGGTGGTGCTGCATGTGACCCCCGAAGCCGCCGTGGGCGGGCCGCTGGCGCTGGTGCAGACTGGCGACCGCATCCGCCTGAGCGTGAGCCGCCGCGAGCTGGCCCTGCTGGTATCGGATGAGGAACTGGCGCGCCGCCGCGCGGCCGCCCCGGTGGTTGAGCCGAGCGCGCCGCGCGGCTACCTGAAGCTGTTCCTGCAGACCGTGACGCAGGCCGACCAGGGCGTCGACTTCGACTTCCTGCGCGCGCCCGAAACGCGCGGCAAGGCACCTGAGTAAGAAGGGGGGGACATGACAAGCGATACACGTGAGCCCGTGCTGCGCATCGGCGTCTTTGAAGCTGCGCAGCAAGACGCGATCGACGCCGCATTCCGCTGCGTCTCCGAGGCCGAGATTGCGGCTGACGCCGGCTTGCGCGGCGCGGTGCGCGCCATCGTCACGCGCAGCAATTACCAGGTACCCGCGGCGGTGATAGACAGCCTGCCTGCGTTGCGGGTGATTGCGACTTCCGGCGTGGGCTACGACGGCATCCCCGTCGCCCATGCCGCCAGGCGCGGCATCGTGGTCACCAACACGCCCGGGGTGCTGGACGCGGCCGTCTGCGAACTCGGCATCGGCCTGTTGCTGGCGCTGCTGCGCCGGATTCCCGCCGCCGATCGCCATGTGCGCGGCGGCGCCTGGCGCGAGGACGACTTCCCGCTCACCACCAGCCTGGCCGGCAAGCGCGTCGGCATCATCGGGCTCGGTCGCATCGGCACGGGCATTGCGCAGCGGCTGGCGCCCTTCGGCGTGGAGCTGGCCTACACCGGCACCCAGCGAGCAAGCCTGCCATACCGCTATTGCGAGAGCCCGATCGCGCTGGCTGCGTCGGTGGACATCCTGCTCCTCACCTGCCGTGCGACCGAACAGAATCGCCACCTGGTCGATGCCGCGTTACTGGCTGCGCTGGGGCCGGACGGCTACCTGCTCAATCTGGCGCGCGGCAGCGTGGTCGACGAGGCGGCACTCTGCGAGGCCCTGCAAGCCGGCACGATCCGGGGCGCGGCGCTCGATGTGTTCGAGTTCGAGCCGTTGGCCGATTCGCCGCTGACCGCGCTGCCCAACGTGTTGCTGTCTCCGCACGCGGGTACGGCCACCCGGGAAACGCGCGCGGTGATGCTGCGGCTGATGCTGGACAACGTGCAAGCCGTGCTGGCAGGGCGAACGGCGCTGACGCCGGTGGCGGTGGCGGTGGCGTGAGGGCGGGCCCTGGCGCGGCAGCTCAATCGAGCGCGCGGCGAACGTAATTTGTCAATCCAGGCGTTTCAAGATATTCAAGCGAGGTATTCATGCAACTAGGAATCGAAGGCAAGGTAGGACTGGTGCTGGGCGGCGGCGGCGGCCTGGGCAGCGCCATCGCGCTGGCGCTGGCGGCGGAGGGTGTGAAGGTCGTGGTCGCCGATGTCAATGAGGAAGCGGCAAGCCGCACCGTGGCAACGATCGTCGCCAAGGGGGGCACGGCGCTTGCGCGCACCTGGGATCTGGCGGACCTGGCGTCGATCGAGACCCATGTCGCCGCCATCGAGGCCCAGTTTGGCCAGGTCGATATCCTGGTCAACAATACCGGCGGCCCGCCGCCCACCACCGCGTTCGGCCAGGAACCGGCACTGTGGCGCAAGCACTTCGAAAGCATGGTGCTGTCGGTGATCGCGATCACCGACCGGGTGCTGCCCGGCATGCGGGCCAGGCAGTGGGGGCGCATCGTCACCAGCACCTCGTCCGGCGTGGTCGCGCCGATTCCGAACCTGGGCATTTCCAATGCGCTGCGCCTGTCGCTGGTGGGCTGGTCCAAGACCCTGGCGCGTGAAGTCGGCCGAGACGGCGTGACGGTCAATATCGTGCTGCCGGGGCGCATCGCCACCGACCGCATCCGCTTCCTGGATGAAGTCAAGGCCGGCCGCGAGCAGCGCCCGGTGGAGGAGGTGTCGGCTGAAAGCACCGCGGCCATCGCGGTGGGCCGCTACGGCCGCCCGGAGGAATATGCCGATGCGGTGACGTTCCTGGCCAGCGACCGCGCCGGCTATATCACCGGCTCCACCATCCGCATCGACGGCGGCCTTATCCAGAGTATCTGAGGCTCGCGGGAACTGCCCCCCGCGCCCCGGCACGACCGACCCGACCCAACACCAGCTTTCGCGGAGACCCAAAGATGCTGTTGACCGCTGACGCCAAGGGCGTCTTCCCCATCGCGCCCACTCCATTCCTGGACGACGGATCGATCGACGTGAGTTCGATCGATCGTTTGATGGACTTCTATCTCGGCTGCGGCGCGACCGGCGTGACCGTGCTCGGCCAGCTCGGCGAAGCGCCCAAGCTCGAGCACGCCGAGTCGATCGACGTGGCCGCGCGCATGATCCGGCGCGCGGGCGGGCTGCCGGTGGTGGTCGGGGTCTCGGCGCCGGGTTTCGCCGCCATGCGCGCGCTGACGCGCGAGGTGATGGACCTGGGTGCGGCCGGCGTCATGATCGCGCCGCCCAACACGCTGCGCACCGACGACCAGATCGTCGGCTACTACCGGCAGGCGGTAGACGCGATCGGCGCCGACGTGCCGTTCGTGCTGCAGGACTATCCGCTGACGTTCTCGGTGCAGATGACGCCCGGCGTGATCCGCCGCATCGTCGGCGAGTTGCCCTCGTGCGTCATGCTCAAGCACGAAGACTGGCCCGGCCTGGAAAAGATCTCCGCCCTGCGCGCTTTCGAGAAGGACGGTTCAATGCGGCACATCTCCATTCTTTGTGGAAACAACGGGCTGTTCCTGGACTATGAAATGGAGCGCGGCGCGGATGGCGCCAATACCGGCTACAGCTTCCCCGATATGCTCTGCGACCTGGTGCGCTTGTCGGCCCAGGGCGAGCGCGAGGCCGCGCACGATCTCTTCGATGGCCACCTGCCGCTGCTGCGCTATGAGCAGCAGCCCGGTGCCGGCCTGGCCGTGCGCAAGTACGTGATGATGCGCCGTGGGCTCCTCGCCTCCGCGGCGCAGCGCAAGCCAGCGGCGGCCATGTCGGCGACGGCCCGGCACGAAGTGGAGCATCTGCTGCGGCGTCTCGCAAGGCATGACTCGCGCGCGGCACTGGCAGATTAATCCCCAAACCAAATGCAACAAGGAAACATCATGGCGACCACATCGCTTCCCCTCGACGAAAGTGTGATCAAGGCGCTGCAAGGCGTGACCACCGCAACCCTGACCACCGTGCTGCTCAAGCATGGCCTGCGCAACGTCTGGCTGCGCGGCACGCGGCCTCTGGCACCCGGACAGCCGCGCCTGGTCGGCCGCGCTTTTACCTTGCGCTTCGTGCCCGCGCGCGAAGACCTGGCCACGCCGGCCTCCTGGGGTTCGCCGATTTCCACGCGCGCGGCCATCGAGGACATGCCGGCCGGCTGCATTGCGGTGGTGGGCGCCCTGGGTGTGACCGATGCAGGCATCTTCGGCGATATCCTGTGCGCGCGCCTGCGCAAGCGCGGCGTGGCCGGGCTGGTGACCGACGGCGTGGTGCGCGATGTGGCTGGGGTGCTGGGCACGGGATTGCCGGTATGGTGCCAGGGCGCAGCGGCACCCGCTTCGGTCGCCGGTCTCACTTTCGTCGGCTGGCAGGAACCCATCGACTGCGGCGGCGTTGCGGTGTTCCCCAACGATGTCATCGTGGTGGACCAGGACGGCGCGGTGCTGATTCCCGCCGCCATGCTTGACGAAGTGATTGCCGCCTCGGTGGAACAGGAGCGCCTGGAGGGCTGGATCATGCAGGAAGTGGAGCGCGGCATGCCGTTGCCCGGCTTGTATCCGCCCAATGAGGAGAACAAGGCGCGGTACAAGGCCTGGACGGAAGGCGAAGGCGCGGGCCGCTAAACGCTGTGGGCGCCAACGCGCGCCCGCGCCGTCATTGCGGCGGCCGCGCGTTCAGGTTCCCCGTGCACGCCGCGAGGCCATGCCGAACTCCAGGAATGCCTGCGACAGGGCGGCGTGCGCGCCGTGTGGCGACCACAGGAACCCCACCTTGCGCACCGGCGCCCGCCCGGGCAGCGGGATCCGCGCCACCTTCAGGCCCTCGGGCCATGGCGGCGTCCAGTCCGGCACCAGCGAGACGCCGATGCCCTGGTGGACCAGGGTGGCGATGGCATTGAGCGCATCGATCTCCAATCGCTCCTGCGGCACGATGTTGTGCTCCTGCAGGTAGCGGTCTGCCACCATGCCGCCCCACACGGCGCGGTCATAGCGAATGAACGGCTCGCCGGCGAGCAGGTCATGCGCGCCGCGGCCGGCCATGGCCTGCGATGCCAGCACGATGAACGGTTCTTCCACCAGCACTTGCCAGGCGAATGCCTTGGGAATCGTGAACTGCGGTGCCACGATGATGCCAGCGTCCAGTTCACCCGAGACGATGCGCCGGTACAGGTGCGAAGAGGCGCCTGGCTCCACGTAAATCTTCAGCTGCGGATGCGCCGTGTAGAGCCCTTCCAGTATCGGCGGCAACAGGCCGGTCAACGACGAAGTCGACACGCCCAGCCGCAGTTCTCCCACCAGGCTGTCGTCATGCGCCACCGCGCTCAGGTCGCGCACGTCGCGCACCACCGCGCGCGCCTTGGGCAGGATGCGCAAGCCCCCCTGGGTCGGCAGCACCGTGCGGCCCGCGCGCTGAACCAGCGGGGTATCCAGCGCGTCCTCCAGCGCCTGGACCCGCGCCGCAATGGCGGCTGCCGTGAGGCCCAGGCGACGCGCGGCTTCCGCGAAGGAACCGTACTCGACCACGGCGACAAAACTCTGCAGGTAGCGGGTGTCCATAACAAAAAAATTCTATTGATTGAACAAGGCGGTCAATGCTGTTTTTGCATTCTGCCAGTTTCTAAAATCTGTCTCAAATCAAATCAGGATTCCGCAGGAAACAACGCGGCCTGAATCGATAACAGGAGCATCGCCCCATCCGTGGACAAAGATCTGCGATGGACGAGTGCTGAAAGCAGGACATAACAACCAGGAGACAGTCCATGCCCACCACGCCCCCAACCACGCCCGTCAGCCGCCGGGTCAGCGATGAGCGCCGCCGCATTGTGCTCTGCGCGTCGATTGCCGGCATCGTCGCGACACTCTGCGCCGCGCCTTCAGGCGCGGCCGACGCCTATCCGACCAAGACTATCCGCATCGTGGTGGGCTTCGCCCCCGGCGGCGGCGCCGACATCGTGGCCCGCGAACTTGGCGCCCAGCTCGCCAGGCAAACCGGCCAGACTGTGATCGTCGATAACCGGCCCGGCGCCACCGGCACCATCGCGGCGGCCAACCTGGCCCAGTCGGCCGCCGACGGCTATTCGATCATGCTGGCGTCGCAGTCGACCATGGTCATCGCGCCGAGCATGTATGCAAAGCTGCCCTTCGATCCGCTGAAAGACTTCATGCCGGTGACGCAAGTGGTGTCGATGCCGCTGGTGATGGTGGTGCACCCGTCGGTGCAGGCCAGTACGGCGCGGGACGTGATCGCGCTCGCGCGCGCCGGCAAGCTGAGCAGCTATGCCTCGTCGGGCCTTGGCGGCCCGCAGCACATTGCCGGTGCGCTGTTCGATTCGATGGGTGGCATCGGCCTGACGCACGTGCCTTACAAGGGTGAGTCGGCGGCGCTGACCGACGTGATGGCGGGCACGGTGCCGGTGATGTTTGCCAACGTGCCGGTGGCTGCGCCGTTCATCAAGAGCGGCAAGCTCAAGGCAATCGCGGTGTCCAGTCTCGCGCGCGCCCAGGCGCTGCCGCAGGTGCCGACGCTGTCGGAAGGGGGGCTGAACCGCTTCGAGGTGCTGACCTGGTATGGCCTGTTCGTGCCTGCCAGGACGCCCAGGGCCATCGCCAGCAAGATCAGCGACGAAGTCAGCGTAGCCCTGAAGGATCCTGGGCTGCGCGCCAAGTTCGCCGAGCAGGGCTTCACTATCCTCGGCACCAGTCCCGAACAGTTTGGCAAGTTCATGGCCACCGAAGTCCCCAAGTGGGCCAGCGTGGTGAAGAGCGCCGGCATCCAGCCCGAGTGAGCGGCGCCTGGCCTTTATCCGATTCCGCAATCCAGGAAAAGTAGTATGGAAACCCAGAAGAAGAGCATCATCGGACCTTGCATCCGCCTGCATCCCGCGGACAACGTGTTGGTAGCCCGCATGAACGTGGCCATCGGCGCGCAAGTGCCGGGGGAAACCTGGGGCGTGCGCAGCCAGGTGCCCGCCGGCCACAAGATCGCCGCCCGCTTGATCAAGGCCGGTGAGCCGATCCTGAAGTACAACGTGTGCATCGGTTTTGCCGCGGCCGATATCCAGCCGGGCAGCTACGTGCATTCGCACAACGTCAGCTTCCAGGAATACGAGCGGGACTACGCCTTCGGCCGCGACTACCAGCCCGTGGTCCCGGTCGAGGCCGGCCGGCAGGCGAGCTTCGACGGCATCGTGCGCGCCGACGGCCGGGTGGGCACGCGCAACTATCTCGGCATCCTTTCCACGGTGAATTGCTCGGCTACCGTTGTACGCAAGATAGCGGAGTGGTTCACGGCGGAGCGGCTGGCAGATTTCCCCAACGTCGATGGCGTGGTGGCGTTCAGTCACTCGCTGGGCTGCGGCATGGAGATGTCCGGCGAGCCGATGGATCTGCTGCGCCGGACCATGGCCGGCTATGCGCGCCACGCCAACCTGGGCGCCGCGCTGATCGTGGGGCTGGGCTGCGAACGCAACCAGCTCAACGGCCTGCTCGACACGCAGTCTCTGCAACCTGGCCCCTTGCTGCGTACCTTCGTCATGCAGGAAAGCGGCGGCACGCGCCAGACCATTGAGGCCGGCATTGCCGCGGTCATGGAACTGCTACCGCAAGTCAATCGCGTGGAGCGCCGTCCGGTGCCGGCCAGCCACCTGACCGTGGGCCTGCAGTGCGGCGGCTCGGACGGGTTTTCGTCCATCACCGCCAATCCGGCGCTGGGCGCGGCCGTGGATCTGCTGGTGCACCACGGCGGCACCGCCATCCTGTCGGAGACGCCGGAAATCTATGGGGTGGAGCACACGCTGACGCGCCGTGCCGCCAGCCGCGCAGTCGGCGAGAAGCTGCTGGAACGCGTGCGCTGGTGGAAGGAGGACTATTCCGTCGGACGCGATGTGCAGATCAACGGCGCCGTCAGCCCGGGCAACCAGATGGGCGGCCTGGCCAACATCTTCGAGAAGTCACTGGGCTCGTCGATGAAGGGCGGTACAGGTCCGCTGATGGAGGTGTACCGCTACGCCGAGCCGGTCACGCAGCACGGGCTGGTATTCATGGACACGCCGGGCTACGACCCGGTCTCGGCCACCGGCCAGATCGCCGGCGGCGCCAACCTGATCGCCTTTACCACCGGACGCGGCTCGATGTTCGGCGCCAAGCCTGTCCCCAGCGTCAAGCTGGCCACCAATTCGCCGATGTATCGCCGGCTGGAGGAAGACATGGACCTGAATTGCGGCACGATTCTCGACGGCGAGAAAACCATTGAGCAGGTCGGCGAAGAGATCTTCCAGTTGATGCTGCGTACCGCTTCGGGCAAGGCGTCGAAGAGCGAACTGCTTGGGCTCGGGGACAACGAATTCGTGCCCTGGCATATCGGCATCATGAGCTGATTTCCGACATACGGGAACAGCCAGAAGGAAAGTAGTCATGTGGCAACCAAGTGCACGCTACCCCGATCCCCGCATCCAGGTGCTGGAACCGGAGTTCGAGAAATACCGGATCGCCTACGCCGCCGTGGAGCAGATCGCAACTGGATTCCGCTGGGCGGAAGGGCCAGTCTGGTTCGGCGATGGCCGCTTTTTGTTGTGGAGCGACATTCCGAATAACCGGATGATGAAGTGGGAAGAGGAGACTGGCGCGGTCAGCGTGTACCGGCAACCATCCGGCTACGCCAATGGCAACACGCGCGACCGGCAAGGGCGGTTGATCACATGCGAGCACGGCGGCCGCCGCGTTGTGCGCACCGAATATGACGGCAGCCTCACGGTGCTGATCGACAGCTTTGAGGGAAAGCGCCTCAATTCGCCCAACGACGTCGTCGTCAAATCCGACGGCTCCATCTGGTTCACCGATCCGCCCATGGGGATACAGGGCAATTACGAAGGTCGCGCCGCGACCCCGGAACTGCCGCATTCGGTCTACCGGATCGACGCCGGCTCGGGCTCGCCGACCGTCATGACAACGGAACTGAAGGGGCCTAACGGCCTGTGCTTCTCGGCCGACGAGCGCATCCTGTACGTCATCGAGTCGCGCGGGACGCCCGGGCGCAAGATCTGGGCCTATGACGTCGTCGACAGTGGCACGCGCATCGCCAACGGAAGGAGCCTGCTTGATGCGGGCGCAGGAACCCTCGACGGTATGCGCTGCGATGTTCACGGAAACCTCTGGTGTGGCTGGGGCATGGGCAGCGACGATCTTGACGGCGTCATGTGCGTGTCACCCGCAGGAAGACTGATCGGGCGCATCGCACTTCCGGAACGCTGTGCCAATCTTTGTTTTGGCGGACCAATGCGCAATCGCCTCTTTATGGCTTCTTCCCAGTCGATCTATGCCTTGTATGTCAACACGCAAGGCGCCGTCGGCGGCTGAATCTCAGTCTTTTGGCACTCAATTAATTCGCAAATAATTTTTTGTAATTTTATTTACAAATAGTATAGGTTTTTGGAGGCAATGATGTCTGGAAAGTATCGCTATGTAGTAGCCGGGTTACTATTTTCGGCCGGGATGATCAACTACATGGATCGCGCAGCGCTGGGCGTCGTTGCACCGATTATTAGCAAAGAGCTGGACATTTCCCCGTCGGAGCTCGGCATTGTCTTTAGCAGCTTCTTTTTTGGCTATTCCATCTTTGCTTTTGTCGGCGGACATCTTGCCGACCGCTACGGGCCCAAGCGCGTTTTTTCCTGGGCGATGGGCGGCTGGTCACTGGTGTGTGGACTCACCGCCGCCGTGACCGGCTTCACGACCCTGCTGGTGACGCGTGCGCTATTTGGTTTCGGCGAAGGGCCGATGAATTCGACCACCAACCGGACCATTACCAACTGGTTCCCGCGTAGTGAAACCGGCCGAATGATCGGCTTTTCCTTCTCGGGGCAAACGCTCGGCAGTGCCATTTCCGGCCCGATTGTGGGACTGGTGGCAATCGCTTTCGGGTGGCGTATTTCCTTTGTCGTGATTGCGCTGATTGGCTTGATCTGGATCGTGTTCTGGCGCTTCTTCGTTACCGATAGCCCGGTACAGAGCCGCCGTGTGGGCGCGGACGAATTGCGTCTGATCGAAGAGAGCCGCAGTGCCGCGCACCCAGCCGACGACGGCGACCGCGGAACGACGCTGCGCGAGCATCTGTTCAAGCCCAGCGTACTGGCGCTGGGCACCGGCTTGTTTGCCGTGAACTACACACTGTTCATTTTTGTATCGTGGCTGCCGAGCTATTTCACCAATGCCCTGCACCTTGACCTGAAACAGATGAGCATGCTGAGCACGATTCCCTGGGCGTGCGGCGCAATCGGCTATTTCGGCGGCGGCCTCGTGGGCGATTTCATCTACAAGCGCATGAAGAACCCGCTGAATGCACGCAAGCTCTCTGCGGTCGTGCCGCTCGCCTTGTCCGCAGTCGCCATGCTCGTAGTGAGTTTCGCTACGCAGACAGCGACAGCAGTGGCTCTGGTGGCGGCTGCGGTGCTGTTCCTGACCGCCGCCTCTCAGTCTTGCTGGGCCCTGATGCACGAACTCGTTCCGGGGAAGCATCTGGGCGGCGTCAGTGGCTTTGTGCACCTCATGGCCAATATCTCCGGCATCATCGGCCCCACCGTAACAGGCTTCGCGGTTCAGTACTTCGGAGGCTACGGCAGCGCCTTCGCGCTTGGCGCAACCATCGACGTGGTGGGCGTACTGGCCATGGTATTCGTGATCAATGGCCGCGCCACACAGAGTCAACCGGCGGTGAGCAGGTCCGCTGCATAGCTTGCGTTCACCGCTGCCTCAGCAAGGATGGCGGCTGTCCATCCTTCCCGTCAGAGGTGCCGGCTTGCATAAGCAGGCCGACCACACACCATTTTGGATAAGTACATGAAGCGGATTTTGATTACCGGTGCTGCCGGCCACATCGGCCGTGCGCTGCGCAAAGGGTTGCAAGGGCAGTACGAACTGATACGGCTTGCCGATGTCGCATCCCAGGCGCCTGCCGCTGCCGGCGAGGAAGTCGTGACGGCTGACATTACCGACATCGAACAGCTAGCGCATGCGATGCAGGGAATCGATTGTGTCGTTCACCTGGCCGGCATTCCCGACGAGGACACATGGGACCGTATTCGCCGCCTGAACATTGAAGGCTGCTACAACGTGTTCGAGGCGGCCCGCATGGCTGGCGTCAAACGCGTGATTTTTGCCAGCTCGAATCATGCTGTTGGCTTTCATCGCCGTGATCGGATGATCGATGACCGAGTCATGCCGCGACCGGACAGCCGCTATGGTCTGTCCAAAGTATTTGGCGAAGCGCTTGGCCGTCTCTACGCGGACAAATATGGCCTGTCAGTGGCTTGTCTGCGTATCGGGTCATTCCGTCCAGACGACCAACCCACGGTGGAACGCCACCTTTTCTCTTGGATCAGTCATCGAGACATGGTGCAGTTGACGCGCCGGGCGATAGATGCTCCGAAGTACCACTTCCTGATCGCATATGGCGTGTCCGCCAATGCCAGAAATCGTTGGGACAACGCCAACGTACGCTTCCTTGGCTATGTACCAGAGGATGATGCGGAGCGATCCGGTGCTGGCGTCCTGGAATCCGGTGTCCGTGAGGATAAGCGCGAAGCTCTGTTCCACGGCGGTTTTGGTTGTCTTGTCGAATTTGCGGGACGGCTTGAGGATATCGATTGAACGTGTACTGTTGGGTCGATAATCGCCTCGATATGGTGTCTTCCTTGATACGCTCGCTATCTTTGAACGGGCACTGCGCGTCGCTCCTCCGGGCCATGCCCCGCACTGACTGAGCTGAACGCGCATTGGCTCAGTCCGCTATTGCGCAGTCCCGCCGCCACCCCGTTGATGGTGCGGCGGGATTGAAGCTGAGCCGCCCGCTGCTGCAGCGCAATTCGCGCTCACGCACAATCTGCATACGTCAATACATCCTTAACACCGCGCCGCCGGATCCAGGCGGCGGCGCGTCCCTCCGCAATGCGTCGTCCCGTCTCCGGTCCTTTTTGTGCTAACTGCACCTCGACACAGAATTGTCATGTCGTCATCTAATACTGGTCGCGCCTCACGCAAGAACAACTCCCTCACATTATTCCGACCGCCTTGATCAAAAGGGCAGGTCCCAACATTCTGGACCAGGAATGGCAACGTTCCAATCAACTCGCTGTATTCTTGTTTTACCCGCGGTCGCATCGGCCTGCATACTGACGGCATGCGGCGGAGACGGCAGCACCAGCGCTGGCACCAGCACGGACCCGGGCCAGGGCCAGGGCCAGGGCACGCAGTCCATTGCCGGCGTCGTCGCGACCAGCGGCTTCATCCCCGGCAGCGCGACCGAGCCCACGCTGAAACCCGGGTACTATCAGGGCGCCCTGGTCTGCGCTGACGCCAATGAAAACGGCAAGTGTGAGAGCGCGGAGAATCCGGCTACCACCGACGCGCATGGCGCCTTCAAGCTGAACGTCAGCGGCCCCACTTCGTTGATCGCCGATATTGGTACCTCGGCCGTGAACACGGGGACGCGCGCGCCCGTCACCAGCCGGATGGTGCTGCGCGCCTCGCTGGATCAGGTGAATGAACAGATCGGCGGGGGTGTCGTGATCAGCCCCTTGTCGAGCGAGGTGGAGCGCCTCGTCGAGGCGAACGGCACGAGCTATGCGATTGAGAAGGCCAACCTGGCCCAGCGCCTCGACGTCGGCATCGATGCGGTGCTGGCAGACATCGGCTCGGCGTCGGGGACGGCGGCCGCGCCGTGGATGCGAACGCCGGAAGCACTGCGCGCATTCCCGATGGCCGCGCGCGTGATTGAAGGGGCCGGGACGATGCAGTTGCGCGAAGGCTTCCACCTGACGACGGATGGATGGGCCCCGAACGACGATCTCAGCTGAACGGAGCCTGCCTGCCATGTCAGAGACTACGCTCGCCCTAATCAACTTCCCTCCCGCGCTGCGCGACTGGATCACGCAGGGGCTGCAGCGCGGCGGCGCGCCCGGCGAAATGGCGCAGGCCCTGGCCTCGCAGGGCTACGATCCGCTGGTCGCGCGCGAGCTGGTGGCTGCCTTCGAGCGCGCGTACCGCGACGGCGCGCCCTTGCCGCGGAACAGCATCACGGTGTCCCGCGGCAAGCCGACGGCTCCTGGCGTGCGCCTGGCGCGACTGGGACGAGGCACGCTGCTCGGCGCCACCGATCGCGAGGTACGCGTGCTGTCGCGCATGGACAATCCGGCGGTCGCCGTGCTCGAAGGCGTGCTCAGCCATGACGAATGCGACGCGCTGGTCGCGATGGCGCAGCCGCGGCTCGTGCCCTCCACTACGGTCGATCCTTCGACGGGTTTCACAGTGGTTAGCGACGAGCGCACCAGCCACGGCATGTTCTTCCGGCTGCAGGAAAACGCGCTGGTGGCGCGCATCGACCAGCGCATCTCCGCGCTGATGCGGCTGCCAGTGGAGAACGGCGAAGGCTTGCAGGTGCTGCGCTATGGCGTGGGCGCGCAAAGCACGCCGCACTACGACTTCCTGATGCCAACCAACGCGGCCAACCGGGCTTCGCTGGCGCGCAGCGGGCAACGGGTCAGCACGTTGGTCGTGTATCTCAACGATGTCGACGCCGGCGGCGAGACCACGTTTCCCGAGATCGGCTTCGCGGTTTCGCCGCGCAAGGGCAATGCGGTGTATTTCGAGTACTGCGATGCGGCCGGTCAACTCGACGGCAGGACGCTGCACGCGGGGGCGCCAGTGCAGGCCGGCGAGAAATGGGTCGTCACTAAATGGATGCGGCAGCGGCGCTTCGTGCCCGCCGGCGGAAAGGATCGTGTGTCCAGTTAGTGGCCGAGATAGAGCGCACTTGCACGATGGCGATCAACAAGCTCAGCGCAAGCATGATCGGGAACAACGGCAGCGGTGCCTTGGCCGCCTTGTCCGCTGCTTTGATGGCCTGGGGACGCTCCCCTCAGCACAAGACGAGGCCC
>NZ_JBXAHL010000007.1:0-29841 GCF_058795055.1 Cupriavidus sp. GW823-FHT06D04 | reverse complement strand
TACCCCCCCCCCCCCCCCCCCCCCCCCCCCCCCCCCCCCCCCCCCCCCCGAGGCCCGGTGCGGTCCGGCCGGTTTTCAACGTCTTCGGGATGCCCGCAAATCGGTGGTATGCTTTCGCGCACGCCACGCGTGTCGCTCTGCCGCCCGCCAAAGCGATGCCCATTTCGATGTCAGTCCGATGCGCCGCACGACGCCCCTGCCAGGCCCTTCTTCAGCTACCCAAGCAGACTCCGGCTTTCCAGGCTCTCCGCCAGAGGTACAGGAGCGCCAGGGCGGCGCGGCAATAACCGGCGAATCGTCCCGTTCGCAACGTGCCTACTTCAGCCTGCGGGACGACATCTTTGCGTTCCGGCTGTTGCCTGGCGACCGCTTTTCCGAGAACGATGTCGCGGAGCGGTTCGGCATCTCCCGTACGCCGGTACGCGAGGCGCTGCTGCGCCTGCAGTCCGAAGGACTGGTGCGCGGGCACTTCCGCAACGGCTGGGAGGTGGTGCCGATCGACCTGGCGCGCTTCGAGGCACTTTATGACCTGCGCACCTTGCTGGAGACCCATGCCGCCATGCGCCTGTGCCAGCAGCCGGTGTCGCCGCGCGTGGATCGCGCGTGCCTGGAGGTGCTGGCAGCCACGTGGCAAGTCCCGCCTGCCGAACGCCTGACCGACGGCAACCAGGTTGCCGACCTGGACGAGGCGTTCCACCGAGCCATCGTCTGCGCCGCGGGTAATCCGGAGGCAGCCGCGGTACATCAACAGGTCACGGACCGCATCCGGATCATCCGGCGCCTCGATTTTGCCTACGGCGAGCGCATCGCCCTCACGTATGAGGAGCACGCCAATATCCTCACGGCGCTGCTGGCCTGTGATGGCGCGCGGGCGGTCGAGTTGTTGACCGGCCATATCGAAGAAGGGCGCGTCGAGGTCAGCCGCCTGACCACCGAACGGCTGGAACAAGCCCGCACCAACCTCGAGCGCCCGCTTGCCACCGACGCACCGCCGCGTCGCAGGCGCTTCGGGTAAGCCCCAATATGGTGCCGTCGGCGCCATAATTTTTCCCACTTCCCGTTACCTTCCCCTGTCGGGGAATTCCCCGCTATCGCTAGCAACGCCTTGACCGGCGCGGCATCGCTTGCCCTGCAGTAGTGGCAGGGGATGGCGTGGCACAGGCCTTGCGTTGTGTTCCGTGAATTTTATGTATACATAATTTCCGGAGCACATTGTGACATTTCATCGGAACCCCATCCGCGGCAGCCGCGGCATGGCGGTCGCGCCGCACGCCCTGGCTTCGCAGAGTGCACTGGCGATCCTGCGCGAAGGCGGAAACGCCGTCGAAGCGATGATCGCGGCCGCGGCCACGATCGCGGTTGCCTACCCGCATATGAACAGCATCGGCGGCGACAGCTTCTGGCTGATCGCGCGCCCGAATGAGGCGCCCCGCGGCCTCGAAGCGTGCGGTGCGGCGGCAGGGGCTGCCAGCATCGAGCGCTACCGTGAAGCGGGCCTCGCGACGATCCCGTTCCGCGGCGGGATGGCGGCCAACACAGTCGCCGGGACGGTGTCCGGCTGGCATGCCGCGCGCACCTGGTCGCGCGAGACGCTGGGCGGGCGCATGCCGCTGTCGCGGCTGCTTGCCGATGCCATCGGCTATGCCCGCCACGGCGTTCCGGTCACGCATAGCCAGGCGGCCTGCATTGCGGCGAGGGCCCATGAGCTCTCTGGAATAACCGGATTTGCCGAGACGTTCCTGGCGGGCGGCGTGCCGCCGCTTGCCGGTGCGCGTTTTTGCCAGCCGCGCCTGGCTGCCACGCTGGAGCAACTGGCGGAAGCGGGGCTTGACGATTTCTACCGGGGCGACCTGGCCCGCAGCATTGCGCAGGACCTGGCCGCCGTCGGCAGCCCGCTCAGCCTGCAGGACCTCGCCGGACACCGCGCGGTATGGAAGGCGCCGCTGGTGCTGGCGCACTCGCGCGGCCGCGTCTATAACATGCCGCCACCCACTCAGGGGCTGGTGTCGCTGCAGATCCTGGGCCAGCTGGACCGCCTGCTCGATCTGCTGCCGGCGAGCGCCATGGCATCGACTGGCGCGCCCTACGTCCATGCCTGTGTCGAGGCAACCAAGCAGGCCTTTCTGGCCCGCGACCGCCATATCACCGATCCCGCGTACATGGACGTGGATCCACGGGACCTGCTTGCGCCGGCCTGGCTCGATGCCGCGGCCGCGCGGGTCCGGCCCGACCAGGCGCTGCCGTGGGGAGAGGGCATGGGGCCAGCGGATACGGTCTGGATGGGCGTGGTCGACGCGGAGGGCGTCGCGGTCAGCTTTATCCAGAGCATCTATCACGAGTTCGGCAGCGGCGTCGTGCTGCCTGCCTCCGGCATCAACTGGCAGAACCGCGGCTGCAGCTTCTCGCTGGATCCCGCCGCGCGCAACCCGCTGATGCCGGGGCGCAAACCGTTCCACACGCTGAACCCGGCCCTGGCGCGCCTGGCCGACGGCCGCACGCTGGTCTACGGAAACATGGGCGGCGACGGCCAGCCCCAATCGCAGAGCGCAGTGTTCTCGCGCATCGTGCATTTCGGCATGAACCCGCAGGCCGCGATCGACGCCCCCCGCTGGCTGCTGGGCCGCACTTGGGGCCAGACCACCGACACGCTCAAGCTCGAGTCGCGCTTTCCGCAGGCGACCTGCGACGCTTTGCGCACACTTGGCCACGAGATCGAGCTCTTGCAGCCGTATGACGAAACCATGGGCCATGCCGGCGCCATCGTGCTGCACCCCAGCGGGCTCTACGAAGGTGGCGCCGATCCCCGCAGCGATGGCGCCGTTGCCGCCTGGTAATCCGCGCCGGGATGCCGCTTGCCAATGCGCCTCGCGCGGCAGGTCCCGGTCTTCTACGCAGTTCCCCTTGTCCGATCCCCGAAGCTGGTCTGAAGGAGTAGTCCGATGAATACCGTTGCAGAGAACGCATCAACAGGTACCGCCCTAGCCTTGCCGGCGGCGCGCGAGCGCTGGATACAACTGGCGCTTGGCATGCTGTGCATGATGGCGATTTCCAGCCCGCAGTATGTCTGGACGCTGTTTACAAAACCGCTGGCCGCCAAGCTGGGGGTTCCGCTGTCTGAGTTGCAGGTCACGTTCTCGTTGCTGATCGTGCTGCAGACATTCTTCTCGCCGTTCCAGGGCGCGCTGATTGAACGCTTCGGGCCGCGCCGGCTGATTGCGCTTGGCACGGTGCTGTCGGGACTGAGCTGGGTACTGGCGGCGCAAACGCACAGTGTGGGGCTGCTGTACCTGACCTATGGCGTCGTGGGCGGCCTGGGCACGGGCATTGTCTACGTCGGGGTCGTCGGGCAGATGGTGCGCTGGTTCCCGGACCGGCGCGGGCTTGCCGTGGGCATGGTCGCAGCGGGATACGGCATGGGTGCCATCGCCACGACCTTTCCGATCGCCTCGGCACTGGCCCAGAAGGGACTGGAGGCCACGTTGTGGCAGTTCGGCCTTCTCTTTGCCGTGATCGGCTTCGTTGCCTCGCAAGGTCTTCGTTCGCCGCAGGGCGTGGTGCTGCCCGAACATATTGCGACGCGCACCGGTGCCAGGGCCGCCGCCGACGTCCCAACCCGCGAGATGCTGCGCACGCCGCTGTTCTGGCTGCTCTTTGCCATGATGACGATGATGTCCACCTCAGGACTGATGGTGACATCGCAGATGGCGACCTTCGCGAAGGACTTCGGCGTTGCCGGCGTGACTGTGCTCGGCATGGCCGCGCTGCCGCTGGCGTTGACGCTGGACCGGTTCACCAACGGACTGACGCGCCCGCTGTTTGGCTGGGTATCCGACCGCTGGGGCCGGGAGAACACCATGTGCTTCGCCTTCGCGCTGGAAGGCGTGGCGATGGCGCTGTGGCTGCTGACGCGCGAGAATGCGGTGCTGTTCGTGCTGCTGTCCGGCGTGGTGTTCCTGGGCTGGGGTGAGATCTTTTCGCTCTTTCCTTCCACGCTGACCGATACCTTCGGCACGCGCTATGCCACGACCAACTACGGCTGGCTCTATATCTCCCAGGGCATCGGGTCGATCCTGGGCGGACCGCTCGCTGCGCTGATGCACGAAAAGCTCGGTAGCTGGATGCCCGTGTTTGGTGTTGCCATCACCCTCGACATTGCGACTGCATTGCTCGCGATCGCGGTTCTCAAGCCGGCACGGCGACGGTATCTCAGATAACAGCTGGCTGGCGATCCTGATTTCTCTTTCATAACGATCAAAAATTTTCACCATGCCAGCCTCGATTGGCGGGCTGTACTTCAGAACCATCTGACCTTATCTATGCGCTTAAAAAGATATTCTTTCGGGATCCGATTCGCGGCAAATGCGATGGCATTACTTTCTGGAATCCTGCCATTCACGGCATATTCTGCCGAGAAATCCTTCAATATTATGGAGTCTTCGGTCGCAGACATTCATCAAGCGCTGAGGAGCGGAAGCCTGAGTTGCCATGGGCTGGTCCAGCGATATCTGGACCGGATTCACGCATATGACAAGCAAGGTCCCGCCTTGAATGCCATGCTCTACATGAATCCAGATGCGCTGGCCCAGGCAGATGAAATGGATCGCGAATTCCACCGCAGCGGAAAATTGAAACCACTGCAGTGCATCCCAACGGTGCTGAAGGACAATTACAACACGGCCGACATGCCGACCACCGCTGGCTCGGCTTCGCTGGCGGGTTCGCGGCCCACTGAAGACGCATTCGTGGTGGGCCGGCTGAAGCGGAGTGGCGCCGTGATTCTCGGCAAGACCAATCTTCAGGAATTCGCGCTGGGCGGGGTGACGGTCAGTTCGTTGGGCGGACAGACCAAGAATCCCTACGACCTCAAACTGACCCCGGGCGGATCGAGCGGCGGCACCGGGGCGGCACTGGCTGCCAATTTCGCCGCCATCGGCACCGGCTCGGATACGGCAAATTCGCTGCGCTCCCCGGCTTCCAACAATAGCCTAGTGTCGATTCGGCCTACGCTTGGACTGGTCAGCCGCTCGGGTATTGTGCCGGTTTCCTTCACGCAGGACGAGGCAGGCCCGATCACGCGTTCGGTGGCTGATGCCGCCCGCATGCTGGACGTCATGGCGGGGTACGATCAAGCCGATCCGGTGACCGCAATGAGCTGGGGCCATATCCCCGGGACCTATACGGCATACCTGGATAAAAACGGACTGAAAGGCGTGCGCATCGGTGTGATGCAATCCCTGTTCGGGACCGGGACCGATCACGAGGAAGTCAATCGCGTCATGGCACATGCGATTGACGTGCTGAAGAAAAAGGGAGCGGTCATGGTACCGGTCTCGACACCCGAGCTGGATACCGACAAGCTGAACGGCCAGCTCGATGTTCAGAAATACGAATACAAGAGCGTCATGAACCAGTACCTGAAGGATGTCGGAAGCAAGGCTCCCGCACATTCGCTGGACGACATCGTCGCCAGTGGGAAAACGCATCCGAGCCTGAGCAAATTCCTGCAGTCCGCCAAAGGCATCGAGAATGGCCTGAATGAGCCTGATTACAAGGACCGGCTGGTAAAGATCGACGCGCTCAAGATCCGGCTTGCCAACGTGATGGCGGAGAACCACCTCGATGCCATGATCTATCCACATCAGAAGCGGCTGCCCGTGCCGATCGGAGAGTATGACCAAAGAGAACGCAACGGCATTCTGGCTTCGCTGACCGGATTCCCGGCAGTGGTGGTGCCTGCCGGGTTCTCTTCTCCCACCGAGGAGGCCCCGCGCGGCGTGCCCGTCGGCCTGGAGTTTCTCGGTCGCCCGTGGAGCGAACCGCAACTCATCCGATACGCGTATGGTTTCGAGCAGGCGGCCCGCGCACGCAAGATGCCTGCTTCCACCCCGGGCCTGGCGCGCAACGACTGAGAATCCGCTTTTATCAAAGAGATGGCCCGCTCTGGTGCGCTCCGCCTGGCGCCTGCAAGAGCGCGGCCTGTCCCTTATGCCAACGGCGCTTGCCGGCGGAAATCGCGCCCAGCACGCCTGAGGAGTTCCTGGACCTCTCCCGCCGCGAGACGGTCAAGTGGGCCAGGATCGTGAAATTCTCCGGTGCCAGGATCGATTAAAGGAAATCCCCGTAAGTATTTGCTGCCGGCGTGGTCCCCGATGGCGTGTGCATGCCCGCTGCGTTCAGTTCAGGTGCACGTTTGCGGCTTTTACGAGTTTGCCCCACTTTGCTACGTCGTTTTGCATCAGTGCCGCCAGCTGCTTCGATGTGCCACCTTCCAGGATGACGCCCTGACTTGCCAGCTGCGAAACCAGGTCCGGAGATGCAACGGCCTTTTGCACCTGCGCGTTGAGCAGCTCCACGATCTCCTTCGGCGTGCCGGCCGGTGCCAGTAGCGCGAACCAGTTCTTGGCTTCGAATCCCGGCAACCCGGCTTCGCTCAGCGTCGGGATATCTGGACTCGTGGGCAGGCGCTTGGTCCCGACCACCCCCAGTGCCTTGAGCTTGCCGGCTTTCACCAGCGGCATGGACGACGGAACGCTGTCGAAGAACACCGAGACATTGCCGGCAAGCAGATCGGACATGACGTTATTGCTGCCCTTATAAGGGACATGCAGTATGTCGACACCCGTGGATATCTTGAACATTTCCAGTTCAAGGTGCGACAGCGTGCCGTTTCCCTGCGAAGCGGCGCTCAACTGCCCGGGCCTGGCTTTGGCCAACGCGATCAGTTCTTTCACCGAATTCGCCGGGACCGAAGGGTTCACGACCAGCATATGGGGTACATGGCCTACCAGCGATATCGGCGTGAAACTCTTCAGGATATCGAAGCTGAGTTTGCTGTAGAGGTTGGATGCGATGGCAAGCGAACCGGACGCCAGTAGCAGTGTGTAGCCATCGTGCGCCGCCTTGGCGACGACGTCTGCGCCGATGGTGCTGCCTGCACCAGGCCGGTTCTCCACCGTCACTGGCTGACCCAGTCCTTCAGACAACTTCTGGGCAATCGCTCTACCCAGGACATCCGTTGCACCGGCCGGCGGAAATGGGACCACCAGTCTGATTGGCTTGGATGGATATGCCTGCGCCTGCGCAGTACCAGCACCGAAAGCCAGTACGCAAATGGACAGCGCCAGGGCTGCCCCACGTACAACTACTTTCTTCATCGGACGCTCCCGAAAGATCAAACTCCACTGAGGCTGCAACCAGTTTGCAGCGGCAGCATCCGACGCAACGTCCGTGCCAGATCCTCTGCGGCCATGGGCCCTCATGGAGTTCGCTCACATGTGCACCACCTGCTTCGTCAGGCAGCGATGAGCCTGCGTATTCCGGGATGCGCGATCGACGATTTCGGCGGGTGAGTCTGGCCTCGGTTTTTGCCAAGGACGGCGTTGGCATGGACTCATATCAATCTCGCGCGCACGCGTGCCGAGAACTGGTCGAGCAGGAACACCACGATGAAGATCGCAATCAGGATGGTGGCAACATGGCCGTACTGGAACATGTCGAAGCGGCCTTTGAGTTCCTGTCCGATTCCGCCGGCGCCGACCAGTCCGATGACAGTCGCCATGCGAACGTTCCGATCCAGGATGTAGAGCGTATAGGCCGTGTATTGCGGCAGTACCTGCGGCATTACCGCGTACCACAGCGTCTTGAGTTTTCCCGCGCCGATGGCTTCCAGCGCCTCCTGTGGCTTGTTGTCGGCGTGCTCGATGTCCTCCGCGTAGAACTTGCCGAGAAAGCCGGCCGCATGCAGGCTCAGCGCCAGCACGCCGGCGATCGGACCGAAGCCGTAGGCCAGGACCAGGAACAGGGCGACGATCAGTTCCGGCGCAGACCGCAACAGGCTGATCGAGGCGCGCGCCAGCGTGTAGGTGAACCGGTTCGGCGTGTAGTTGCGCGCGGCGAGGCAGGCCAGCGGCATCGACAACAGGACCGACAGCACGGTGCCCCAGATGGCGATCTCGACGGTCTCAACCATCTTCACGAAGACGGTCCACAAATAGCCCATCGGCCTGACCAGGTACTCGGTGCGCTCCAGCCTGGTTTCCCATTGCAGGGATTGCGGATTCAGGTGCTGTTCGCGGTTCTCCTGGATTTCGATATGGGAGAACATGGGCAAGTGCCGGCGATCGAGCCCGGGCAAGCGCGCCACTTCTTCCCTTTCGCCAAGCGCCGGGGGCCACATCGACTCGGCCACGCGCGACAGGCCGCGCACCACCTGCGAGTCAGGGCTCAGGCCAAGCAGGTTGCCCACGGCTTGCCCCGTCATGGTCACCATGCGGTCCATTTCGGTGCGCTGGCCGGTATAGAGCAAGGCCGCCAGCAATGCCAGCACGATCAGCGAATGGCGCGCACTGTAAGGTTGGTCGAGTTTCCAGTCGGCTTGCGTGCCGGGAATGGCTGGATGGGCGGGATTGTTCATGGCGGAGTCCTTCAAGCGGCAAGCGGTAGCGAGGGGGAGGGTGCGGCTTCTTCCCAGCTGACGCCGCCATACAATCGCTCGACTACCTCATCCGTGAAATCGGCGGGTGTCCCGTCGAACACGATGCGGCCGCTGCGCATCCCGACGATGCGGTCGCCGAACTCGCGCGCCAGGTCGACCTGGTGCAAGCTGCAAAGGACAGCGCTATTGCAGGCGCGCGCGGCGTCCCGGATCAGGGTCAGGATGTCGCGAGAGATGCGGGGGTCCAGGCTGGCGACCGGCTCGTCAGCCAGGATGACTTCGGGGTCGAGCATAAAGGTGCGGGCAATGCCGACGCGCTGCTGTTGCCCGCCCGAGAGTTCGCCGGCGCGGCGCGGCAAGTGCGACGGGTCAAGGCCCACGCCGGCCAGCAGGGCGCACGCGCGTGCGCGGTACCGGGGTTCAAACCAGCCTAGCAGCGCTCGCCACATTGAAACCTCCGGCAACGCGCCGGCCAACACATTGCGCGCAACGCTCATGCGCGGGGTCAGGTTGAAATGCTGATGGATCATGGCAACCCGGCGGCGCAGCTGGCGCTCGGTGGCGCGGGTCAGCTCGATGCCGTCGATTGCCACGCCGCCCGTGCCTGGTCTCATCAAGCCGTTGACGGCGCGCAGCAGCGTCGATTTGCCCGCGCCCGACGGCCCGAGCACAACGCAGAATTGCCCGCGCGGCACCGACAGGCTGACGTCGGACAAGGCCGCCGTACCATCGGGCCAGACCTTGGATACGCTATCGAAGTCGATCATCAGTGCGCACCGGCCTTCATGATGATGTCGGCCTTGACCTGGTCGGTCACCAGCTCGAACATCTTGCCCGCGGCCGCCATGTCGGTTTCGCTCACCTTGGAGGTATAGCCGTCGACCTTGCTGCCGCCATAGCCGCGGATCTGATCCTTGGTGATGCCGGGCAGCTTGTTGATGTTGTTGAAGGCATCGCGCAGCCTGGCCTTTACGCCGTCGCTCAGTTTCGGATGCATGGCGAGCGGCGGATAGGGAATCGGCGCGCTCTTCGCCACCACCTTGATCCTGGCGGGATCGATGGCCTTTGCGTTGGCTGCTTTCTCGAAGGAATCGAACGAGGCGCCACCGGCATCGACCAGGCCTTCGGCCAGGGCCTTGAGCACATTGGCGTGGCTGCCGGCCATGCTGATCATGGCAGCGTCCCTGGCCGGCCGGACACCGGATGAAAGCATCATGGCCACGGGCACATTGAAGCTCGACGTCGAGTTGACATCGCCGAGCGCGATCTTCTTGCCCTTCAGGTCCCGGATCCGCTCGATGCCGGCATCGGCGCGGGCGAAAATGCCCGAGTAGTACACCGACTGGCCGTCGCGCACGGCGAGCGCCAGCAACTCCGCGCAGCCGCGGGCGCGGGCCTGCAGATAGCTGGCCGGGCCATACCACGCGATATCGGCGGCGCCATTGCACATCGCCTCGACCACGGCGCCGTAGCTCTGTCCGATCTTGATATCGAATTTCAGTCCCGTGGCCTGGCTGATGGCGCCGAAGATGGGCTCGAAATCCTTCTTCGTGCCATCCTCGGTGCCGCCGTCGGCCGGAATCAGCACGACGCGCAACGGGCTGGCCGCGCTGCCATCGTGCTGCGCCTGCGCGAATACGGTCGCGCTGCCGGCCAGGCCGGCGCAGGCCAATGCGATTGCCGTGATGGTCCGGATGCAAAATCGGCGGTACATGGTGATAGGTCCTTCCCTCGGTGGTATAGCCGCCGCCGTCGGCGGCGAATGGACAAGCGGCCTGCACCAAGGCAGGCCGCCCGCTCAATAGTCAAAGAAAATTAGCAGGTGCCGGAAATCACGCGGCGGGCATGGCCATGGCCGGATCGCTGACGCTGTCCTTGCCGGTTTCCAGACGGCCGGCAAAGCGTCGCAGGTAGCTCGCGTCGTCCGCGCGCACGACGCTGAAGTCATACCAGCGCGCGCTCCTTTCCAGCGACCAGCGCTCTTCCACGACCTCGCCGCCCGGGGGTACGGTCAGCGTCCACGGGCCATCGTTGCGGTACGCGTTGGACTGTACCGTGACGGTGCACGCGGCGTTGCCGGTGTTGCGCATATGCAGGTACAACTGGCCGTTCTTCGGGTCGTAGCAGACCTGGCACTCCGGCTGCGCGCCGCTGGCGGCCGCGGTGCCGGTGAAATGCCGGACGAAGCCGTTCGGCCCGAGCACCCACAGGTCGTACTTGCCGTTGTCCGCGACGACGTCCCACGCGTCCGACAGGGTCTTGTCCGCTTCCACGGTGTAGCGTCGCGGGATGCGGTCCAGGTGCAGCTTGTCGTAGACATGAAACACCGCGCCCTGCATGCCGCTGTTGGCGAACAGCAGGGTCACGCTGCGGCCCCCACTGTCGACGCGCGCGCTGGTGTGCAGCTCATAGGGCAGGGCGCGCGAGAAGCGGGTGCCGATTTCCTGGAACAGCGGCTGTGGCGTGGCGGGCGGAGTCGGCGCCGGCATGGTCTTCTGCTGGGCTTCGATGATCGCGTAGTCGCTGGTATCGGGCAGTGCGGGGAATTTCGGGTCGTTAGGCGTGGCGAAATCGAAGGCCGAGGTGAGATCGCCGCTGACCGCGCGGTGCCAGGGGCTGATGGCGGGAATGGTGATGCCGAAGCGCTGCTCGAGGAAGCGGCCCACCGAGGTGTGATCGAAGGTCTGCGAATTGACCCAGCCGCCCTTGCTCCATGGCGATACCACGTACATCGGCACGCGCGGTCCCAGTCCCCACGGGCGCAGGTTGCCGCTGATGGTGTCCTGGGGATGCAGGTATTTGCGTGCCGGGTCCGAGAAATACTCGCCTTCCAGCGGCAGCGTCGACTTGCCGGCGAGCGTGCCGTCCAGGTTGTAGGAGGGCACGGCCGGCGGCGGCAGGTGATCGAACAGCCCGTCGTTCTCGTCGAAGGTCTGGAAGAACACGGTCTTGCTCCAGACCTCCGGGTTCGACGTCAGTGCGTTCAGCACCTGGGCGGTGAAGTTGCCGCCGTGCTGCGGGCTTGACGGCGCGCCCGGGTGTTCGGACTGCAGCTTGGTCGGCAGCACCCACACTACCTCGGGCAGCGTGCCGTTCATCACGTCGCGCTGCAGGTCCTCGATGGTCCACAGGCTCATGCCTTCCTTGTACAGCGGCGACTCCGGCTGCGCCGTGCGGAACGAATCGAAGGCCAGGCCACCGTGCATCGCGCCAGTCCAGTTGTCGTTCGGATCCTGGTAGATGCGCCAGCTGACGCCGGCCTTTTGCAGGACATCGGGAATCGTCGGCCAACGGAAAGACGAGCCGGCATAGGTGTAGCCCGGCGTCGGCAGCGCGCCCGTGATCCAGCAGCGCAGGTTGTTCGGCTCGGAGTCTGTATCGGTGCAGTTGACGCCGCTCTTGCCGAGTTCCGGGTTGAAGTTGGAACCCGCGAAGAAGACGATGCGGTTGGGATCCGTGCCGGTGGTGATGGAGCAGTGGTAGGCGTCGCAGATGGTGAAGGCTTCGGCCAGCGCGAACTGGAAGGGGATGTCGTCGCGCTTGTAGTAACCCATCGAGTAGGGCTTCTTGTACTTGGGCCACATGCCGAACTTGCCCTGGTTCCAGGCCGCCTGCGCATCGGAGAACGAGTGCGGCGTGCTCGGGACCAGCAGTGCGTTCATGGTCTGCTTGTCCAGGTGGAAGGGCGGGATCTCCTTCGTGCCATCCGACTGGTACCAGACCGGTTTGCCGCTTTCGAGCGGGATCGGGAAGCGGTCGCCGAAGCCTCGCACGCCTTTCATCGTGCCGAAGTAGTGATTGAAGGCACGGTTTTCCTGCATGAGGATGACGATGTGCTTGACGTCCTTGATGGTGCCTGTCTCTACCGCGGCGGGCACGGCAAGCGCGCGGCGGATGCTCGGCGGCAGCACCGTGAGCGCGGCGGCGGCACCCATGGCCTGGGTGGCGGTGCGGAGGAAATTGCGTCTGTCGTTGGATTGCATGTGGCTGACCTGTGGGCGATGGCGTGGGAAGAGATCAACAGAGGCTCAGGGGGCGCAGCGCAGCGTGTCCGCCGGCTTTTTTTGCTCGTTCGCTTGTGCCGATGAAAGTTGCTGTGACGTTGCCGTGGAGGCGGAGTCATCTCCGCCGCCGCAGCCGGCAAGCGCCGAGCTCAGTACAACGCCAGCCAGTACAGCGAGACATCTCGTTCGCAGGGTGTTCATGGAGGTTCCGTGTCGCGTGGTTGGGGATGGGGCAACACGGATGCTAGAAGACCTACATGACAATCCAGTGAATGTTGTTCAATAAAAATTGAATGTAGAATGAGCGTTACTCAAAATGTTCGAACGCAAAGATGACAGATATCAGGCGGTTCCCCTCCGGCCAACGTGCCACCGACGATGCCTCGATCCCGCAGCCGGCGCTGCCGCCCTGGCGCGCGCCGGCGTGGCGCTACATCGTCGACCTGGACGGCACGCTGATCCGCAACGGCGCCGCCATGCCGGGCGCGGCCGCGCTGCTCGAGGCGTTGCAGGGCCGCTATGCCATCGTGTCGAACAACTCCACCGACACCGCGGCCGGCATGTCGCGCAAGCTGCGCCGCATGGGCCTGCCCGTTGCACCGGAGCAACTCGTGCTTGCCGGCGAAATGGCTGTGAACTGGCTGCGCCGCACCTCCCCCGAGGCGCGGGTTCTGTTGCTGGGCAGCCCGGCATTGCGCCGCCATGCGAAGCGGATCGGTTGCCAGTTGGTGGAGCAGGGCGCTGACGTGGTGCTGCTGGCGCGCGATCCCGACTTCAACTACGGCAAGCTGGCGCTGGCGGCGAATGTGCTGCGCGCCGGCGCCAGGCTGGTGGTCACCAATCCCGATCTCAGCCATCCCGGCGACAACGGCACCTGCGTGCCGGAGACCGGTGCGCTGCTCGCCGCGCTGACAGCCTGTGCCGGCGTGGATCCCGAGTGCATCATCGGCAAGCCCGCCGATGCGCTGTTCCACGAAGGACTGCGGCGGCTGCAGGCAAGCCCGGCGCAGGCGCTGATGATCGGCGACAACCCGGCGACCGATGCCGCGGGCGCGGTCGCGATGGGCATGTCATATCTGCTGCTTGGCACCGGCTCCGGGGCCGAGGCGGAGACCCCTGCTCAGTTGCTGAATACATGGTGTGCCGGCCGCACGGCCCTGCACGCCAGGCTCAATAGCGCTTGAGCGACAGTACGTCGAAGGTGTGGCGGATGGTCTTGACCGCGCGATCGTAGTCGGTCAGCGCCAGGCACGCGATCAGCACATCGATGATCGCCAGTTGTGCCAGGCGGCTGGTCATCGCCTCCGTGCGAAAGTGGGTCTCGCGCGCCATCGTCAGCAGCACCACATCGGAGAAGGCCTGGATCGGCGATTTACCGAAGTTGGTGATGCAGATGGTGTGTGCGCCGGCCTCCTTCGCCAGTCGCGTCGCCGTCACGGTCTCATAGGTGCTGCCGGAATGCGAGATGGTCAGCACCGCGACATCCGGGCCGGTCAAGGCCGCGCTGATGACCTGCACATGCGAGTCGATCACGGCCTTGACGTTAAGGCCAATGCGCAGCATGCGGTAATGCGCATCCTCGGCGATGGTGGCCGCACTGCCGATGCCGTAGATCTCGATGCGCTTGGCCTTCTTCAGGATCTGGACCGCGCGCTGCAGCGCGCCCACGTCGAGGGTCGACTGGGTGTCGAGCAGCGTCTGCACATTGCTCTGGAAGATCTTGCGTACCACGGCGGCCGCATCGTCCTTCGGTTCCAGGTCTTCGTGAATCATCTGTACCGGCTGCACGATCTCCTGCGCCAGCACGATCTTCAGCTGCTGGAAACCGGTGGCGCCGAGCGCCTTGCACAGTCCGACCACACTGCCTTCACTGGCACCGGTGCGCTCGGCCACTTCGCTGACGGACATATGGACCACTTCCTCCGGATGACGGGCAATGAAGTCGGCAATGCGCTGGCCGGTGGCGCCCAGGGTGTCGCGGATGCTGTCGATACGCGCCATGATGGCGCTCAGCGTGGCTTGCTTCGGTGGGGCCTGACTAGCCTGACTCGGCGCGGACTTGGCCGGGAGTTTCTTCTTCGCTGGCATGGATGGGTTCCGTCGCGCGTCCGCGCTGCGGACACATGGCCGCCATTGTAGAAGACTTCCGTGCACGAGCCCCGCTGCGTCCATCTCACCAGCCATGGAAGCGCTGCCATGCCGCCAGCTCACCGTCTTCGGAGAGCGCCTGGTACTCGGGGAATTGCGTGCCGGTCGCGCACGCATGGTTGGGAAGAATGCGCAGCCGCGTGCCAACCGGGAAGCGCGCGGCGATATCGGCATCGGGCGCTCCTTCGCGCGACACGATGCCATGCTCCTGGTTGGCGCCGCTGAGCACGTAGCCCGGCAACACCGTGCCGTCGATCGTGCAGACCTGCCCATAGCCATAGTCCCGCTTCTGCTTCTGCGTGCCGCGATCGCGGCTCATCGCCATCCACCCGGCGTCGACGATGGCCCAGCCCTTGTCGCCCTGATGGCCGATCACCGTGGTCAGTACGCTGAGGGCGATGTCATCGGTGGTACAGACGCCCACATTGCTCATCACCAGGTCAAACAGGACATAGACGCCGGCCCGAACCTCGGTGACGCCATCGAGTTGCGCGGCGGAAAGTGCCGTCGGAGTCGAGCCGATGCTGACCACCGGGCACGGCAGCTGCGCGGCCCGCAGACGCTCGGCCGCACGCACGCAGCCGGCGCGTTCCTGCTCCGCCAGGGCGCTCAGGGCCTCGGTGGTGTCAAGCTCGTAGCTCGAGCCAGCGTGGGTCAGCACGCCACCCAGGCGCATGCCCCCATCGTGCAGGGCGCGGCCGACATCCGGCAGCGCAGGGTCCTCCGGACGGATGCCGGAGCGGTGACCATCCGTGTCAATCTCGATCAGCACCTCGAACACCTCATCATTCGCCCGCCCGAACTCGGCGATCGTCTCGGCCGAGGCCACGCTGTCGGTGAGGAGCTTCAGCTGGCACCCGCGCCGCCGCAACGCGAGCGCCTGCGGCAGCCGATGCGCCGCCATGCCGACGGCATAGACGATGTCGGTGATGCCTTCAGCAAAGAAGTATTCGGCTTCCTTCAGCGTGGACACCGTGATGCCTTGCGCGCCGGCGGCAAGCTGGGCGCGCACGACCGGCGTGCATTTGGAGGTCTTGACGTGTGGGCGGAAGCGCACGCCCAACGCGTTCATGCGCTGCTGCATGCGGTCGATGTTGCGTTGCATGCGGGCGAGGTCGATGACGGCCGCCGGGGTATCGAGAGAGTCGAGAGTTGTGGACATGTCTGGCTGGATCGGCAAAGGGTTCACTGGAGCGCGCTGTGCTTGCGCAACAGCCGGATATGCGGCGTCCAGTCGGTCATGGCGTCAAGCGGGACCACCGGCCGCGGCAGGCGTTTGAAGTCGAAGCGGGACAATACTGGCGATGTCAGCCCCGGAGCATCGACGCTGAAAATCTGCCCGGGATCAAAGAACTCATCGAACGCCGCGCGGAAATGGCCGCGCGATTTCACTACCACCGTGCGGGCAGCGGCGATATCGATGCCAAACATCTCCAAGAAAGCGGGCTCGTGGCATTGATGGCGATTGGTGATCACCACGACCTTCACGCCTCCCACCCGCAGCAGGGCCGACGGGCCCAGGTTATAGCTGCAGCCGGCCAACTGCCCCCGTCGCCCCACGCCCTGGCCCGCGTGCAACCGCAGTACCGTGGCGGGTGCGCTGAAGGCATCGGAGTATGCGGTGCTCTCGCCGCGATTGAAGCGGGCGGTAAACTCGGCGCCCACGCCGAGGGCATGGGCCTGCGCGCTGAGCTCAGGATCGGTGACCACACCGAGCACGGCATCACGCACGCCGGCTCGCAACAACGCCTGCAGCAGGAAGGGCGTGTTGCCGCGCCCGCCGCCGCCGGGGTTGTCCGCTACATCGGACAGCAATACGGGCGGCAGCGCGTGGTCATCGCCAGCAGCCTTGGCCAGCGCGACCGCCTCGTCAAGAGACGTCAACGCGGGCGTGAACGCGGTGCGGCCGGTCCACGCCGGCATTACCAGATCATGGGCGGTCTGCCTGGCGAAGTCGGCATCGCCGCGGGTCGTGACGATGACCGTCATGCCGTTCTTCGGGGTGTCACCAAAGGCAAAGCCGCCCACCACTGAAATATTGACGATGCGCGGGTCAACCAGTGCTTCCGCTTGTTCGATCATGTCGGCGTACGGTCCGGTTCCGGGCGCGGTCAAGAGCTGGGTCGGGGGCGCACAAACCGGCATGCGCACATGCGCGACGCAAAAGCGCGTGCCTTGCATCAACTCGATCAGGATGTCAGCCGCATCCGCGCCGCGCTCGGCCATGTCGGTATGGGGATTACGGCGATAGGAGATCAGCGTATCGACCGCGTCGACCATGCGATCGGACACATTGGCATGGAGGTCGACGGTGGCGACGATCGGCACCGTCGGTCCAACGATGGACCTCACCATCTCGAAGACCAAACCGTCGGGATCATCCTCTTCGGTGGTGATGGCGGCACCGTGCTCGCAAATGTAGACGGCATCGAGCGGCAGCGCGGCGCGCAATTCCCGTTCAAAGATGGCAAGTGTCTCCATGAAGAAGGCGTGGTCGACCGGGCCGCCCGACTCTGCATTGGCGAACAGGATAGGGACGGGCTGCCACTGCCCGCCGGCATCCATGCGGCGGACAAAGGCAGGGATCTCCGGCGTCATGGCTGGGGCGGTGGCGCGGGCATCCGACAGCAGCGCATCGCCGGCAAGATAAGCCCGCGACACGAAGTCGGCGCGCGTGGACACCGGAGCAAAACGGTTGGATTCAATGGCAAAGCCGAGAATCGCAATGCGGGGATTGGACATGGTCGGCGGAAAGCTCAGTTCTGCTTGGGGATCTTCGCGGTTACGATCAGGTCGGCCCACTTCTTCTGCTCGCTGGCGATGAACTGGATGAATTCTGCGCGGGTGCCGGTGGCGGCGACGGCGTTGGCATTGGCCAGGTCCTGGCGCAGGCTGTCGGTCTTCAGCACCTTCTCCAACGCCATGCTGAGCTTGTCGACGATCGGCTGCGGCGTGCCCTTGGGAAACACCAGGCCGCCCCACGAGACATTTTCATAGCCCTTCAGGCCTGACTCATTGAGCGTCGGCACGTCGGGATACAGCGCGACGCGCTCGCGGCTGGTGATCGCCAGCGCGCGCAGCTTGCCGCTCTTGACCAGTGGCCATGCCACCGACGCATTGGTAATGGTGTAGTCGAGCCGGCCACCGGCGAGGTCGGTCAGGGACGCCGGATCTCCGTTGTATGGAATGAACAACACGTCGATGCCGGCCATCTTCTTGAGCAACTCGCCGCCCATGTGGCCGCTGCTGCCAGTGCCCGCAGCGGCATATGACAGCTTGCCCGGGGATTTCCTGGCCAGTGCCAGCAGGTCGGCCACGTTCTTGACCGGGGAATCGGCACGGACCACAAGCAGGTTATAGATCGAGAACATGCGGCCCACAGGCACAAAGTCCTGCCGCACATCGTAGGGAAGCTTGCTGAACAGCGCCGGATTGATGGCGAGGGTGTTGATGTTGCCATAGCCCAGCGTGTACCCATCCGGGGCAGCGCGCTTGACCTGCGCCATGCCGATGTTGCCGGCGGCTCCCGGGCGGTTGTCGACGACAAAGTTGGCGTTGGTTTCTTTCGCCAGGTGGGTCAGCACAACGCGGGTCAATACGTCGGCCGAGCCGCCGGCAGCGGAGGCAACGATAACGGTAACCGGCTTTTGCGGCCAGGGGTTGTCGGCCGCGCGGGCGGCGGAAGTGAAGCTACAGGCAGCACTCAATGCGAGCGCTGTGAGGGCAGGGATGATACGCATGAAACCAACTCCGGACAAAAGGGAAGGAATTGAGGTCCTTGACCGTCCGGTAGCGCATCTGTGGCATGCCGCGGGCAAGGCGCCGAAGCCGCGCGGCGGCTACGGTGACATCGTGAAAAGCAAGCAGCTCCTACATAATGCAAACATCGATCAAAGCGTTACCACGACCATGGGATGCTGGAGCCCACGCCGGCCGCGCCGGCCCGCTGATGGAGCAGGCGGGCGACGGTCAGGTCCTGCAGGGCGAGACCGGTCATGTCGAATACCGTGATGTCCGTCGGTTGCCGGTCCACACGGGCCTTGCCTGTCAGCAGGTCGCCCAGTTCGATGCACGGCGTATCGGAGGCCCATTGGGTTTCACCGATCTGGCGTGCCTGTGCCTGGTCATCGACGAACAGGCGCACCCGCTGCAGCAGGCCCTCGGGCAACTCGCGCTTGCCCTTGGTGTCGGCGCCAACACAATTCAGGTGTGTACCTGGCTGTACCGCCTGCATTTCGAACAAGGCGCCCGTTCCCGGCGTTGCGGTGATCACGATGTCGCTCTCGGACACTGCAGCATTGCGGTCGCCCGCGGGCGAGATGTCGCAACGGTGCGCGAACTGCGCCTCGAAAGCAGCGTCGCGCTTGCCGTCCACCGTGACATAGCGGACCTCGCCAAGTGCTGGCAACAACCGCAGGGCAAAGCTGAGCTGCACGCCCGCCTGGACACCGGTGCCGAACACGCACACGCGGGTACTGTCCGCCCGTGCGAGCTGCTGCAGCCCCAGGCCACCCGCGGCGCCGGTGCGCATGGTGGTGACCGCATTGCCGTCCAGCAGGCAGACGGGCCGCCCGGTCGCGGGATCGATCAGCATGATGGTGGCCTGGTGCGGCTCACCGCCAAGCTGACGGTTGCTGGGCCAGAATCCCGCGGCCTTGAAACCCAGCAAGCCTTGTGCCTGCACGTCCCCGGACTTTATGCCGAAGACGCCGCCGGTTACCAGCGGCTCGCGCACCACCGGGAACACGCGGCCCTCGCCCTGGCTATGCAGCACGAAGGCCTCGCGCACGGCTTCCAGGACGTCGTCAGGCAGTAGCAAGGACTGCACCTCGTCCTTGTCGAGCAGCAGCAGGCGGGCGTCACTTGGCATCGCTGTACACCGTTGCTCGCGATACGCCCAGATGCATCGCCACGACCTCCATGGCCCGACGCACCTCCATGTAACCCGATTCCTTGAGCTCGCGCATCAGCGCGCGCCGGTCCGTTGCCTTGAGCGAACGGGGCGTGGTGGCGAGCCGCGCCGCGAACTGGTCAATGCGATCCCGGATGGCATCCGCGCCGACCGGATCGAGCGACTCGGTAACACCCGCAGCCGCGCCGACCGTGCCGAACTGTCCCAGCATGGTCTGCAAACCACGAAACAGCGAGAGATCCACATTCAGGCACAGGGCAGCGATGTATTGCCCGCTGGAATCCTTGATGCCGATCGATGTGCTCTTGGCCTGGCGGCCATCGGCGAACTGGTTCGCATAGTTGGCGATGACTTGCTGGTATTGCGGATCGGCGATGCGGGCCAGGCCGAGTTTTGTGGCCGGGTCGCCAGGCTGGCGGCCCGACAGGTTGTTATGGATGGCCAGGATGGCGTGCCTGGGATCCAGGAGGTCGTGGACAACGACCTCGCAAAACGGCGCCAGGGTCTCGCCGAGGCCCTGCGCCACTTGCTTGAGTTGATCGAGCAGCGCTTGCTGCTCCTTGGTTCGCTTCGTCATATGGACAGATTATCCAGAACTAGACGAATAGTCAAGGAAGAAAATCCTGCGTGTCACGGAGCGCGCATGCGCCCGTCGCCTGTCAGGTGTTGGCCGAGCGGATCATGTCGATCAATTGCCGCAGGCCCGGCAGTGTCTGCCGCCGGCTTGGGTAGTACATCACCATGGGCGGCCCGGCGACCGCCCATTTCGGCAGCACTACTTCAAGGCGGCCGGCGGCGATATCGTCGGCCACGCGGCGTTCGAGGCAGTACGCGAGCCCGACGCCGTTCAGCGCGGCATCGACGGCGGTGTCCGTCTCGTTGGCGCTTACCGGGCCAGGCACGTCGAGTTCGAGTGCACGGCGTCCGTTGCCAAGCTCCCACCGATACAGCGAGTTGTCGCCAATACGAATGCGGATGCACGCGTGGCGCATCAGGTCGTCTGGCTTCGTCGGGCGCCCACACCGCGCCAGGTATGCGGGAGACCCCACGATCACCCAGCGTAACGGTGGCGTCAGCGGCACGGCGATCATGTCGCGTGCGACCGTGTCGCCGTAGCGGATGCCGGCGTCGTAGCCGTCGGCAATGATGTCGATCAGGCGATCGTCGACGGTGATGTCGAGCTGGATCTCCGGATACGCGTCGGTGAAAGCTGGCAGGATCGGCCCGATCAGCAGGCGCGACGCGTCGCGCGGCACGTTGATACGCAGGCGGCCGACCGGCGATGTGCGGTAGCGATCGAGTTCATCGATGGCCGCGCCAATGGTCTCAAAGCCCCTGCCAAGCTGTTCCGCCAGCGCGCTGCCGGCCGCAGTCGGCACCACCGAGCGACTGGTGCGATTGAGCAGCTTCACGCCCAGCCGCGCTTCGAGATTGCGCATGGAGTGGCTTAGCGCGGACGTTGACACCCCCAGTTCGACGGCCGCCTGCCGGAAACTGCGGCGGCGGCAGATGGTGACGAACACATTGAGATCGGCAAGCTCGGTGCGGGTGAAGGCGGGCATGACAGACAGGTGATGTGGCTTGCCTCAATGGTTCGTTGAATTCAACTCAACGATATATGAGCTAGATTGTACGCGCCTGATGCGGTGGCCGATCGCAGTCCGACGCGCAGTCCGACGCGTAGGCCAACGCTCGCAGGCAACCATCTACTGGAGCGATTGAGTATGAATGTCGAGACGATACGAATTGAAGGCATCCCGGTTGCGGTATCGCGCATTGCGTTGGGCACATGGGCGATAGGCGGCTGGATGTGGGGCGGAACCGACGACAACGCCGCCATGGCGACGATCCGCAGCGCGCTCGACCATGGCATCAATCTGATCGACACCGCACCGGTGTATGGCTTCGGCCATTCGGAAGAAGTGGTCGGCAAGGCGCTGGCTGGCTGGCGCCAGGATGCGGTGATCGCGACCAAGGCCGGGCTCGAATGGGGCAACAGCGGTGTGCAGCGCAACGCCACCCCGGCGCGCATCCGGCAGGAAATCGAGGATTCACTGCGCCGCTTGCGCACCGACTACATTGACCTGTACCAGGTGCACTGGCCGGACACGCTGGTGTCATTCGAAGACACCGCGGCCGAACTGGAGAAGCTGCGCGTGGAAGGAAAGATCCTGTCTGTCGGCGTCAGCAACTTTTCCCCGCGGCAGATGGACGCGTTCTCTGTGGCGACACGGCTCGCGGCAGTCCAGCCTCCTTACAACCTGTTCGAGCGCGCGATCGAGGCTGACGTACTGCCCTACGCGCGTGAGCGGGGATTTGTCGTGCTGGCTTATGGTGCGCTGTGCCGAGGCCTTTTGTCCGGGCGCATGAATGCGTCCACCACGTTCGACGGTGATGACTTGCGCAATGCCGATCCGAAGTTCCGGCAGCCGCGTTTCGCGCAGTACCTGGCGGCAGTCGAGGCGCTCTCGGCGTTTGCCCGCGAGCGCCATGGCAAGTCGGTGCTGGCATTGGCGATCCGCTGGATCCTCGACCAGGGCCCGACGATTGCGCTGTGGGGCGCGCGTCGCCCGGACCAGTTGGGCGGCATCGGCGACGCGTTCGGATGGAAGCTGAGCGCGCAGGACAAGGAGGACATCGATATCCTGCTCGCACAGCATGTGACCGATCCGGTCGGTCCGGATTTCATGGCGCCGCCGCTGCGATAGCACGGGGTGGCAGCGGACGGGCAAGCTTCGCCCGTCATCGCGACCCTGCCAGGGCGCTACCTTGTCAACATTATTCGTTATTCGGAGTTTCATCATGCAGATTGGATTTATCGGGCTTGGCTCGATGGGCGCCGCGATTGCCATGAATCTGTTCGAGTCCGGGCACCAGGTGCAAGTGTTCAACCGCAACCCGGCGCGTACCGAACCGCTGCGCAGGGCAGGGGCCACGGTCGCGGCGAGTCCGGCCGAAGCGGCACATCTGGCTGACGTCGTCTTCTCGATGGTCGCCGACGATGCCGCGCTCACATTGGTCACGCTCGGCGAAACGGGAATCCTCGCTGGACTCAGGCCAGGCGCGGTGCATATCTCAATGAGCACGATCGGCGTCGATACCGCACAGGCTCTCACGGTGCGGCATCGTGAAGCCGGGGTGGGCTTTGTCTCGGCGCCGGTGTTTGGCCGGCCCGACGCGGCGGCGGCGCGCAAGCTCTTCATCATGGCCGCAGGCGCCGACGAGCACCTGAAAGTTGCGGTGCCCCTGCTTGAACAGCTGGGGCAGTCCGTCGGCATCGTCGGGGCCGATCCGTCGCAGGCGAACCTCGTAAAGCTGATCGGCAACTTCATGCTGTCCGTGATCATCGAGACGCTGGGCGAAGCCTGCGCGGTGGCAGGCAAGGCGGGAATCGACCCGATGCACTTCGTCGATCTGCTGACCAACGCGAACTTCAATGCGCCGCCCTACAAGATCTATGGTTCCATGATCGCGTCGCAGCAGTTCCAGCCGGCTGGCTTTTCATTGCCGCTCGGCCAGAAGGACAATCGCCTGATGCTGGCGGCCGCCGAAGCGCTCGGTGTGCCGCTCCCGCTTGCGAGCTTCGTGCACGATCGCTTTCTTGCGGTGCGCTCGCAAGGCATTGGTGCTGAGCACGATTGGTCTGCCGTGGCACTTTGCGCGTTGACCGAAGCCGGCATGCGCAAGTAGGCCTGGCATCCGTAAGGCAAGTCGCTCACGGGCGGTTTGCAAGGGGAGGGGGCTACGTCCACCAGATGTGGAAAGAGCTTCCCGACCCAGGCCGATGCCTCCAGCGGGTGCCCGTCGCCTCAGGGATCGATCACCGACAGGTAAGCCGCAGCCTGTTCAATCTGCTGCTCGTTCAGCGTGGCCGCCACGGCCGTCATTGTCCCCGGCGCTGGTGTTCCCGCCTTCGCGCGGGCCTGGAACTCATGGAGCCGGTTGATGACAAATGCCGCCGGTTCACCGGCAATGCCAGGGTAGCGTGCGCCGTTGCCTTTTCCATCGGCCGCATGGCAGCTGAAACAGGCGGGAATGTCCGGAGCCGCTCCCAGCTCGGCCAGTCGCTTGCCGGCCATCACCAGAGCTGGCGGAGGCGGGTGTGCACCCTCGACACGCGGAGGATGCTGGGCTGAAAAGAACACCGCGAGGCTGCGTATCTCGCCGTCGGAGAGGTCGTGTGCAACGCTTTGCATGACAGCACTCGCACGGGTTCCTGCCTTGAACATGGACAGTGCATGCGCAAGATAGTCCGGATTCATTCCCGCAAGCCTTGGTGCGCCAGTTGCCGTACCGGCGCCTAAGGTGCCATGGCACGAAACACAACTGGCAAGGGAGGGCGCTGGCGTACTGAGTGCGGGATCGGCCGCTGTGACTGCGGATTGCGCATGACAGACGCCGGAAACAGCGATGAGAGCCAGCAAACCAAGCCGCAAGCGGCTGCGTCCCGGGCTGGGAGGGTAGTGGCCGGTCATGTGCATCTCCCGATATGGCGGTCGTAAGCGTTGTCGGATCAATGATTCGGCACGACTATGCAGGAGCGATACTGACAAATGAGCGCTGAGACGATTACGAAATTGTCATGCTAAATACAGTCAGGCGTGTCCGTCTCGGCCGAGCGTCGGAAGTTCCACTCCTCAAGTAGCGAAGAAAATTTCATCCGCGCCGGAATAAGCAGTGGCCCCGACTCGTCTACCTCGCAACGGCCCTCATTTTGGGGCTCTCGACGATGAGGGAAAAATGACGTTCTTCCACCGCTCATGCCGATTGCGGGCGCTTGCCTGGGGCGCCCTGGCGTTGATGGCGCCACTGTCCATATCGGTTGCTGCCGCGACGCAAGCCGGGTCAGACGAAGAGAAGTTCATGGCTGAGAACGATGCCGCCATGACAAAGATGATGGATGGCATGGCTGTCAAGCCCGGCGGGAACATTGACGAAGACTTCGCTGCCATGATGATTCCGCACCACCAGGGTGCAATCGACATGGCAATGTCTGAGCTGCGCTACGGGAAAAATGTGCAGCTCAGACGCATCGCGCAGGAAATCGTCGTAGAGCAACTGCAAGAAATCGCTGCGATGCGCCTCGCGCTCGGGCAGCCACTTCCTCCTTCCGAGCCGGCGCCTACTCAGGCAACTGGCTCCAGTCAATCCCTCCCGCAACCGGTCTCCCACGACCATTCCGCGCACACGCACTGATAGCCAGGCCAAGCCATGAATCGAAACCCTTTCAGAAATGCCCTGTACCTCACGCTCCTTCTCGGCGTGGCCGGGCCAACGTTTGCCGGGCAAGCGCCAGGCGCAATAAGCACCCCGGATGTGCCCATCAGCCGCCGGGACCGCATCTATGCTGCCGAGCAATTCTCAAATACTGTTTCGGTCACGGACCCGGCTGACAACAAGCTCCTGGGCGTCATCCGGCTGGGCGACCCCGCGCCGGGCAATTTCAGCCCGCTGTACCGCGGCCAGGTCCTCGTCCATGGTATGGGCTTTTCGCCCGACCACCGGACTCTGGCGGTTGTGTCCATCGGGTCCAACTCGGTTTCCTTCATCGACACGGCCAGTAATGCCGTCAAGCATGTGACTTATGTCGGGCGCTCGCCCCATGAGGCGTTCTACACCCCAGATGGCAAGGAAGTCTGGGTAACGGTTCGCGGCGAGAACTACATTTCCGTCATTGACGCCAAGACCTTTGAGGAGAAGACTCGCATCACTGTAGCCGCGGGGCCAGGCATGCAGATCTTCTCGCCAGATGGCAAGTACGGCTACATCTGCTCGTCGTTCAACCCGGAAACAGCCGTCGTGACCGTCGCCGACCACAAGGTCGTGGGCCGTGTGAAGCAGGAAAGCCCCTTCTGCCCCAATATCGCTGCCACGCCTGACGGCAAACAGGTATGGTTCACCCTTAAGGACATCGGCAAGGCCCAGGTTTTCGAAGCCCGGCCCCCGTTCCGCCTGATCAAGACCCTTGAAACCGGCCCCATTACCAACCATGTGAATTTTGCGCACACGGCAGCGGGCACGTTTGCTTACATCACTGTCGGCGGCTTAAATCAGGTCAAGGTCTTCCGTACGGATGATTTCTCGCAGGTCGCGACCATCCCTGTAGGAAGCCTGCCACATGGAGTCTGGCCCTCCGGCGACGGGACCCGTGTTTACGTCGGTCTTGAGAATGCGGACAATCTTGCCGCCATTGACACAGCCACCAACGAGGTGATTGCCAATGTACCGATTGGGCAGGCACCACAAGCCATTGCCTATGTTCCCAAAGCTGTTCCCGAAGGGACGGGAACCCAGGGCCTTCAGCAGTTGGGTGTGGCGGGACAGACTACACAATTGAAGCTGGTGCCTGTCGCTGATGGCAAGCCAGTCGTCACCGACAACCCGCCAACGAGCGTTACGCTGTTTGACCAGGGCCTGCTCCAGGTGCTGCAGGCGTCAGCTACCGGACTGCAACCCAAACAACCCTATGTGCTTGCGCTAAGCAGCCGCTCAGACGGTACCGGCACGCTGGAGCCCATCGCCACCTTCACGACCAACCCGGCGGGCTCGGCCATCGTCAATGCGATCGGCCCCATCCGGCAGTTCGTACAAGGGGTTGCGAGAGCCGAATCGCGGCGCTACCTGGTCATCGCCCCGTCCGAGAACGGCAAGCCCGCGGCCCCGGTTCAGGTGCAGGCGTTGTAATCGAAGGACCGTCCGCGCGGCAGCCTGCGAAGGTATGACGCGCGGACCGTATTGCCACCCGTTGGCTGCATGTAACGGAAAAGGACATCGCAGTGAAGGACATGTTGCTCCAAGTCGAGCCGATGATCCCGGCGCTGCGCCGCTATGCGCGCGCACTGCTGCGCGACACGAGCGCCGCCGATGATTTGGTGCAGGACTGCCTGGAGAGAGTCATCACCTACTGGAACAGCCGACGCAACAACGATGACACGCGTAGTTGGGTCTTTGCCATCCTGCACAATCTGGCAATGACTGCCTTGCGCAAGTATGCCGGCACCCAGGGCATGCACGTCGCCATTGACGACGTGGCCGAATCCCAGATGGTCGCGCGCGCCACTCAGGAGGACGCGCTGCACTACCGTGACCTCATGAGCGCGCTCGACGCGCTTCCTGCGGAGCAGCGTAGCGTCCTGTTGCTGGTCTCGGTAGAAGACATGTCGTACGCGGACGTTGCCCGCGTGCTGGACATCCCCATTGGCACCGTGATGTCGCGCCTGTCGCGCGCGCGGGAGAAGCTTCTGAGAATCACGGCGGCCGGTGTGCCAGCGGCAGCCCCTATGTCGGTATTGCGGAGGGTCAAATGAGCGAGAATCGGCCCGTGCAGGAAGAAGACCTGCAGGCCTATGTGGACAACGCTCTGGACGACACACGTCGACGCGAGATCGAAGCCTACATGCGCCATCATCCGGACGTCGCTGGTCGCATCGAGGGCTATATCGCGCAGCGCGAACAATTGCGTGCGTCGCTTGCCCCGATCGTCCACGAGCCCATCCCGCCGGACCTGAACTTGCGCCACATGCTCGAGGCTCGCCGCACGCGGTCCGGCGGCCCCTGGCGAATGGCAGCTTCCGTCCTTGTCGCCCTCTGCATAGGCGGCATGGGCGGCTGGATCGGGCGCGGTGCAACCGAGCCGGCGCCCGGTGGCATAGCAGCCCTCGCGCGCGAAGCCACGGCCAGTTACCAGGTCTTCGCCTCTGACACGACCCGGCCAGTGGAGCTTAGCGCGGAAGACAGCGCTGCGCTGGTCAGTTGGGTATCCACGCGCCTGCGGCGTCCGGTCTCCCTGCCGGATCTCAGCAAGGCTGGCTATCACTACATGGGCGGGCGCCTGGTGGCAACCGAGCATGGACCGGCCGGCCTCTTCATGTATGACGACGGACACGGGACGCGACTGGCCATGCTGGTGCGGCCCATGCAGGTCGAACGGGACATGCCCATGAAGGCGCACGAACAGGCCGGCGTCGCGGGATACTCATGGGCAAACCAAGGGCTGGGCTACAGCCTGGTCGCATCCGCTTCCACCAGCGGGCTGCATCCACTGGCCGATGAAATGCGGCGGCAGATTGACCAACAGGCCGCAAAGGCGGCGCCTGCCTGAGCAGGCGAACGGGAATATTGCGCGCAAGGTAGCGCGAATCGTCCGCATTCGTCAGGACGCATTCCGTCGCCAGCATCCACTACCGTGGCGCCGGCACGCCTGTCTGAGTAGATCGAGTCGGTCTAGAATCAAGGAGCGCACTACCGCCCTGGAGCTCGCCATGCCCAGATCCCTCCGTCTGCTGGCTGCCTGCGCGGCACCCCTCGACGTGGTGATCAACCTGACAACCGGCGGCGCGCCGACGATGAGCGTGGAGGAGCGGCTGCAGCCGGCACTGCAATTACGCCCGGAAGTCGCCTCGCTCAATATGGGCTCAATGAACTTCGGACTGTACGAATTGCTGGACCGCTTCACGGAATTCCGACACGACTGGGAACGGCCTTATCTTGCGCAAAGCTATGACGGCATCTTCAGGAACACATTCAAGGATATCGCCTACATCCTGCAGTCCTGCAGCGAGAACCAGACGCGCTTCGAGATCGAATGCTACGACATCGGGCACCTGTACACGGCCGCCCATTTTCTCGATCGCGCGCTGCTGACGCCGCCGCTGCTGATCCAGTCCGTATTCGGGCTGCGGGGCGGCATCGGTGCGCATGTGGAGAACCTGATGCATATGCGCCGCACGGCGGACCGGCTGTTCGGCAAGGACTATGTCTGGTCGGTGCTGGGCGCCGGCCGCAGCCAGATGCCCCTGGCGGCGATCTCCGCGGCGATGGGCGGCAACGTACGCGTCGGGCTGGAGGACTCGCTGTGGGACGGACCCGGGAAACTGGCCGACAGCAATGCCGCGCAGGTCTTGCGTGTGCGCAGTGTGATTGAAGCGCTTTCGCGGCAAGTTGCCACGCCGGAGGAGGCGCGCACGTTGTTGAAGCTAGAGGGGCGGGAGAATGTTGGGTTCTGAACGCAGGACGCCGGGGAGCAGTCTGCAGAGTTTATTTGGGGGAAGGGGTATCCATGTGCCGCCAATCAGCGTATATTTCGCCCCGCGGGGTGGAGCAGTTGGCAGCTCGTCGGGCTCATAACCCGAAGGTCGCAGGTTCAAGTCCTGCCCCCGCAACCAAATTCGCCCAAGCCCCGCCGGAGCCATCCGCGCGGGGCTTTTGCTTTCATGCCGGAAGGTGGCGAGCGGCCCCGCCGCCGCTCAGCGCAGGTGCCCGCCAAACAGCCCGAGCAGGCCGATGACAATGAGGTAAATGGCGACGATATAGTTAAGCAGCCGCGGAATGACAAGAATAAGGATGCCGGCAATCAACGAGATTAGCGGGCCGGCGCTGGTAATGAAGTTCATGATGGGCCTGTGTGATTGGGGTTGATCTGGCGGCGGCTGTTTGTGGTTACATGGCAGCCGCTGGCGTACCGGGCGCAACGGTGGCGCAGAGAAGCAAAGCTCAGCCGAACACGCGCGATCTCAGGTCGTCCTCGAAATCGACAGTCCATTGCGCACCCTGGTTTCCGTCGTATTGGCGGATTTCTCTCCCGAAGCCTACCGAGACGGTGCGCCCGCGTGCCGGCACAGCGCCTGCAGCGTCTTCAACGGCTGTTACGGTAAATCCGTCGGGTGCGACCCCGTTACGCAGACAGGTCTCGCGGAAAGCTTCCTGCTCAAGGGGAGGGAACTGATCCAGCATCGTCTCCAGCATGGGTGTCTCCTGATGCCGGCATGTAACGAGGAACAGCCGAAGCGGTCAAAGGCGGCCAATCGGCTGGCCGCCTTTGCCATCCCGGCCGCGGTGCGATGGGTTGGGTGCTCGCCCTCTCCATATCCTGTTACTCCGCCTTCTTGATATTCGCCTTGACGTCGCCGTGCGCCGCCTGTGACTTGCCAAGGTCCTAAGAGTCCAATTGACGTGATGCGCTCCTGGTTCTGAGAAAGCATGCCTTCCGCTGATGCTGCCGGGCGGAGGACTGCCGTTCTAGCGTATCGCGTTGTCGATGGCCTGCCATTGGAATCCTAAACACCGATTTGTGGGATTCGCTGAAGTACTCGTTGCTGCTCCTTCGTATCGATAGGAACATCCTCATCCTGCCCAGAGGATAGTTTACGCATCGGGAGGGCGCGTTTCGGCATTGGTCACTGGTGGCGGGGCGTAGACATAGGGGTCGCGGTTGCATGTGGAATGCGGCAACGATGATTTGACATAACACTTATTATGCGTCGCAAAGGTGTAGCGGCAAAGCAGTAATGTCCGGTTCTAGCAAAGCAGAAATGTCCGCCTGAGGCGCTCTTCGTGGTATTTAG
>NZ_JBXAHL010000006.1:155076-243279 GCF_058795055.1 Cupriavidus sp. GW823-FHT06D04 | reverse complement strand
TTCGGTGACCGCTTCACCAACGCCCTACGCTGAGATTTATTTAACCGACCTCAGCACACAGAATTTCTGACACCTCCCTGGACAGGCCGGGCCTCCCGTCACATCGCTGGATCTCCGTCGACATGTCCAGTGATGCCTCTATCGCATCTTTTTCCCATGAGCTTGCGACGGACGGAACCGTTCTCGACGGCGTCGTATTGATGCCCCCGCAAATGCGGCCCACCGGCGATTGCCAGCCTCCGGCGGACATGTGGCGACAATTGTTCCAGAGCAACTTTATCGGCCCCCTCGAACTCCTTAAGAGCGCGATCTCCACAATGCGGCCAGATCCTTCCCAAGGACGCGGGGCAAAAATTGTCATCATTTCTGCCATCACCTCAGTGCAAGCCCTTGGAAACTACGCCACCAGCAATGTCCTGCGTTGTGCCTGGCTGGCTCAGGCCAAGACGCTCGCTTTCGCGATGGGCGAACGAGGAATTCACGTCAATACCCTCTCCCTCGGTGGCACCCTGACCCCAGACTATGTGGCATCGATCGACCTGCGCGCCACCAAGGCTGGCGTGACCTTCTCTGAACGGTTAGCCGAGGAAACATTGAACATCCCCTTGCGAAAGTATGGAAGGCCTGAGGAGGTCGCCCTGGCGGTCGAAGTCTTGTTATCCCCCTTCTCCGATCACATGACTGGCGTGAACCTGCTGCACGATGGCGGGTTCACGAGAGCCTATTGAGTATTAACCAGCGAAGCAGCGTTCCTTTTCAGTCGACAAGAGACCTTCATTTACCTCGGAAGTCGCCATCCAAAAAAAACATGGCGAGCCTGGTAGCTCGCCACGTTTATACCCGGGCATGTATTGCGGTCTGCAACCTCAATCCAGCGTAATCTTCCCCGCCTTAACAATCTCCGCATAGCGCGTAGTATCGCGCTCGATCAGCTTGCGGAACTCCTCAGGCGTACCGCCTACCGGCACAAATCCCAGGTCGGTCAGCTTCTTCGTGACCTCCGGGCTGCGCGTGGCCGCGGCGATTTCCTTGGCCATGCGGGCCACGATCGGTTGCGGCGTGCCAGCCGGCGCCATCAGCCCGGTCCACGAACTCATCACGAAGCCGGGGAAACCTGCTTCTTCCATGGTCGGGATGTTGGGCTCGCCGGGCCAGCGCTTGGCGGAGGCCACGGCCAGCACATTGATCTTGCCCGACTTCACATGCGGCATCGGCACCAGCAGCGGGTCGAAGGCCACGGAGACTTCGCCGGACACTAGCGCGGGCAGGATCGGCGCGCTGCCGTTGTACGGCACGTGGGTCAGCTTGAGCTTCGATTCCATCGCCAGGCGCTCGCCCGTCAGGTGCGCGGAGCTGCCGACGCCGCTGGAACCGAAGGTCAGCGTGTCGGGGTGCTTCTTGCCGTAGTCGACCAGTTCGGCGACGGTCTTGACCGGCAGCTTCTTGCTGGAGAACAGGAACAGCGGCAGCTCGGCCATTTCCGCCACCGGCACCAGGTCCGTGGGCTTGTAGCTGAGCTTGGAATACAGCGACATGTTCGCGCTGTAGGCGGCCAGCACCGACACGAAGGTGTAGCCGTCCGGCGCCGAGCGCGCGGCCACGCCGACGCCCAGGGTGCTGTTGGCGCCGGGTTTGTTCTCGATGATGATCGGCTGGCCCAGCCGCTGCGAGACTCTTTCGAACACGACGCGCGAGACGGTGTCGGTGGAGCCGCCAGGCGTGTAAGGCACGATTACCTTGATCGGCTTGGCCGGCCACGCTTCGGCGGCGAGGGCAGTGGGGGCGGTGTGGGCGGCGGCCAGGCCGGCAATGGCCATGGCGGCTAAACGCGCGCTGCGCGATACGCGATGCTTGATGCTGGACTTCAACTACATCTCCTTCCTTGGCTTCTTCGACTATCCCCTGGCGGGGATGCTGCGGCCGGATATTCCGGTCGGCCAATTATGCGGGACGCAGTATTGAGGTTCCGGGGCAATACCGTCCAAATCGCGGACGCCAGCCATCCACTGTGCGATAGCCGCACGGCGCGGCTGACGATCCGGCTCAGAATTCGTAGTTGATCGACAGGTCGAAGACCCCGTTGGTCGACTTGCGCGTGATCGGGCTGTCCGCCGCATCGCCGGCCAGCTGCGAGATCGCGATGTCGCTGGTGGCAAACCAGTGCTTGTTGAAATACCACACCGCGCTGACGCCGAAGCCGTAGGACTTGATGCCGCCGCGCGCATGGTAGGCGGGCCGCCCGGCGCGGGCCTGCGAGTCGCTGACGCCGTACCAGGCGTTCATATAGCGCGAGTCGGCCAGCGTCACGGTGGGGCCGGCAAACCAGAAGAATTTTTCGGAGCTGCCCGGCAGCGGCATATAGGCGCCGATATCGCCGACCCAGCCGTCGCTGCCGCCCAGGCTGCGGCGCGCGTCGATGCGCAGCACCAGCGGGAATTCCTTCGAGACCGCGTATTCCGCGAACAGCTTGCCTTCCGGCGCCGGGTTGATATTGCCCATGCCGTCCAGGTGCGGCGAATCCTCCTTTGCGCGCCGTCCAAGGTTGTAGGTCAGCGCGATCCCCGCGCGCCAGTTCTTGCCCCGCAGCAGGTTCACGCCCAGTCCTTCGCCGATCGAAGCAAAGGCCAGGTCGCGGTAGCGGATATCGATGCTGGGCCCGCCGATGACGATGTATTCCGACGAGCCGTCGTAGCGCGGCCGCACCATGGCCGCGGCGCCGAGCCGGACTTGCCAGTCGGGGACGGTGTCTTCAAACAGCTTCTGGAGCGGAATGCCGGCGGAGAACTGCCATTCCGCCAGCGGTGCCGGGGTCTGGGCGCTGGCCAGGCCCGGGGCCAGGACGGCGCCGGCGGCCAGCAGCAGGGCAATGCACGAGGACGGACGCTTGGGGTAGAGCTCGGTCACGGCAGCCTCCAAGCCCGCCAGGCGGGCAGTCAGGTTGCGGGCGCGGGGCCCGTGGGCCACATCTTTCCATTGGATGGCGGCCAGCGCAACCACCCGGGGCCTGGGCGGGTCTCAGTCCAGCAGCTTGTCCAGCGTAATCGGCAGGTCCCGTACGCGCCGGCCGGTGGCATGGTACACGGCATTGGCGATGGCCGCGGCCACGCCGACGATGCCGATCTCGCCGATGCCCTTGGTGCCCAGCGCGTTGATATGTGGATCGTCCTCGTCCACCACTGTCACGTCGATGGTGCCGACGTCGGCATTGACCGGCACGTGGTACTCGGCCAGGTTGGCATTGGCCACGCGCCCGGTGACGGGATCCAGCTCGGTCTTCTCATGCAGCGCCATGCCGATGCCCCAGATAATGCCGCCCTTGAGCTGGCTGTGCGCGGTCTTGCGGTTCAGCAGCCGGCCCACGCCGTAGCTGGCGACGATGCGGCGGACGCGGATCTCGCCCAGGTCTGGATCGACATGGACCTCTGCAAAGACCGCGCCAAAGGCGTGCATTGCGTATTGCTTCCGCTCCTTGCCGGGCTTGGCGCTGGCCCGCGCTTCGATCGCGTGGCCACCTGCGCGGGTGATCGGCGCGGACACGGGTTCGCGCTGCGTCGGATCGGAGCGGCGTTGCAGCCAGCCGTCGGCAATCTCCACGTCTTTCGCCGGCACGCCCGACAGCGGCGAGGCCGGGTCCGCCACGGCTTGCCGGATCAGTTGCCCGCGCGCGGCCGCGGCTGCTTGCTGCACGGCAGGCGCGACGCTGGCGACCGACTGCGAGCCCCCCGACACCGGGGCCTCGGGGAAGGCCGTGTCGCCCAGTTCAAAGCGCACGCGCTCGGGCGGCAGCCCCAGTGCGTCGGCTGCGACCTGCGTCATGACCGTATAGGTGCCCGTGCCGAGGTCTTGCGAGCCGGAGCGTACCAGTGCGGTGCCGTCCGGCAGCAGGCGCACCATCGCGCTGGCGCCCGAACGATAGGTGGGATAGGTCGCGGTGGCCATGCCCAGGCCCACCAGCTTGCCGTTGGCGTGCATCGAACGCGGTTCGGGGTTGCGGCGCGCCCAGTCGAAGCGCTCGGCGGCCTCCCGATAACATTCACGCAGCGATTTGCTGGAAAACGGCAACTGCTTCTCAGGGTCGGTATCGGCGTGGTTGCGCAGGCGCAGCGCGACCGGGTCGATGCCGAGCTGTTCCGCCAGCTCGTCCAGCGCGCATTCCAGCGCAAAGCTGCCAGTGGCTTCGCCCGGCGCCCGCATGAAAGTGGGGGTGCCGATGTTCAGCTTGACCAGCCGCTGGCTGGTCTGCAGGTTGGGGCAGGCATAGAGCCGGCGCGTGATCAGCGCCGCGGATTCAAGCCAGTCTTCGATCATCGAGGTGCCGGCGGTCACATCGTGGCGGATTGCGCTCAGCGCGCCGTCCTGTGCCGCGGCAGCGACCAGATGCTGCTCAGTCAGGGGCCGCGCGCCTACGGTGCCGAACATCTGCGTCCGGTCCACCACCAGCTTCACCGGGCAGCCCGCCTGCCGCGCCGCCATCGCGGCCAGCATCACGTGGGACCATACCGAGCCCTTGCAGCCGAAACCGCCGCCTACGTATGGGCAGATCACGCGAACCTTCTCCATGGGAATGCCGAACGTGGCCGATGCGACCTTGCGGACGCCGGTGACGTATTGCGTCGCGTCGTACAGCGTCAACTCGCCGCCGTCCCAGACGGCGATGGTGGCGTGCGGCTCCATCGGGTTATGGTTTTCCATCGGCGTGGTGTAGACCGTGTCGACCACGGCGGCGGCGCTGCGCAGGCCGGCGTCAGGATCGCCGCGATGGCTGTCGGCCGATCCGTCCTCGTCCTCGTCGGGTTTGCGTGCCTGTGTGCGGGCCTGCGCAAAGTCCAGCACGGCGTCGGCGCGCCGGTATTGCACCGGCAGGCAGCGGGCGGCGTCGCGCGCTTGCTCCAGGGTGTCGGCCACGACCACGGCGATGGGCTGGTTGTTGTAGTGGATGGCGGTGTCCTGCAGCAGGCTCATGACGTGCCTGGCCGTGGCAATGTCCGCGGCGGCCTTTCCGCCCTTGGGCAGGTGCGGTGCATTGAAGGGTGTCATCACCAGCCGCACGCCTGGCATGCGCTCACAGGCGGCGGTGTCCATCGACGTGATCTCGCCGCAGGGGATGGTGCTGGTCACCATCACCGCATGGGCCAGGCCCTGCAGCGGATGGTCGGCGGTATAGCGGGCGCGGCCGGTGACCTTTGGGATGCCGTCGACACGGTCGAGGGGGGCCCCGGTCACGCTCATGCTGAGGCTCCTTGCGGCCGGCTGGCGACCTGCAGCGCGCGCAGCACGGCACGTTGCGCCAGTCCCACCTTGAAAGCGTTGTGGGCATAGGGATGCGCGCCATCAAGCAGCAGCCGCGCGGCTTCGGCGGCGCTGTGCGCGCTCAGCGGACGGCCCGCCAGGGCCCGCTCCGCCGCCGGCACGCGCCACGGCTTGTGCGCCACGCCGCCCAGCGCCAGGCGGGCGCTGCGCACGGTGTTGCTGTCGATTTCCAGCGCCGCGGCCACCGAGACCAGCGCAAAGGCAAAGCTGGCGCGGTCGCGCACCTTCAGGTAGTGGGCATGGGCGGCATAGGGCGAAGGCGGCAGGTCGATGGCGACGATCAGCTCGCCCGGCGCCAGCATGGTGTCGCATTGCGGCGTGTCGCCAGGCAGCCGGTGGAAGTCGCCCATGGGGATGCGGCGCTCGCCGGTGGTGGCGCGTACCACGACCACGGCTTCCAGCGCGGCCAGTGCCACGCACATATCGGACGGATGCACGGCGATGCATTGCTCGCTTGCGCCCAGGATGGCGTGGATGCGGTTGATGCCATCGCGCGCGCCGCAGCCGGAGCCGGGCTTGCGCTTGTTGCAGGCGGGGAAGCCGGGATCGTAGAAGTAGTGGCAGCGCGTGCGCTGCAGCAGGTTGCCGCCCACCGTGGCCATATTGCGCAGTTGCCCGCAGGCGCCCGCCAGCAGCGCTTGCGCCAGCAGCGGATAGCGTTCGCGCACCAGTGGGTGGTTGGCCGCATCAGTGTTGCTGACCATCGCGCCGATGCGCAGGCCGCGGTCGGGCAGCGCTGCCACCTGGGCCAGCGGCAGCCGGCTGACATCTACCAGCAGCCGTGGCGCTTCCACGCCGGCCTTGACCAGGTCGAGCAGGTTGGTGCCACCGGCGACATAGCGCGCCCCCGGCTGGCCGCCCAGGCGCATGGCGTCGTCGACAGACTCGGGCCGTTCATAGGAAAAAGGATTCATGCCCGGTCCTCAGCGGCTGCCGTGCCGGTTGCAGACCTCGCGGACCGCGGCAACGATATTGGGGTAGGCGCCGCAGCGGCACAGGTTGCCGCTCATGCGCTCGCGGATTTCATCGTCGCTGAGCGGCAGGGCCGCCGGGCGCAGCGACTGGACCGCGCTCGCCTCACCGGCCTGCGCCTCGGCCAGCATGCCCACCGCAGAGCAGATCTGGCCGGGCGTGCAGAAGCCGCACTGCAGCGCGTCGTGCGCGATGAAGGCGGCCTGCATCGGATGCAGCGTGTCGCCGCTGGCCAGGCCTTCGATGGTGGTGATCTGGCGGCCTTCCTGCATCACCGCCAGCGTCAGGCAGGCGTTGATGCGCCGCCCGTCAACCAGCACCGTGCAGGCGCCGCACTGGCCGCGGTCGCAGCCCTTCTTGGCGCCGGTCAGGTGGATCACTTCGCGCAGCGCGTCAAGCAGCGTGCAGCGGGGCTCCAGCTGCAGCGTGCAGGGCTTGCCGTTGATATGCAGCGTGACCGGGCGGGCAGCGGCGCCGGGGGGCAGGGCGGTGCTGCACTGGGCGGGGGCCTTGTCTTCGGACATTTGCGGGCCTTCTGTGGGGACTCCGGCACGGTGGGGGACGGCGCCTGGGATGCAGGAAGGCTGCAAGTTCAGTGCCGGGGATGGCCGTGGCGATGGCCTGAGGAAAGCCAGGGGAAGCCGTGGCTGGAAAGTCAAAAACTCCACGGCGTTTGTAGAAATTACGCTGGCGCGTCCCATGCGCCGCAAAAAAAACGGCGCCCGAAGGCGCCGCCTGGTAATGCCGTCTGCCGTCAGGTTTAGCCCTGCAGCACACTCCCGATGGCCTTGGCCACGATGCCGACATTGCGCTCGTTCAGCCCGGCCACGCACATGCGGCCCGAGCGCAGCAGGTACACGCCGTGCTGCTCGCGCAGGCGCTCGGCCTGGTCGGCGGTGAGGCCGGTGTAGGTGAACATGCCGCGCTGGGTCAGGTAGCGCGACAGGGCCTCGCCGCTGACATGGTCGCGCAGGTTGTGGTGGATCGCCTCGCGCATGCGCGCGATGCGGTTGCACATCTGGGCCAGTTCTTCTTCCCACAGCTGGCGCAGCTCGGGCGTGGTCAGCACCTTGGCCACCACGCGCGCGCCGTGCGTGGGCGGGTTGCTGTAGTTGGCGCGCACCGCGCCGGTCAGCTGGCCCAGCACGTTGGCGGCTTCGCCGGCGGTGTTGCAGAACACGCTCAGGCCGCCGCAGCGCTCGCCGTACAGCGAGAAGTTCTTCGAGAACGAGTTGGCCACCAGACAGGGCACATCCTGCGCCACCAGCTCGCGGATGGCGAAGGCGTCGTCTTCCAGGCCTGCGCCAAAGCCCTGGTAGGCCATGTCGACAAACGGCAGCAGCTGGTTGGCCTTGAGCAGCGCGATCAGCTGGCGCCACTGGTCCTGGTTCAGGTCCACGCCGGTCGGGTTGTGGCAGCAGGCGTGCAGCAGCACGATGCTGCCCGCGGGGATGGCGCGCAGCGCGTCCATCATCGCGTCGAACTTCAGGCCGCCGGTGGCGTCGTCATAGTACGGGTAGGTATTGACGGTGAAGCCGGCGCGCTCGAACACCACGCGGTGGTTTTCCCAGCTGGGATCGCTGATCCACACCTGCGCCTGCGGGTAGTAGCGCTTGAGGAAATCAGCGCCCACGCGCAGCGCGCCCGAGCCGCCCAGCGTCTGCAGCGTGGCGATGCGGCCGGCGGCGCGCGCCGGCGAGTCTTCGCCGAACACCAGCGCCTGCACCGCGTTGCGGTAGGCCACCAGGCCCGACATCGGCAGGTAGGGGCGCGGGCCCATGTCGGCCAGCAGCGCGGCTTCGGCCTTGGCCACGGCCTGCATCACCGGCAGGCGGCCCTCGTCGTCAAAGTAGATGCCGATGCTCAGGTTGACCTTGTCGGTACGCGGGTCGCGCTGGAAGTCCTCGTTGAGCGAGAGGATCGGATCGCCGGGAAATGCCTCGATGTGTGCAAACATGGGGTGCGATGGAATTGGGTCGGGGGGCAGCTGCCGCGGCGCAGGGGGCGTCGCGCAGCCTGAATTCTAACCGGCGGCGCCCGCAGCCTGCAGGCGCCGCCTTGCCGCTCAGCGCAGTTGCTGGGCGGCCACGCCGCTTTGCAGCGCGGCGGCCGCGTTTTTCTGGCGCACCAGGTAGCTCACGCCGAGCACCACCAGCCACACCGGGATCAGGTAGACCGAGAGGCGCAGGCCAGGCGTCAGGTACATCACCACCAGGATGCCGGCCAGGAACACCAGGCACAGGTAGTTGGTGAGCGGATAGCCCCAGCTCTGGAACTTCGTGGCCTGGCCCGCGCGGCGCTTGTCGGCGCGGAACTTCAGGTGGATCAGGCTGATCATCGCCCAGTTGATGATGAGCGCCGACACCACCAGGCCCATCAGCATCTCAAACGCCTTGCCGGGCATGAAGTAGTTGATCACCACGCAGGCCGCGGTGGCCACGGCCGAGAACGCCAGTGCCGTCAGCGGAATGCCGCGCTGGTTGACCTTGAGCAGCGCCTTGGGGGCGTTGCCTTGCTGGGCCAGGCCGTACAGCATGCGGCTGTTGCAGTACACGCCGCTGTTGTAGACCGACAGCGCCGCAGTCAGCACCACCACGTTCAGCACATTGGCCACCCAGTTGCTGTTCAGCGCGTGGAAGATCAGCACGAACGGGCTGCCGCCGGTGACCACGTTCTCCCACGGGTACAGCGACAGCAGCACTGCCAGCGCGCCCACGTAGAAGATCAGGATGCGGTAGATCACCTGGTTGGTGGCCTTGGGGATGGTCTTCTCGGGCGAATCCGCCTCGGCCGCGGTGATGCCCACCAGCTCCAGCCCGCCGAACGAGAACATGATCACCGCCATGGCCATCACCAGGCCGCCCATGCCGTTGGGGAAGAAGCCGCCGTGCTGCCACAGGTTGGCCACGCTCGCTTGCGGGCCGGCATTGCCGGACGCCAGCAGGTAGCCGCCGAAGCCGATCATGCCGATGATGGCCGCGACCTTGATGATCGAGAACCAGAACTCCATCTCGCCGAAGGATTTCACGCTCGACAGGTTGATCGCGTTGATGATCACGAAGAAGGCCAGCGCCGAGACCCAGGTCGGGATCTCGGGCCACCAGTACTGCACGTAGATGCCAACGGCCGAAAGCTCGGCCATGCTCACCAGGATGTACAGCACCCAGTAGTTCCAGCCCGACAGGAAGCCGGCGAAGTGGCCGCAGTATTTGTCGGCGAAGTAGCTGAACGAGCCGGCAACGGGCTCGTCCACCACCATCTCGCCCAGCTGGCGCATGATGAAGAACGCCACGATGCCGGCGATCGCATAGCCCAGCAGGACCGAGGGGCCCGCCATCTTAATGGTCTGGGCGATGCCCAGGAAAAGGCCGGTGCCGATGGCGCCACCCAGCGCGATCAGCTGGATATGCCGGTTCTTCAGGCCGCGCTTGAGCGTGCCGTCATTGCTGCTTGCATGCATTCAGTTGTTTCCTCTACCCATTCTCATGGAATGCGGGCCCGCGTTTCTGGCTTGTATTGAGTCGAACGCTTGGGCCTGGGGGACGTCACCACCCGCGCGGCAGGGTGACTGCCGCGAAGGTGGTGTGCGCGTTTCCGGACCCGGCTGTGCCCGTCAAGGGCTGCCGGTCAGGGAAGGCCGATGCCGGTCAGGCCTCGACCTTGAGCGTGCCGCGTTCGATCTGGTCGCGTTCCAGCGACTCGAACAGGGCCTTGAAGTTGCCTTCGCCGAAGCCTTCGTCGCCGCGGCGCTGGATGAACTCGAAGAACACCGGGCCGAGCGCGGTCTTGGAGAAGATCTGCAGCAGCAGGCGAGGCTTGCCGCCTTCGGTGGTGCCGTCCAGCAGGATGCCGCGCGACTTCAGTTGCTCCACAGGCTGGCCGTGGCCGGGCAGGCGCTTGTCCAGTGCTTCGTAGTAGTAGTCGTTCGGCGCGGTCATCAGCGGCACGCCTGCCAGTTGCAGGCGGTCGATGACCTCGATCAGGTTGTCGGTCAGGAAGGCGATATGCTGGATACCCTCGCCGTTGAAGGCCATCAGGAACTCTTCGATCTGCCCGGCGCCCTTGGACGATTCCTCGTTCAGCGGGATGCGGATTTTACCATCCGGCGCGGTCATCGCCTTGGAGGTCAGGCCGGTGTATTCGCCCTGGATGTCGAAGTAGCGGATTTCGCGGAAGTTGAACAGCTTTTCGTAGAAATTGGCCCAATAAGCCATGCGGCCACGGTAGACGTTGTGGGTCAGGTGGTCGATCAGCTTGAGGCCGTGGCCGACCGGGTGGCGGTCGACGCCTTCGATGAATTCGAAGTCGATGTCATAGATCGACTTGCCTTCCTCGAAACGGTCGATCAGGTACAGCGGCGCGCCGCCGATGCCCTTGATCGCGGGCAGGCGCAGTTCCATCGGGCCGGTCGGGATCTCCACCGGCTGTGCACCCAGTTCCAGCGCGCGGGCGTAGGCCTTGTGCGAATCCTTGACGCGGAAAGCCATGCCGCAGGCGCTCGGGCCGTGTTCGGCGGCAAAGTAGGCGGCGTGGCTGTGCGGCTCGCGGTTGACGATGAAGTTCACTTCGCCCTGGCGGTACAGCACCACGTCCTTGGAGCGGTGCTTTGCCACCAGCGTAAAGCCCATCTGCTCGAACAGCGGCTCAAGCACGTTGGGGGTGGGCGAGGCGAATTCCACGAATTCGAAGCCCATCAGCTGCATCGGGTTGTCAAACAGGTCGGCCATGGCTTTCTCACTAAAGGGGCGGGAAATAATATTGTGGCGGCGGCACTTGGCGGCGGGGTCGTGCCGGTGTCAGTCGGCTCGGCGGAACCTCTTACAGGACATGCCTGTAGTGCGCTTGCTTGGGATGCAGTGTATATTCCGGACGGCAAAATTGGATTTCGTAAAACAGGCAGGGAAACCCTAGATTATGAAATCTGATTGCGTGAATCGCTGATATGAGGAAATCAAAGTGCAATCGATCGAGCTGGACCGTACCGATCGCCGCTTGCTGGGGGTGTTGCAGGAGCAGGGGCGGGCTTCCAACCTGGAACTGGCCGAGGCCATCGCGCTGTCGCCGGCGCAGACTTTGCGGCGCCACCGCCGCCTGGAAGAGGCCGGGCTGGTCAAGCGCTACGAGGCGCGGCTGGATGCGGCGGCGCTGGGCTTTGGCGTGGTGGCCTTTATCCATGTGACGATGGAGCGCGGGCATATCCGCGACCTGTCCAACTTCAAGCGCCTGGTGGCGGAGCTGGCACAGATCCAGGAATGCTTCTCGGTGACCGGGGATATCGACTACGTGCTGAAGGTGGTCGCCAAGGACCTGAAGTCGCTGTCTGACTTCCTGCTCGATACGCTGATGCGTATCCCGGGTGTCAGCGGCGTGAAGTCCAGCGTGTGCCTGGACGAGATCAAGTGCACCAGCGCGGTGCCGCTGGAGGCCTGAGCGGGCTTAGTCTTCCGGCTGGTCGAGGCGGTCGCACTGCACGTTCATCGCCCGGCACACATGCGCACCATGACGGACCGCGAGCCGGGCTTGACGCCGCAGTGGGCGGCCTCGTCACGCGTGCCGGCCTGGCGATCGGGCGTGCTGGCCTGCACTGGCACGGCCACCCTGCGCGCCCGGCAGCCACTGGCGCAGGCTTTTGCCACCGCCGCATCCAGCACCTGCAGGCCAACCGGCTTGACGATCACGGCATTCATGCCCGCCGCCAGTGCCGCGGCGTGGTCCGCCGCGACGGCGCTCGCCGTGCAGCCGATCGCCGGCACGCCGCCGCAGGCATCCTTGCGCGCGCGCACCGCCCGTGCGAATGCCAGGCGTCCATGACCGGCATGGCGCAGTCGCACCCGATCACGTCGAAGCTGGCCTGGTCCTGCCTGGCCAGCGCTTCGCGGCCATCACAGGCGGTGCTTACGCGGTGGCCCAGGTGTTCCAGCTGGCGCTGCAGCAGCAACCGGTTGGGCGCATGGTCCTCGACCACCAGGACGTTGACCCGGCGCCGTGCGCAGCCCGCCGTGGGCGGCGGCACCGGCTCGGGCAGTTCCGTGGCGACGGCAAGCGTCAGCGGCAGCGTCACCATGACGCGCGTGCCCTGGCCCGGCTGGCTGGACAGCGAGATCTGGCCTCCCATCGCGCTGGCCAGGCGCTGGCAGATTGCCAGCCCCAGCCCGGTGCCGCCGGCATGGGGGCGGGTGCGGTCATGCACCTGTTCGAAGGGTTCAAACATCCGCGCCTGCGCGTCGGCGGGAATCCCGATGCCGGTGTCGGAGACGGTCAGCATGACCTGCTGCACGCCGTCGCGAGGCGCCAGCGCGTCAAGCCTGACATGGATCGTGCCGCTGTCGGTGAAGCGCACCGCGTTGGACACCAGGTTGGCCATGATCTGACGGAAACGCAGCGCATCGACCTGGTGCAGTGGCGCGACGGCGGCGCCGATGCCGCTGGTCAGTGGCAGGCCCTTCTGCGCCGCCACCGGACCGAAGATCAGCAGCGTATCCTTGACCAGCCCGGGCAGCGAAACGGGTGCCGGGTGGATGCTGAACTTGCCGGCCTCCATCTTGGACAGGTCCAGGATGTCGTCGATCAGCGCCTGCAGGCCCAGCGCCGACTTGTGCGCGGTGACCAGCTGCAGGCGTTCCTGCTCGGCCAGCTGGCAGCGCGCCAGGGTCAGCTCCAGCATGCCGGTGACGGCGTTCATCGGGGTGCGGATCTCATGGCTGACCGAGGCCAGGAAGGTGGACTTGGCGCGGTTGGCGGCCTCGGCTTCGGTCTTGGCGTGCGCCAGCTCGGCCAGCATGTCGTGGCGTTCGGTCAGGTCGACGTGCAGGTGATGAGCCGCAGCGAGGCATCGCGCAGGTAGACGGGCTGGGGAATGCCGTCGAGCAGCGCCGACTGGATCGCGATGTTGTCCTTCAGCGCAATCTCCGCGGCCCGGCGCCGGCGCACCTCGCGATACAGCACGAAGATCCATGCCAGCAGGCATGTCGTCAGCAGGCAGAGCAGTCCGGTCGTCCACCCCAGCACCTGCCAATGCGCCTGTGGCCTTGCGTGCGGTGGTGGGGCGCTGCGGGGCGCTGGCGTGCGGATCGCCGGTGGCGGGGCTGGTTGCAGGGCAGGTGCCTCGGGCGAGGCAACAGGCCTATCAGCCAGGGATGGCACCATGGCGGGCGCTGGCGCGGGCCGCCCTCCGGACGGTGCGCTCGACACGGTGCGCAGCGTCGCCCACCGGCTCAAGGCATCTGCCCACTACGTCGGCTGCCACGGCTTGCGTGCTTTCGCCCAGCGCCTGGAGCACGCCGCCGGCGACGGCGATTCCGCCAACGCTGCTGCGCTGGCCGCGATCGTGGCGCCTACGGTAGCGCGGCTGCTCATCCTGCTCGCGGCGCTGCCATCAGAAAAATAAGACCGCGGCGGTCGCCGGCAGGTCCGGTGCGGGAATACACCGGATTGGCCCGGTGAGGTCGGTTGATTATGCTCGGATATATCAGGGCGGCGATTTTCAATATTCTGGAATTAATGGCGCCGATTAATGCGGTGCGGATTTATATGACGGCACGGGCGCCAGATTTTAATTTCGGCGGGACGGTAGTTTGACGATATTTTCCGGGAGCGGGCATGGGTCAGATCATGGCGTCAATGCCGGATTCGGCGTTCTATTTCCACCTGGCGGCGGTGACGATGCTGCTGCTGGGGTTGGCGGTGTATCGCGTGGTGTCGCACGTGTTGGCCACCCCGGACGGGCGCAAGGCCCGCGCGCAGCGGCTGGCACGGGTCACCGCGGGGCGGCTGCTGGCGCTCGGTGGTATCTGGACCGCCATTGCCTATGGCCACGGCGCCTGGGAGCGGGCCGGCGCGCATAACTGCCGGCACCTGCCGTCGTTGGATGCTGCTGCGCGGTACGCAGCGGAATACTGCTATCTGGGCCGGGAGCGGGTGTTGCTGCGCATCTACGGCGTGGAGCGCAACCGCGTGCTGGCCCAGCGCACCTTCAACAGCAGCGGGCCGGTGCGGCTCAGTTGGGACGGCCAGGCCGTGGTCTTCGATGCCGCGGCGCCTGGCAAGGCAGGGCGCCTGGCGCTGCCGCCTACGCTGGGCGACCGGTTGCTGGCGCGGCTGCCCTGATCCGGCGCTTCACAACCAGTCCGCGTGCATGCGCGCCAGCAAGGCGTCCAGCCCGGCCGGGGCCGGCAGGCGCGCCATCAGCCAGCGCACCGCTGCGGACAAGTCCTGGCCGTCATAGTCCGGTGCAAAGCTGTGCAGCGTGGCGCCGTGCAGGAAACAGCGCAGCGCCAGCCATTCCGGCTCTGGCGGCGCGTCCGGCGGCTGGCCGAACAGCATCTGCGGCACGGCCTCCAGCGGCGCACGCACGGCCGTGGCCAGGCGCGCGTCGCCACGCGTTGCCATCCACACCTCCAGTATGGCCAGCGAGGTATGCCGCTGTGGGCGGGTCGCCAGGACATGCAGCATCAGGTGCAGGCGCAGCGAAGGGCTGAGCGGGCCCAGCGCGGCCAGGCGCGCCGCCTCGCGCTCCAGCAGCCAGGTGAGCATGGCTGGCAGCAGGTCATAGCGGCCTTCGGGGAAATGGTGCCGCAGGGAGCCGCGGCTGCTGCCGGCCAGCTCGCACACGCGCGCTTCTGAAAAGGCCGCATAGCCTTGCTCGATGAGCAAGGCCGCGGCGGCGTCGATTAGGGACTGGCGGGTGCTGGCGCTGCGTTCGGCTTGGGTGGACATCTGTCGGATTGTAGCAATGGCCAGAGGGCAGCCTGGCGCGCGGGCAGCGTGGGCAGGCCTTGGTCCGCGTCGACAAGGGCCGGTACAAGGGCGACCAGTATGCGTCGCGGCACAATCCGTTCGTGTACTTCCAACCCGTGCTCAGCCGCTTCAGTGGGGCGCCGACGCCGGGATGTCGGCGCTGCAGCTAGGCGCCGCTTCGTCGTGCGAATGCGGCGCCAGCGCGCTAGGTATGCGCTGGCTGTCCAGCCCCTTGCCTTGCAGCCACTGCGCGGTGGTGGCCGCGGCGCGGTCGATCAGTTCGCCGCATTTGGAGTAGTCGTAGGGCGAGATGTCGAGCGGGCACAGCGGTGGCACCACGCTGATCTGCGCGCGGTCGGCGAAGTGCTGCAGGTCGTGCACGAGCTGGCGCGCCACCAGCAGCGAGAGCGCGTTGAACGCATGCTCCAGCGCGCCGCGCGGCGGGCGGCGCTCAGCACAGGTGAAGCCCGCGGGAAGCACGATCACGCGCGTGGCACCCAGTGCGACCGCGGTGGATACCGGGGTGTTGTTGGCCACGCCGCCGTCGATCAGCGTGCGGCCCTCGAACTGTACCGGCGGGAACACGCCGGGGATGGCCGCGCTGGCCAGCACCGCGTCGACGATGCTGCCGCTGGACAGCAAGACCTCGTCGCCGCTTTGCATGTCGGTCGCCACCACATGCAGCTGCAGTTCCGCTGCCTCCAGCCGCCGCGGCCCGAAGTGCTGCGCCAGCAGCGCGCGCAGCCCGGCCGCCTCGACCAGGTGGCCGCGGTTGCCGCCGAACATGCTCCAGACGCTGCGCCAGCTCCACGGCAGGATGTCCGAACGCCGGATGCCGCGCCACAGCGCGTCAAGCCGGCCGGCGCCGGCCACGCCCGGATTGCAGGCAAAGTAGGCGCCGTTGATGGCGCCGGCCGAGGCGCCGATCACGATATCGGGCATCACGCCCCACGCCACCAGTTCGCGCAGCATGCCGACCTGGATCGCACCCAGGCTGCCGCCGCCGGCAAATACGAAGGCTGTCTTGTCCATGTCTGCGCCGGTCTCCCTGTCCAGTCTGCGGTCCTGAGCAAAGCATAGGCGACATCCGGGCCATCGGGCAGGTCGAACGGCAAGTCGTCTGCCGCGCTACGGTCTGAGTCTGTGGCTCCGCCTTCGCAAGCTAATAACGCAATTAACCGCCTACAATATCCACCAACCACCAATGCTGTCTGGCAGCGGGGTGTTCGGTACCGTCAGGTATGGCGCAGGCGGGGTGTCAGTCGAGAAACTCGTCGACGGGGATGCCAAGTTGCCCGGCCATGTGTTCGACCAGGCTTTGCAGCTTCGCCACCTTCTCGGTCAGGGCCTGCTGCTCGGCGCGCAGCTGTTCGAGCTCGCCCGGCGAGGCGGTGGCGCCGCCGGTGGTGCGTTCGGCATCGTCGGCATCCGCTGCGGCGCTCACTTCGCCGCTCAGCAGGTGCATCCAGCGATTTTCGCGTGCGCCCGGCGCGCGCGGCAGCCGGACGACAAAGGGCGGCGCATGGCTGGCCAGTTCGTCAAGGAAGGCCTCGACCGACGAGATATCGGCAAAGCCGTGCAGGCGCGCGGTATTCAGGCGCAGCTCCGCTGCGGTCTGCGGGCCGCGCAGCAGCAGCAGCGCCAGCAGCGCGACGGACTGGCTGGGCACGGCTAGCACGCGCTGCATATTGTGTTCGAAGCGCGGCACGCGGCTGCTGCTGCCTTCAAAGACCAGGCTCAGGCCCTTGAGGCCGTCGATGGCTTCAAGGATCTCGGCCTCGCTGACGTTCATCACCGGGGCGCGGGCGGTCTTCTGGTTGCAGCCCGAGACCAGCGCATTGAGCGACAGCGGGTAGGTATCGGGCACGGTGTGCTGTTTTTCGACCAGCACGCCGAGCACGCGGCCTTCGACAGGCGTCAGGGGGCGCAATGCCGGACGGGCGGGACGGTCGCCAGTCTGGCTGGCGTCGGAATCATGGTTGGATTGCATCAAGACTGGTTTTTTGCTGAAGGTGACGGCGAATGCCGACACGCCGAGGCGCTCATTCAATCCCAAGCCGGCGCAATCCGCAACTGCGCCGTGCGATCCTCGCATTCTGCGCGCCGCGGTCTACTATCGATAGGCCGCGCGGCGGCAACCGGGAAGATGCGCCAGGGCAGGCGCGGGTCCAGACGGGGAGGGAGCATGGCGATTTCGCAGTCGGAGGCAATGGCACCGGATGAGGACACCGGCCCGGAAGCTGGTGGCGGCCTGGAAGCGCCGTATTCCACGCTTGAGTCACGCTGGCACCAGATGTTCCCGCAACTCAGCGCCGACGACATGGCGCGCGTGCGGCGCTTTGGCACGCCACAGAGCTGGCGCGCGGGCGAGAAGCTCTTTGCCATCGGCGAGACGGGCCGGGGCATGTACCTGATCGGCAGCGGCCGCGTGCGCCTGATGCGGCGCGACGGCCTGGGCCGCGAACACCAGATCACCGAGCAGGGACCCGGCCACTTCCTGGCCGAGGTCGGCACGCTCAGCGGCCGCCCGGCGCTGGTCGACGGCGTGGCAGTGACCGATACCCAGGGCTATTCAATCACACCCGAGCGGCTGCGTGCCCTGCTGGTGGCCGAGGCCGAACTGGGCGAGCGCATCATGCGCGCGCTGATCCTGCGCCGCGTGGGGCTGATCGAATTCGGCAGCGGGCCGGTGCTGGTCGGCCACGGTACCGAGCCGCAACTGGTGGCACTGCAGGCCTTCCTGCGGCGCAACGGCTACCCGCATACGGTCATCGATATCGACGCGGAACGTGACTGCTCATTGCTGCTCGATTATGCCAACGCGCCCGCCAGCGACTTCCCGCTGGTGATCTGCGCCGACGGCCGCGTGCTGCGCGCGCCGGACGAAGGGCAGCTGGCTTCGTGCCTGGGGCTGTTGCCGGAGTTCGATCCGGCCCATGTCTATGACGTGGTGGTGGTCGGCGCCGGGCCGGCCGGGCTGGCCACGGCCGTGTATGCCGCGTCCGAAGGCTTGTCGGTGGCGGTGATCGATTGCCGCTCGCCGGGCGGGCAGGCGGGCGCGAGTGCCCGGATCGAGAACTATCTTGGCTTTCCCACCGGCATCTCCGGGCAGGCGCTGGCCGGGCGCGCGTTCGTGCAGGCGCTGAAGTTTGGCGCGCATATCGCCATCCCGCTGGAGGTCAAGGCATTGCATTGCGGCGCGGACCCGATCCGGCTGGAGCTGGCCGATGGCCGCATGATTCCGACCCACACCGTGGTGATTGCCACCGGCGCGCAGTACCGGCGCCCGGACATCGCCGCGCTGGAGCACTTTGAAGGTCGCGGCGTGTACTACTGGGCTTCGCCGGTGGAGGCCAAGCTGTGCAAGAACGAGCCGGCGATGCTGGTGGGCGGCGGCAATTCGGCCGGGCAGGCAGCGGTCTACCTGGCCTCGCACGCGGCACACGTGCATATGCTGGTGCGCGGGCCGGGGCTGGCCGCCACCATGTCGCGCTACCTGATCGACCGCATCGGTTCGCTGCCCAATATCACGCTGCACACGCACGCGCAGATCAGCGCGCTGGCGGGGGAAGGGTGGCTCAGTTCGGTGCGCTACGAATGCCGGGCGGAAAGCCCGGCCCCGGTCACGATGGACGTGCGGCACCTGTTCCTGTTCATCGGCGCCGATCCCAATGCCTCGTGGCTGCGCACCTGCAACGTCGAGGTCGATGACAAGGGCTTCGTGCGCACCGGCGGCGGCGAGCTTGGCTGCGCGTCGGCGGTGCCGTATCCGCTGCAGACCAGCGTGCCGGGCGTGTTTGCCATCGGCGATGTGCGGGCGGGGTCGACCAAGCGGGTCGCCGCGGCGGTGGGTGAGGGCGCGGCGGTGGTGGCGCAGATCCACGACTACCTGGCTCGGGTGCAGGCAGCCGTGGCGCGCTGAGCGCGCGCCACTCAGGCTTGCGCCTCGCGCTCCAGCAGTTCGCGCTTGCGCGCCACGCCCCAGCGGTAGCCCGACAGGTTGCCGTCGCTGCGCACCACGCGATGGCAGGGAATGGCCACCGCCAGGTGGTTGGCGGCGCAGGCCTGCGCCACCGCGCGCACCGCACGCGGCGCGCCGATGCGGGCCGCGATCTCGGCATAGCTGGCGGTGCTGCCCGCAGGGATCTCCTGCAGGGCCTGCCATACACGCTGCTGGAACGCGGTGCCGCGCACATCCAGCGGCAGCGCCAGGCCGATAGACGGTGCCTCGATAAAGCCCACCACTTGCGCCACCAGTTGCTCGAACTGCGCATCGCCGCCGATCAGGTTGGCGCGCGGGAACTGGTCCTGCAGGTCCTGCACCAGCGTTTGCGGATCGTCGCCCAGCAGGATCGCGCAGACACCGCGCTCGCTCTGGGCCACCAGGATCGCGCCCAGCGAGCACTGGCCGATGGCAAAGCGGATATCGGTGTCAGCCCCACCCGCGCGGTAGCGCGTCGGGGTCATGCCCAGCACCGCGTCCGAGGTCTCGTAGAAGCGGCTGTTGGAGCCGAAGCCGGCGTCGTAGATCGCCTCGGTCACGGAGTCGCTGGTGCCCAGTTGCTCACGCAGCTTCCTGGCGCGATGCGCGGCGGCATAGGCGCGCGGCGTCAGGCCGGTGGCGGCCTTGAAGAGGCGGTGGAAGTGATAGGGGCTGACGCCCGCCGCACTGGCCAGTTCGGGCAGCGTGGGCAGGGTGTCGGCGGCCTTGATGCGGCGGCAGGCGTCGGCCACGATGGCTGCATGCTGGGCCGCCAGCGCAGGCGCGGCGGCACGGCGGCTGGGCCGGTAACCGGCGGCTTCGGCGGCGGCGGCGTTGTCGAAGAACTCGACATTGGCCGGATGCGGCAGGCGCGACGGGCTGCTCGGCAGGCAGTACACGCCGGTGGTCTTGACCGCATAGACAAAGGCACCGTCGGCGCCCGGATCGCGCGCCAGCACGCGGGCCCAGCGCGGGTCGCGTTCGATGGTGCTGGCTTCCGGTTGCTGTGTGGAACGGGTCATGGAATACCTCACGTGGCGTCGTGGAAGATGATGCCCAGCGTGTAGCGCTGGCCCGCGTGCAGCCGGCTGACGCCGTGCCGCAGGTTCACGCGGTAGCTGCCGCGGCTGCCCTGCACCGGGCGCTGGCTGACGGCGAATACCACCGCGTCGCCCTGGTGCAGCGTCACCACCTCGGCCCGCGACTGCATGCGCGGCCGCTGCTCGGTCATCACGAACTCTCCGCCGGTAAAGTCGCGGCCCGGCTCGGACAGCAGGATGGCGACCTGCAGCGGGAATACGTGCTCGCCATACAGGTCCTGGTGCAGGCAGTTGTAGTCGCCCGGGCCGTAGCGCAGCAGCAATGGCGTCGGGCGCAACTGGCCGGCGTCGTGGCAGCGGGCAAGATAGTCGGCGTGCGCGGCGGGATAACGCACATCGATGCCCATGGCGGCGTTCCAGCGGTTGGCCACCGGCACCAGGCGCGGATACAGCGCCGTGCGCAATGCGGCCACGGTGTCGGGCAGGGGGTAGCGGAAGTACTTGTACTCGCCCTGGCCAAAACCGTGCCGGCGCATCTCGATGCGAGAGCGGTACAGCGCGTCCTGCGCATAGCCGTCGGCAAGCGCGTCGCATTCGGCTGCCGACAGCAGGCCGCGGATCGCGGCGCCGCCGTAGTCGTCGAGTTCGCGTGCAATGGCCGCCCAGTCGGTGCCATCGACGCGGGTGGCGATATCGGCTCCGTGCCCACGCCCCCGCGCCGTGCCGCGCGCCGGCGGTATTGGCCTGCGCGGCCCTGCCACGGCCATTTCGGGGCGTTGTATCTGGCTGATGCTCACCGCGGGTCCCCTGTCTCTCGCTTGCATGGTGCCAACTTTAGGCCGCCCGCGTGCGCCTCGCACTCCGGGTCTTGCTTTTGAATTCTGCCCGACAGCCTGCCTTGACAAGACAGATCTGTCTATCAATAATGATACAGGTCTGTATCATAACGAGCAGGCTGTTCTTCCCACCTGATCCACCCTGTTTCAGCAAAGGAGTCTCCGCATGTCCGCACAAGCCGAAATCCGTCCGCCGTTGCCCCCATTCACCCGTGAATCCGCCATTGCCAAGGTCCGTGCAGCCGAGGACGGCTGGAACAGCCGTGACCCCGAGCGCGTGGCGCTGGCCTATACGGTCGACAGCGCCTGGCGCAACCGTGCGGAATTCGTCAACGGCCGCGCCGACATCGTCGCCTTCCTGCAGCGCAAGTGGCAGAAGGAGCTGGATTACCGGCTGATCAAGGAGCTGTGGGCGCACGACGGCAACCGCATCGCCGTGCGCTTTGCCTACGAATGGCACGACGATTCCGGCAACTGGTACCGGTCATACGGCAATGAGAACTGGGAGTTCGATGAGGCGGGGCTGATGCGCAGGCGCTATGCCTGCATCAACGATGCGCCGATGAAGGCGGCGGACCGCAAGTTCCACTGGCCACTGGGCCGGCGGCCGGATGAACATGCGGGGTTGAGTGAACTGGGGTTGTAAGGCTGTTGGGTATCAGTACGGCGATATTCGCTGAACACCGCAAGCCAGCTCCCTCTCCCGCGCGTGGGAGAGGGGGGCGAACAATCGGACTTGGTAGAACAGCCTTACTGCATCTTGTCCAGGTTCCCGATCCGCACCAGCATCTCAGTGAACATCTGCATATCCAGGTTCAGGTCGGCAACTTCCTTGTACTCGCGCGCATTGTGCGCGGTGTACTTCTTGCCCGGCATGGCCGGCCCGAAGTTGATGGCATTGGGCATCAGCTTGGCGGTGGTGCTGCCGGCGGTGGAAACCGGCTTGGCTTCCAGCCCGGTGGTATCGCCAAAGATGTTCAGCAGCGTGGACAGCCACGCGCCCTTGGGATCACGCGCCATCCAGTTGCCCTGGTCGTACTTGATCTCGACCGGGCCATGGGTGGCGGCCCAGCCGAAAATACGCTTGGTGATCTTGCCGCCCAGCTCATCCGGGGTGCGGCCGCGCGGCATGCGCACGTTGGTGACCACGTCGACGTATTCGCCGCGCTCGCGCACCAGCGTGGGCGACATGGTCAGCGGGCCCATGAACGGGTCGCGGTAGGCCACCTCCATCCTGGTGCCGAGGTAGTCCAGCCCGTACAGGTCGTTCAGGTAGCGGACCGCGTTCAGGTAATGGTTCTCGGCAAATTGCACGCCGCTGGCCTGCAGGAACAGCGCCAGCCGCGGCAGCGGGTTGACCCCTTCCTCCGGGCGCGATCCGTGCGCCGAGACGCCGGTGACCTTGACTTCCACGTCGTTGCCGGCGCGCTTCACTTCGATGGAGAACTTGCCGCGCGGGGTGTGGCGGTGCAGGAATTCAGCGCGCGCCTGTTCCAGCGTGGCAGCCACGGCGGCAGCATCGCCGCCGGCAATGCGCGCGGTGGCGGTCTCGGGGATGGCGTTGGCCGAGGCCGCGCCGCGCATGGCAACGATGGCCGGTCCCTTGTAGTCGGGCTTGCCCTGCGCGCTCTTGCCGTCCGCTGCCTTGATGCCGAAGGACACGGTCAGTGTGCCCGCGCCTTTCTCCGCCACCACCGCGGGGTATTTGCTGTCGAGCACGACGTTGTACTCGGGCAGGGTGGTGTGCTGGCGGTAGTACTTCATGCCGTCGCCGCCGGTTTCCTCGGTGGTCTCGATCATCAGGCGGATGGTGCGCTCCAGCGGCACGCCGCTTTCCTTGACGGTCTTCATGGCATACATGACCGCGGCGATCGAGCCCTTGTCGTCGATGGTGCCGCGCCCGTACAGCGTGTCGCCCACGCGCGTCATGCGGAACGGATCCAGTTTGGTGCCGTCCTCCAGCACCCATTCCTCGGCCACCGCAGGCACCACGTCGGCGTGGGTCAGGATGCCGAAGGTATCCTTGGCGCCGCCGGGCAGCGTGACCTCGAAGACCCGGTTGTCGACATTGCGGTAGGCCAGCCCGAAGTCACGCGCCATGGCCTCGATCATCTTGCCGAACTCGATGATGGCGGGGTTCTCGTGCTGCGGGACCTTCTCGTCGCGCACGGTACGCAGCGCCACCATCCTGCCGATGGTGTCGATCACCCCGGCCTCGTTGTGGACGCGGTTGTAGACGCCCAGCAGGCGGCCGATATTGGCCAGGTTGTCGCCGGCCAGCGGCGACCGGGCTTGCCACGCCGCCACGGCCGGCGCCACCGAAGGCTCGGCTTTGGCCGCGGCGGCCATGAATGCCTGCAGGTCGGCGTGGGCTGCCGTTCGGGTGCCGGAGACCAGCGCATCCAGGGCCGGTTTCTTCAGGGTTTGCGCCTGCGCGGGGTGCGCCAGCATCAGTGACAGCGCGAGCATCGGGGCCCATCGGCAGAGAGACGGCAGGCGGCAAGGTCGGGTCATTGCGGACAAAAAGGGGAGTCTGAGTGGATGCCGCATGATAGGGCACTCGCCGGTATTTGCCGAAAAAATATGCTCTTGCGTGCGCGCGGATGAGGTGCCATTGCCGGCGCAATAGGGAGTGGCTATGCCGGATCAATAGCGTAAGGCAATCGTCGTAGTTAAAACGATGAATTGTACAAATCACATCCCGGTCGACAGAATGGGGCCTTCGCTGCAACCCGCAGCCGAAACCAACCCGATCCAGACCAAGGAGTGAACTGATGCTGCAATCCCGTGAAGGCCAACGCGTTCCCAATGTCGCTTTCCGCATGCGTGAAGACAACGAGTGGAAGACCGTCACCACCGGCGAGCTGTTCAACGGCAAGACCGTGGTCGTGTTCTCGCTGCCGGGCGCCTTCACGCCGACTTGCTCGTCGACCCACCTGCCGCGCTATAACGAGCTGGCGCCGGTGTTCGCGAAGCACGGCGTGGACGACATCCTGTGCGTGTCCGTCAACGACACCTTCGTGATGAACGAGTGGGCCAAGGACCAGGAGTCCGAGAACATCACCATGATCCCCGACGGCAACGGTGAATTCACCGAAGGCATGGGCATGCTGGTGGACAAGGCCGACCTGGGCTTCGGCAAGCGCAGCTGGCGCTATGCGATGCTGGTCAAGGACGGCGTGGTGCAGAAGATGTTCATCGAGCCGGAAGAGCCGGGCGACCCGTTCAAGGTCTCCGACGCCGACACCATGCTGGCCCACATCGCGCCGAATGCGCGCAAGCCGGACCAGGTGGTGGTGTTCTCCAAGGTCGGCTGCTCGTTCTGCGCCAAGGCCAAGCAACTGCTGGACGACAACGGCTTCGACTACATCGACGTGCCGCTGGACAACAAGGTGCGCGGCAAGGTGCTGGGCGCCGTGTCGGGCGAGATGACCGCACCGCAGGTCTTTATCAACGGCAAGCTCATCGGCGGCGCCGAGGCGCTGCAGCAGTACCTGGGCAAGTAAGCCGATTCCCCTTCCATCCCCCATCCGGGGACCGGCAGTCGCCGGACCCGATGGGGTCGCCTTGCCCGGCGGCATGGCGGCCCCATCCAGCCCGCTGATTGACACCAGTTTGACGCCATCAAGACAAAGGAAACGACCGCCATGACCACCATCCAGACCGACGTCGCCGTGATCGGCGCAGGCACCGCCGGCCTTGCCGCCTACCGTGCCGCGATTGCCGCGGGCAAGCGCGCCGTGATCATCGAGGGCGGCCCGTACGGCACCACCTGCGCGCGGGTGGGCTGCATGCCCTCCAAGCTGTTGATCGCTGCCGCCGAGGCCGCGCACGAACTGCGCCACACCGCGCCGTTCGGCGTGCACGTGGATGGGCAGGTCCGCATCGACGGCCGCGAGGTGATGGCCCGCGTGCGCAGCGAGCGCGACCGCTTTGTCGGCTTTGTGGTGCGCGGCGTGGAGAGCATCCCCGAAGCCGACCGCATCCGCGGCTATGCCCGCTTTATCGACAACACCACGCTGGAAGTGGATGGGCACACCATTGTGCGTGCCAGCCGCGTGGTCATCGCCACCGGCTCCACGCCGATGCTGCCGGCGCCGTTCCAGGCGTTCGGCGACCGCCTGATCGTCAATGACGATGTGTTCGCCTGGGAAGACCTGCCCGCCAGCGTGGTGGTGTTCGGCCCCGGCGTGATCGGGCTGGAACTGGGCCAGGCCTTGTCGCGCCTCGGCGTGCGGGTGCGCGTGTTCGGCGTCAGCGGCTCGCTCGGCCCGCTGACGGATCCCGTGATCCGCGCCTACGCGGCGAAGACCTTCAACGGCGAGTTCTATCTCGATCCGGACGCCAAGGTGACCGACATGGCCCGCGACGGCGACCAGGTGGTGGTGACCTACCTGGACCGCGAAGGCCGCAGCGTGACTGAGCGCTTCGACTATGCGCTGGTCGCCACCGGCCGCGTGCCCAATGTTCGCGGCCTGGGCCTGGAGCATGCCGGCCTGGCGCTGGATGCGCGCGGCGTGCCGCTGTTCGATGCGCGCACGCTCCAGTGCGGCAATGCGCCGGTGTTCATCGCCGGCGACGCCAACAACATCCTGCCGCTGCTGCACGAGGCCGCCGACGAGGGCAAGGCCGCGGGCGAGAACGCCGCCAGCTACCCGCAGGTGAAGCCGCTGGCCCGCCGCGCGCCGATCGCGGTGGTGTTCACGGACCCGCAGATCGCGATGGTCGGCCAGCGTTACGCCGACCTGGCCGAAGGCACGTTCGTGACCGGCGAGGTCAGCTTCGAGGACCAGGGCCGCAGCCGCGTGATGCTGAAGAACCGCGGCCTGATGCACGTCTATGCCGACAAGGCCTCGGGCCGCTTCCTGGGCGCGGAATGGACCGGCCCGCGTGCCGAGAACATCGCCCACCTGCTGGCGTGGTCCTACCAGCAGGGCCTGACGATCGGGCAGATGCTGGGCATGCCGTTCTACCACCCGGTGGTGGAAGAGGGCCTGCGTACGGCGCTGCGTGATGCGGAGGCAAAGCTGCAGGTCTGAGCGGGCCAGGTTTGCTAGACAGGTCTGTCTGTCATAGTATCGACCTATAGAGGCCGGGCGGCGCAGGGTGCTGTCCGGCCGCTCCCATTACCGACTCCGCAGCCAACATGGCCACGCCTTCCGCCCGCGACCGCATCCTCGACACCGCTGCCCGCCTGTTCTACCAGGAGGGCTACCGCGCCACCGGCATCGACAAGATCATTGCCGAATCCGGCGTCGCCAAGATGTCGCTCTACCGCCATTTCGCCTCCAAGAACGAGCTGATCTCGGCGTTCCTGGCGCGCCGCCATGATGAGTGGATGACCTGGTTCCGGCAGGACGTGGAAGTCCGGCTTGCCGCGCGCCCGCACCTGGACGTGATTGCTGACGCGCTGGCGGACTGGTTCAGCCGCGACTTCCGTGGCTGCGCCTTTATCAACGTGGTGGCCGAGGCGGGCGGCGACGCGCGCGCGGCGGAGCAGGCGGCGGCCCACAAGGCCGAGCTGGAGGCGTTCGTCGCCGACATCGCCACGCGCCTGGGCCTGGACCAGTCGCAAGCGGTGGCCGAGGAAGCCATGCTGTGCATCGAAGGCATGATCGTGCGCTACCAGATGCAGCCGGATGCGGCGGTGGTCGAGGCGGGGCGGCGGTTGCTGGGCCGGCTGCAGGCCGGCTGATTGGCTTGGGGGCTGCTCACTGAGGCTGAGGACTGCCCGACGCTTCCTTCGTCTGGCTTAGCGCCGCGGCAGTATCCGGTGCGATTTGGCGTAATCGCGCAGTGCGTCGTTCATCAGCGTTTGCCATCCGCTGCCGGTGGCCTTGTAGGCGTCCAGTACATCGGGATCGATCCGCAAGGTCTGGTTGACCTTGCGCTCGCCAGCCGGCTTGGCCGGCCTGCCACGGCGTTTCACCAGCGCATCGGCTTTTTCTTTTCCCACTACCTGCTCGGGTACCTTGCGCGCCGAGCGCATCCGCTTGATTTGCTCGGTCGGCAACGACACCGCATCGGGGTCTCCGGCAATGCCGCGCGCAATGGCGGCATCCTCCGCGGGCGTCGGCATGGTGAGGTCAGGTTTCCTGTTCATAGTCTCGCACCTCTCGGGAGTTGGCTTTACGCAGGCTGATTACCCGTAGCGTGTTGCCGCGTATGGTGAATACCGGGCAATACAGGCGCCGGCCAATCGGCCCATATGCGATGTAGCGGGTTTCGCCATATGGCTTGCGGTCATCGATCTCCAGCAGGGCGCTACCAAGTCCATCAACCCCGCGGCGGCCAGTGACAACCCGTGTTGACGTTGGTTGATAGCGTCCTTTGCCAAGTCAAACTCGATTTCCATTCGGATTTACTGTAGCAGCAAGAAATAGGGTGGTGCGACATTTTTATGCTACAGCGTTAATCCTGGCATCGTAGTAAAGCGGAAAACTGATCACTCTGCAGCAGGCAGTCCAGGGGGCCATAGAAAATGTCTCTCTTCTGACACATTCAGGCTACAATCTGTTGTAATTGAGAATTAGTCGTATTCGTAATCAGGATTTTCCACTTGCCACGCCGCGCCTGCGGGGTAGCTACCTTCCGATCCCTGAGTGATGTATCTCCACCCCACCAAGCGGGCAAAGCCGCGCTTTGCCTGCCCCGTGCTTGTCACCCCGCGCGGCCTTTCGCTGACCACCCTTGTGCTGAGCCTGCAGGCGGGCGGCGTGTTTGCCCAAGCCGGCGAAGTGCCTGCGCCGGCAACGGCCAGCGCGGCGGCTGAACTGCCGGCCGTCACGGTCCGCGCCAGCAGTGACGACGAAACCGCCACCGGCCCGGTCCATGGCTTCGTGGCAAAACGCAGCGCCACCGCCACCAAGACCGACACGCCGGTGATGGAGACGCCCCAGTCGATCACCGTCATCACGCGCGACCGGATGGAGGCACAGGGCGCGCAGAGCGTGCAGCAGGCCATCGGCTACAGCGCCGGGGTCTATGCCGGCCCGTACGGCAACGATGCGCGTGGCGACTGGGGCAAGTTCCGCGGCACGGATTTCACGCAGTATCGCGACGGCCTGCTGAACCAGGTCGGCTTCTACAACAACGTGCGGCCCGATGTGTACGCGCTGGAGCGCATCGACGTGCTGCGCGGGCCGTCGTCGATGCTGTTCGGGCAGGGCGCGGTCGGCGGCATCCTGAACCTGGTCAGCAAGCGCCCGCAGCCTGAAGCGGCGCGCGAGATCGGCGTGCAGTTCGGCAACTACAACCGCAAGCAGGTGCAGGCCGACCTGACCGGCCCGCTCGATGCGGACGGCAAGTGGCTGTACCGGCTGGTGGCGCTGGCGCGCGACAGCGACACGCAGGTTGACTACGTCAAGGACAACCGCTACCTGATCGCGCCTTCGCTGACGTGGCGCCCGAGCCAGGACACCTCGCTCACGCTGCTGGCCAACTTCCAGCGCGATGAAAGCGGGACCTCGGTCGGCTTCTTCCCCTGGCGCGGCACGCTGCAGGCCAACCCGGCCGGCCAGATCCCCGATCACCTGTTTATCAGCGAGCTCGGCTTCGACCGCTACAACGCCGAGCAGGCGTCGGTGGGCTATGAGTTCCAACACAAGTTCAACGACACCGTGACGGTGCGGCAGAACCTGCGCTATTCGCACAGCACGGTGGACTACCGCAGCATCTACGCGACCGGCTTCAATGGCGCCGGCCACGGCTGGGTGGCGGGCAGCGATACGCTGATGCGCCGCACGGTTTACCTGAACCAGCCCACGCTGAACTCGTTCGCGGTCGATACCCAGGCGCAGACCAACTTCCGCACCGGCCCGGTCCAGCACACACTGCTGACCGGCGTCGACTACCAGCACGCCGAGATCACGGGGCGCGCCGGGGTGGGGGGCACGGCCGCGCCGCTTAATGTGTTCAACCCGGTCTACGGCAATTTCACCCTGCCGGGCACGCGCGACCTGAACCCCGCCACGCATGCGCAGACCGGCTTGTACGTGCAGGACCAGCTGTCGTGGAACAAGTGGCTGCTGATGCTGGGGCTGCGCTATGACTGGTCGCGCGCCGCGCAGGACAACACGCCTTCGGCCAGCCGCGACGACAGCGAGCTGACCAAGCGTGGCGGCCTGATGTACCGCTCGGACATCGGCCTCAACCCGTACGTCAGCTATTCCGAGTCGTTCCAGAGGCTGGCCGGCTTCAACAAGGCCAACCAGGCCTTCAAGCCGCTGCGCGGTTCGCAGTGGGAGGCGGGGATCAAGTACCAGCCGCCGGGCAAGAACGCCACGTTGACCATCGCCGCATTCGATATGCGCGAGAAAAACCGCAAGACCGCCGGCGTGGTCAACGGCATTCCCGATTCGGTCCAGGTGGGCGAGGCGCGTACACGCGGCATCGAGGTGGAGGCACTGGCCTCGCTGTCCAGCCGACTGGACCTGATCGCAACCTATACCTACCTGGATGCGCGCGTGATCGACGGCACGCCGGCCGAGGTGGGCAAGAAGCTGCCGAGCACGCCGTCGAACATGGCGTCGCTGTGGGCCAACTATCGCTTCAGGCTGTTTGGCGTGCCGGGCTTTGTCGCCGGCGGCGGGGTGCGCTATGTCGGTCCCAGCTATGACGGTGCCGACCAGAACCGGGTGGGCGGCGTCACGCTCTACGACGCGATGATCGCCTATGACCACGGCCCGCTGCGCGTCTCGTTGAATGCCAACAACCTGTTCGACAAGCAATTCCTGACCACCTGCCTGGCGCGCGGTGACTGCTACTTCGGCGCGCGCCGCACGGTGGTGGGCAGCGTTACCTACCGCTTCTGAGCCGCCTTGCGTGGGAGCGAGCCCGCGGCCATGGCGGCGAAAGCGGCGCGCTTACGCCGAGTCGGGGATTGGCGCTCCCTGCACTTTGGGCGCCGGTTCGGCCCGCATGGCGTCCGCGGGCAAGAGGGTCAGGAAGGTGCGCGCGACCTCGGGATCGCGGCAGGCGAGCCAGTCGTCCCACTGTTCACGCGGCACGATGACCACTGACCGTTTTTCATCGCCCGGCTTGTGGAAGCGCTGCATCACCGGGTGCTGGGCCGAGTTGATGGTCAGCATGGTGAAGGACAGCGACTGGTCCGGCCAGCTGCGCCACAGGCCCGCGATGCCGAAGGCCTGCTCGCCGGGTAGCCAGACGCGCCAGCGCACCGGCTTGCCGGACGTGCCGCCGGGCACTGCATCTTCGGGATACGCAAACTCATAGAACGCCGTGGCCGGCACCAGACACAACTGGCCCTGGCGCCAGTAGCGCGCAAAGGCGGGGCGCTCGCCCACGGTCTCGCTGCGGGCATTGGTGGTGTCAAAGCGCCGTGCGCCGGGCGGGATGCGCGGGCGCGGCACCATGCCGAACGAGGCCAGTGCGCCACTGCGCGCGCCATCGTCGGCGGCGCGCACGATCGGCGCCGCGTAGTCCGGATAGGTTTCAGCCTTGTACATCCCCGGCGGCGGTTCCACGCCGAAGATTTCGCGCAGGATCCGACGCTGGACCGGGGCGTAGTTGGTGCACATGCGCTGTCTCCTGGCGGTGATGCCCGTATCGTCGGCGCCGGGCGGTGCCGCGTCAAGGGTGGCTCGGGGTGCCTCAGGGCTCACGGCAGGAATGGCAAAAACCGTCAGCGGCGCTGGCGGAATCGGCTATTGCCTGCTCCCCTGGCGCTCGCGCACACTCTTGCGGCAGCCGCTGCGCGCCGCCATGCCGCGCGCACTGGCCACCTACCAAAAGGCACAAGCCGGAATACAGGAGACACCATGCGCGACTACGCCCAAGCCTTCGACGGATTTTCCTATGACGACGCCGTGGCACGGCAGCTGCACGGCAGCCTCGAGGCAATGAACGCCTGCGTCGAATGCTGCGACCGGCACGCGCTGCCCGGCCGTATCGCGCTGTTCTGGGAAGGGCGCGACGGCAATTCGCGCAGCTGGACCTTTACCGAGCTGCAGGCACTGTCCGCGCAGTTTGCCGGTTTCCTGAAGGCGCAGGGCGTGCAGCCGGGCGACCGCGTGGCGGGCCTGCTGCCGCGCAATGCGGAACTGCTGGTGACGATTCTCGGCACCTGGCGCGCCGGCGCGGTGTACCAGCCGCTGTTCACGGCCTTCGGCCCCAAGGCCATCGAGCACCGGCTCAATGCGTCCGGCGCGAAGATAGTGGTCACCGATGGCGCCAACCGCCCCAAGCTGGATGACGTGGATGGCTGTCCCGCCATCGTCACCGTGGCCGGCGACAAGGGCCGCGGCCTGGTGCGCGGCGACTTCAGCTTCTGGGCCGAGCTGGAACGCCAGCCGGCGTCGTTCGAGCCGGTGCCGCGCCGGGGCGACGACCCCTTCCTGATGATGTTCACCTCCGGCACCACCGGCCCGGCCAAGCCGCTGCTGGTGCCGCTCAAGGCCATCGCCGCGTTTGCCGGCTATATGCGCGACGCGGTCGACCTGCGCGCGGAAGATGCTTTCTGGAACCTGGCCGATCCGGGCTGGGCCTACGGCCTGTATTACGCGGTCACGGGCCCGCTGGCGCTGGGCCATCCCACCACCTTTTATGATGGCCCGTTCACCGTGGAGAGCACATGCCGTGTGATCCGCAAGTACGGCATCACCAACCTGGCCGGCTCGCCCACGGCATACCGGCTGCTGATCGCCGCGGGCGAGGCCGTGTCAGGCCCGCTGCGCGGGCGGCTGCGCGCCGTCAGCAGCGCGGGCGAGCCGCTCAACCCGGAAGTGATCCGCTGGTTCGCCAGCGAACTGGGCGTGACCATCCACGACCACTACGGCCAGACCGAGCTGGGCATGGTGCTGTGCAACCACCATGCGCTGGCGCATCCGGTGCGCATGGGCGCGGCCGGCTTTGCCAGCCCTGGGCACCGCGTGGTGGTGGTGGACGATGAACAGCGTGAACTGCCGCCGGGCCAGCCGGGCACGCTGGCGCTGGACCTGAAGCGCTCGCCGATGTGCTGGTTCGGCGGCTATCACGGCACGTCCACCAGCGGGTTTGCCGGCGGCTACTACCTGACCGGCGATTCCGCCGAGCTGAACGACGACGGCAGCATCAGCTTCATCGGCCGGGCCGACGACGTCATCACCACCTCGGGCTACCGCGTGGGCCCGTTCGACGTGGAAAGCGCGCTGATCGAACACCCGGCCGTGGTCGAGGCCGCGGTGATCGGCAAGCCCGATCCGGAGCGCACCGAGCTGATCAAGGCCTTTGTCGTGCTGGACCCGCAATATCGCGCCGCGCCGGAACTGGCCGAGGCGCTGCGCCAGCACGTGCGCAAGCGCCTGGCCGCCCATGCCTACCCGCGCGAGATCGAGTTCGTCGCCGAACTGCCCAAGACCCCCAGCGGCAAGGTCCAGCGCTTTATCCTGCGCAACCAGGAAGTGGCCCGTGCGCGCGAGGCAGCCGCTGCCTGAGAGCCGAGCCGTTCCCGGACCGCTTCCTATAATGAGGAAGCGGTTGCCAGGGCCCCGGGGGTGAAGGAGCCTGCGGCGCCGCGCCAGGCGCGCCTGCAGGCAGGGGCGCGCGTCTTCCATCTCCAGACCAATCGGGCGAGGCGAACAAAATGCAGAGTAGCGAAGCGGTGCTGACGCAGGCGCGCGCAGCCTTGGCGCATGTGCCTTATCAGGGTCATGTCCTCCATCCTACCATCCAGTTGCGGCTTTCCGACGGCGCGCTGATCCTGGAAGGCGAGGTGGCCGATATCGTCGACAAGACCCGGGCCGCGGCGACGGTGCGGCGCGTGGACGGCGTAACCAGCGTGATTGATCACCTGCGCGTGGCCGACGGCGGCATGCAGGTCGGCGACGGCGAACTGCGCGACGCGGTGTGCGAGCGCCTGCTCAATGCCATCGATTTCCGCAATTGCAAGATCTGCGCGCGCGTCAAGGGCAAGCCCGAGGCCATGCGCGAAGCCGTGGGCGAACGCAGCGGCTGGATTGAAGTGGAAGTGCACGACGGCGTGGTAACGCTGTGGGGGCAGGTGATCAGCCTGTCGCACATGCGCCTGGCAGGGGTGCTGGCCTGGTGGTCGCGCGGCTGCCGCTGCGTGGTCAATGAACTGGTGGTGGCGCCCGCCGAAGCCGACCGCGACGATGAAATCACCGAGGCACTGATGCTGGTGCTGGAGACCGATCCCTTCGTCGATGCCGGCCAGGTCAGCGTGCATACCGAGAACCGCGTGGTGACGCTGGAAGGCTGCGTCACCAGCGAGGACACGCGGCGCCAGGCCGAGCGCGACGCATGGTACGTGCAGGGCGTGGAGAACGTGGTCAACCACATCGCCTTGCGCACCTGAGCGCTGCCCTGGGCGCGGTCACTCCCCGGTGCCGCGCCGTACCGCCGCATCTTCCATGCGCCAGTAGCGTCGCCGCGCCCGCAGCGCAAAGCGGGCGCGATAGTCTGACATTGACATGCCCGTGGTGCGCTGGAACAGCCGCCGGAACGCAGCGGCGTCGCTGTAGCCACAGGCTTCGGCAATGCCCTGCGTGCCGTGCAGCGTGACTTCCAGCAGCATGCGCGCGCGTTCCACGCGCAGGGTGTGCAGGTAGTCCAGAGGGCTCAGCCCGGTGACCTGACGGAAATGCCGCAGCAGCGTGCGTTCGCTGACCGCGGCCGCCTGGGCCACCGCGGCCAGCTTGTAGGGCTCGGACACATGTTTCTGCAGCCATTGGATGGCGCGATACACCGGGCTGTCGGCGGTGCGGCTGAGCCAGCGTTGCGACACCAGCGCCGGCACGCTGCGCTGGCGCTCGGGCTGGAACAGCATCAGCCGCGACGCCGCCTGTGCCAGGTCCGGGTCGTGCAGGTGGCCCAGCACGCGCAGCATGAATTCCACCTGCAGCGCCGGCGCCACGCACGAGAACACACGCTGGTGCACGCTCATGGCTTGGTCGCTGCCCAGGTCGCAATGCGGATACTGGCGCATCATCCAGCTCTGGTACATCCACGGCGCGCCGGTCCTGGCGCCGTCGAGCAGCCCCAGCTGCAGCGGAAAGACCATCCCCGACGAACACGCCGCGATCCAGCCGCCGGCCTGCGCATGGCGTTCCACCAGGCGCAGCGCCGCGGCATCGCGCTGCACGATCTCGCCCAGCTGCAGCGCATTGCTGGCCAGCAGGGCCGGGATCACCAGCAGCGTGCGGCGGTCCGCGGCCCGTGCGCGCCGGGTGGAGGACACCAGCCCCGGCAGGTCCGCCGCCAGCGTGCGCCCGTTGCTGCCGCACAGCTGCCAGCTCAGCGTGGGCGCGGCGTCGGGCCGCTGCAGGCTGGCGACGCCGGCCACGGTGCGGAGCACGTCGAGCGTGGTGAACAGGCTGCCCGGCATGGCTTGCGGCAGCCATAGCAGGCGGACATGCAGCGGGATGTTCTGTGACGGCTGCTCGATGGCGGCTGGCATGCCTGGGGGCGTGGTCGGGTGCATGGCGCGAGGAGTTGGCAGGATGCCGTGGCGGGATCGGCATCCGGATTGGCGATATTGATCCTCCCCTAAGGTTCTGGCAAGGGCTAGCATCGTGCAGTTGTGCCGTGGCGCTGCCCGTGCGCCGGGGCATGGCACCAACAAGACCAATCCGAGGAGATTCCATGCCGTTTTCCGTTCGCCACGTTGCCGTTGCCGCCGCCCTGACGCTTGCCGGGGCCGGCACCCTGGCCAGTGCCGCCCAGCCCGACGCCGCGCTGCTGTCCGCCGCGCAGTCGGCCCAGCCCGCGCTGGTGCAGTCGCTCAAGGAGATGGTGACGATCGAATCCGGCAGCGCCAACGCGAAGGGGCTGGCGCAGATGGCCGGCTATACCGAGAAGCGCCTGAAGGCGCTGGGCGCGAAGGTTGAACGCATGCCGGTCACCAAGGGCCCGGGCACCATGGTCAAGGCCACCTTCACCGGTACCGGCAAGCGCCGCATCATGCTGATCGCCCACATGGACACGGTGTACCCGGAAAACACGCTGGCCACGCAGCCCATCCGCGAGGAAGGCAACCGGCTCTACGGGCCGGGCATTGCCGACGACAAGGGCGGCATCGCCGTGATCCTGCATTCGCTGGAGATCCTGAAGAACCAGGGCTGGCGCGACTACGCGCAGATCACGGTGCTGTTCAACCCTGACGAAGAGGTCGGCTCGGTCGGCTCCGGCGAAGCCATTGACGCGCTGGCCGCGCAGCACGACGTAGTGCTGTCGTGCGAGCCCACCGCGGCCAAGGATGTGGTCAAGGCCGAGTCGCTGCTGCTGGGTGCCTCTGGCACCGCCACTGCCACCATGCAGGTCAAGGGCCGCGCATCCCACGCCGGCGCCGCGCCGGAGCGCGGCCGCAATGCGCTGATCGAACTCGCCCACCAGCTGCAGCAGACGCGCGACACCGCCAGCCAGGTGCCGGGCTCGCAGCTGAATTGGACCCAGGCGCAGGCCGGCACGGTGCGCAACCAGATCCCGGAAAGCGCTGTCGCCTACGGCGATGTGCGCACCACCGCGGCCGGCGCTGCCGAGAAGCTGAAGGTGGCGCTGCAGGAAAAGGCCAAGTCCAGCCAGCTGGTGCCGGAGACGCAGACCACGGTGACGATGGAAGAGGGCCGCCCGCCGTTCGTGGCCGACGCGCGCGGCCGCGCGCTGGCCAAGCGCGCGCAAGAGATCTACGCCGAGCTGGACGGCCGCACGCTGGCCCTGGCCGAAGGCACCGGCGGCGCCACTGACGCCAGCTATGCCGCGCGCTCGGGCAAGCCCGCGGTGGTGGAAAGCTTTGGGCTGGCCGGCTTCGGCTATCACGCCCGCGACGAGTACATCGAACTGGACTCGATCGTGCCGCGCCTGTACCTGATGACCCGCATCCTGCAGGATATCGGGCGCAACTGAGGCGGTGCCGCCAGGCCTGCGCTGCCAGCGCCTGGTTGCCTCTCCCGGCAAGCCTGCTACAGTGTCATGGCTGCCCGCATGCGGCGGCCATGACAAAAGAGAGATTGCAGGGGGAGACGGAGATGAACCGCAAAGGCTTGCTGGACGCGGCCACGGCACTGGAAGACCTGGCCGCCGGCCGCACGCCCGAACCCGCGCAGGTGGCCGCCGGCGCCGCCGCGCTGGAAAAAATCCATGCCGATTATCCAGCCTGGCGTGACGTTGGCGATGCCTTGTTTGGCCTTAAGGCGCTTGCCGGCGGCAGCGGCATGGCGCTGGACACCAAGGGGCGCCAGCGCGCCGGCCGGCTGGCCGATGTGGTGCGCAGCCTGCTCGACCAGATCTGACGGGCCGCGCTCCCGGGTACCCGTTCTACAGCATCGACTCGATCGGCAGAATCGACATGAACCAGATGCTTAGCCGGCGCCACCAGCTGGTGTTCGGCTCGGTGTCGTGGCGGATGACTTCATCGTCGCGCCGTTCCAGCCAGTACAGCTTGCCGGTTTCATCTAGCCTGACCTGGTAGGCCGCGCTCGGCACCACGCTGGCAAAGGTGGATTCGATCCGGCCAGCCAGCTCCGGGCTGTCGATGACGAAGCCCAGTTCGGTGTTGATGGTGGCCGAGCGCGGGTCGAAATTGAACGAGCCCACGAAGACCCGGGTGCCGTCGACGGCAAAGGTCTTGGCGTGCAGGCTGGAGCCCGAGCTGCCGAAGGGGCCGGCGCGCTCTTCCTTCTTGCCGGGCGCGGCCGAGCGCCGCAGCTCATACAGGTCCACGCCGGCTTCCAGCAGCGCCTTGCGCCGCTTGGCATAGCCCGAATGCACGGCGGCCACGTCGGTGGCTTCCAGCGCATTGGTCAGCACGCGCACCGCCACGCCGCGCTTTGCCATATCGGCGAAATAGGACGTGCCGCCCGTCGATGGCACGAAGTAGGGCGAGACCAGGTCAAGCTCGCGCTGCGGGTCGCCCAGGATTTCACGCAGCTGGTGCGCCACCATGGTGTCGCGCGACGCCTCGCCGAGCGCCTTGGCGGGGTTGTCGCTGACCATGCGCGTTGTTGCCCACTGGAACTGCAGCGTGCCGTTCAGCATCCGCTGCACGTCGGGCAGGTCGCGCACTGCGGCGAGGTAGGCGGTGGCAGCCGGATTCTGCTCGACGGCGCGGGCATTGCTGGCCAGCGCCTGCAGCCGTTCCACGCTGACGGGCGGCACCAGCCGGTCCACCGGGTAGGCCGACGCACTGGACCAGTAGCGGTCGAAATCGTGCGCCACGTCGCCGGCGGCGGGGCCCACGGCGATCACGTCGAGGTCGGCAAACAGCACGCCATTGGTGGCGCCGAAGTATTCGTCGCCGACATTGCGCCCGCCGATGATGGTGGCGACGCCATCGGCGGTGAAGGACTTGTTGTGCATGCGCCGGTTCAGGCGCCGGAAATCCGTCAGGAAATTGAGCGTCTTGGGGTGGCGGATCACGAACGGGTTGAAGATCCGCACCTCGACCTGCGGATGCGCGTCCATGGCCGCCAGCAATTCGTCCAGGCCGGCGATGCCGTTGTCGTCCAGCAGCAGGCGCACGCGCACGCCGCGGTCGGCGGCTTCATGCAACGTTTCCAGCAACAGGGTGCCGGTCAGGTCGTCGCGCCAGATGTAGTACTGCACGTCGAGCGTGCGCTGCGCGGTGCGTGCCAGATGCACGCGCGCCGCAAAGGCGGCGTAGGCATTCTCGAGCGGATGGATGCCGCTCAGGCCCGGATGGCGCGTCACTTCGCCGGCCACCGCCTGGCCCAGCGGCGTGGCCTGGGATTCGGCAGGCGTAAGCGCAGAGGATTCAGTGCGGTGATCCAGCGGCGGCAAGGCGCAGCCGCCGAGCAGGGCAGCGCAGCACAGCAGCAGCGAATTGGCGCGCAGGCGGCGGTGGGGGGCGAACGCGGCGTCTGTCGGCGATGGCATGACGGGTCCTTGCGGACCCCTCGCGGGGTCCTGATCGTTACGGCAATTCCGTCATGTTGCCATGCCGCGCGGGCGGCGGGCTTAATTACGCACCGGGAGCGTGAAGTGGCGGGGCGCCACCGGGCTCCGGCGCATCGCTCAGGCCAGGGACGGGATAGACACGGGCGTGCTCTCCTTACGCCTTGAGGCGGCGGTCCGACGGCGCGGGCAGGAACTGGTCAGTCCAGATGTCCGCCACCGTCAGCGGCGCCTTGATGCCGAAGGCGCCGACGGTTTCATCCAGCGTTGCCTGCAGCCGTGCCGGCGTGGCCGCGCCCCAGCCGTCGCGCCGGGTGTCGGGCGTCTTCATGGTGCCGTCGACGATCAGGCGCAGGCGCTCCGTCTCCAGCGCCTGGTCGGCCAGCGGCTCACGCGCCTTGACCGCGGCACCGCCCGCGGCGGGATCGGCAATGGCGTCGAGCCAGCCGCGGGTCGAGGCCTTGACGAAGGCCTTCATCACCTCCGGATCGGATGTCATGCTCTTGCGGTTGGCCACCAGCCCGTTGCCGTAGGACTTCATGCCATAGTCCGAGAAGCGGAACACCGTGATCTTCTCTGGCCCCATGCCGCGCGCCTTCAGGTTCAGCAGGCCGGTGAAGAAAAAATAGGCGGCGGCATCGAAGTCGCCCTTGACGAAGCGCGTGTCGCCGATATCGGGCGTGACGCTCTCCCACTTCACGCCGCCGGGGTCGAAGCCCTGCGCCCTGGCGAAGACAGGGAACAGCTTGCGCGAGGCATTGAACGGCTGGCCCAGGATGGACTTGCCGGCCAGGTCCGCGGGCCTGACGATGCCGCTGCCCTTGCGCACCAGGATCGCGTTCGGATTCAGGTCGTACTGGATGGCCACCGCCTTGAGCGCGGCGGACGGGTTGGTGGTGTTGAATTCGATCATCGCCGCCAGGTCGGCCGAGGCGCAGTCATAGGCGCCGCCCGCGACCAGGCTGATGGCCGAAGCCGAGCCGTTGCCAGTATCGATGGTGACGTCGAGCCCGGCGTCCTTGTAGTAGCCGCGCTGGTGCGCCAGCAGGAACCCCGCGCCCGAGGCTTCCACCTTCCAGCCGAGATTGAACTTGAACTTCTGCAGCGAGCCCGCCGCGCGGACATGGGGCACCGCGAACGGGGCGGCGGCAAGCAGGGCGGTGGCGCCAGTGGCGCGCAGGAAGGAACGGCGACGCATGTCTTTCTCCGGAACGAATGTCACTGGACGATGCGTGCGCGGGCGGCTGGCGCGGGTGCAGAAGGAGAGCGTGGCCTCCCGAGACGCCGGCACCACGCCGCGCCGGCATGCGGCCAGGGCATGCGCGGGGACCGTGCACATCATCGGGAGCAATTTCCGGGCGGCGTGCCGCTGAACGCTTCTACTCCGTTGCGGTTTCAGCAGGATCCGTGCCGGGCGCTGCGCGGCGCCATGCACCAAGCCGTTGCCCGGCATGCGCCATCACAGCGCAATCCCCGGCGCAATGCTGCGATCCCGGTGCAAAACCCCTGGCCCGGAACCTGCATAACCTCAGGCAAGAGTAGAAGCGTTCACCATCCCCGCGGCGCGTCGCAGACGCACGCCGGATGGCCGGGAATTGCTCTTGAAGTCCGTGCCCCTCGCCATCGCGCAGGCTGGCACAGGCGACCTCAGGAGCGCGTTGTCCCGGCGTGCGTTGCCATGGGTGGTCTGCCTGTGCCGGCGAGGGGCCAATCCCTGACCCGCATTGCACAAGGAACACCATGAGCCAACCAGACACCGCCTACGCCCTGGCCGAACTCCACCGCGAATCGCGCATGGGCGCGTTCGGTTCGGAAACCCGCCAGCGCGAGATCCGCCGCATCGACCTGTCCGACTACGCGCGGCGCAAGGCGCAAATCGCCGATGAACTGTGGAAGGCATCGGTCGACGTCGGCTTCTTCCAGATCGCCAACCACGGCATCGACCTGGCCAGGGTGCGCGAAGCCTTCGCCATGACCGAGCACTTCTTCGCGCTGCCCGACGCCGTCAAGGCGCAATACCCGCTGCAGAAGGCCAACAACGCCGGCTGGGAAAGCCGCGCGCAGGTGCGCCCCTCGACCGGCACCCCGGACCAGAAGGAGTCCTACCAGATCACGCGCCCGCATATGGCCGGGCTGTGGCCCGGCGATGACGAACTGGAAGGCTTCCGCGCCACCATGCTTGCCTTCGAGGCGCAATGCTGGGAGGTGGGCATGAAGGTGCTGTCGTGCTTTGCCGGCAAGCTCGGCTTTGCCAGCGACTTCTTCACGCAGGCGCACGATCCGCGGGCGCCGGACTACCAGAGCACGCTACGGCTGCTGCACTACTACGCGATCCCGCCCGAACTGCGCGACAAGCTGGACCTCTGGCGCGCCGGCGCGCATACGGATTTCGATTGCCTGACGCTGCTGTTCCAGCGCCCCGGCCAGGGCGGCCTGCAGGTCTGCCCCGGCAAGGAGATGGAGGCGCAGGCATGGACCCCGATCGAGCCGGACGAGGAAGTCATCACCTGCAATATCGGCGACATGCTGATGCGCTGGAGCGACGACCGGCTGCCGTCGAACTTCCACCGCGTGCGCAATCCCGCGCCGGATGAATACATGGGTCCGCGCTACAGCATGGCGTTCTTCTGCCAGGCCAACCGCAGTGCGATGATCGAAGGGCCCGGCGGCAAGTATCCGCCGATCAGCGCGGGGGATTACCTGCGGCAGCGGGTGAATGCGAATTTCAAGGGGTATTGAGGCAGCGAGTGATTGTCGCTGCCGAGGGAGAACACCGGCGGGCTTGTCAAAGCCCGCCGGCCGTTTGTGACGCGATCACGAAGCCGCCACCACGCCGCAAGCAATCCGCCCGCCCGCATTCCCGGTCGGCTGCGTCTTGTAGTCGTCCGGGTCCTTGTGTACCACCACCGCGCGGCCGATCACGCCGTTGGCGCCCGTGCCAACGGTCAGGTCCGGCAGCAGCATGCTGACGCGCACGTTGCCGTTGGCGTCCGCGGTGACGTTGTTCATGTCGCCGGCGTGGTGGTCGGGCATGGTCATCTGGCCGTGGGGCTTGCCGGTCGGGTTGAAGTGGCCGCCCGCGCTCATCGCGTCAGGCGCCGAGCAGTCGCCCTTCTCATGGACGTGGAAGCCGTGCACCGAGCTGGGCGGCAGGCCGGTGATCGCCGCGGTCATCATCACGCCGCCCGGCTGCTGCTGGAAGTTCACGGTGCCGGCGGTATTGGTGCCGCTCTTGGGCTGGAGCGTGGCCGTCGCCCTAGCGCTGGCGCTGGCGCTGGTGCTGGTGCTGGCGCCGGACGCGCTGGCTGCAGACGAGGAGGTCTTGCCGGAGCCGGCGCAGCCGGCCAGTGCAATGGTCGCTGCAATGCAGGCCGCCAGGGGGGTAAGCACTTGTTTCATCGGACTCCTCTTCTTGTCGTGATTTCGGAAAAAACAGTATAGGCTGGCCGGCGCCAGGCCGATTTCCGGTTTTGTCCTACATACCGCACTAGACTGCGGCCACTAGCCTATCACGCCATCAGGCCGCGACCGCCAGCCGCTGCTGTGCCGCACCAAAGTGCGGGTGGCGCGAGAACAGGTCCGCTGCCCAGTTGACGAACACCCGCACCTTGGCCGACAGGTGCCGGTTCTGCGGATACATCGCCGAGATCGGCAGTTCTTCGGTCTGCCAGTCGGTCATGATCTCCACCAGCCGGCCGCTGGCCACATAGGGCTCGGCCATGGCGCGCGAGACCCGTGCCACGCCGTGGCCTTCCAGCGCGCAGCCCATGTAGACATCGGCATCGTTGGTGGAAATGGCCGATGGCAGCAACACCTCGCTGCGCTCCATGCCGCGCGCCATGGGCCACGGCATCTCACGGCCGGTGCGGTTGGACAGGAAATTGACCGCCTTGTGCTGGGCCAGCTCGGCCAGGTCGTGTGGGGTGCCGAAGCGGTTCAGGTAGATCGGCGAGGCGTAGAACGCCAGTTGCACATGGCCGATGCGGCGGGCCACCATGGATTCCTCGACCGGCGTGCCCACGCGCAGCACCACGTCCACGCCTTCCTGCAGCAGGTCGATCGGCTTGCCGTTGATGGTCAGGTTCAGCTTCAGGTCCGGGTAGGCCTGGAAGAATTCATGCAGGTGGGGCACCAGCACCAGCTGCGCCAGCCCCGCGGTGGTGTCCACCGACAGCGTGCCGCGCGGCGAGTTATTCTGCCGCGTCAGCGACTGCTCGGCCTCCTCGACATCGGCCAGGATGCGCACGCACCGTTCGTAATAGGCCGCGCCGTCGTTGGTCACGCTGATGCGGCGCGTGGTCCGGTGCAGCAGCTTGACGCCCAGGTGGGTTTCCAGGTTCTGGATCAGGCGGGTCAGCGTGGCCTTGGGCAAGTCCATCGATTCCGCGGCGCGCGCAAAGCTGCCGACGTCCACGACCCGGGTGAATGCCTGCATTGATACGAGACGGTCCATGATGAGGTTCCGACGATAGATCCGAACGGCGTGCCGCGCGCGCTCGTGACGCACGTGGCCATGCTGGTTGTTGTTGTGGGGAGTCTGCGGGCTGGCTGGTACTGGGACTGCGCGCTGGCTGGGCGCGGGTTCCGGCATGGATTCTGATCGGGCGCGCACCGGCCTGGCAGACCGCCACGCGTGCCGAGAGCCGCAGTGAATCACAAAATCCAAGACCTTGTCATGCGTGGGGATATGCCGTTTCAGTGGCATGACGAGGCGGTTTGAGATTATTCCAATCCCGGAACAGTGCATTGGCGATCTCTCGCTTTATCCCATCCTCGTCAATCACCATAATCCGTTGCATCGCAACACTCAAGCGCATTGTTTCTTTCGTGCGCCAATGCCATGTCCCAGAAGCCAGGCCAACGCCCTGATGCAGCCAGCGCCGCCACTGCCCCCACGGCAGCCGGGCAGGGGCAGGCGCGCGTGGCCGAGCATACGGTGACCAGCGACGGGCGCGAGATCCTGGTGCGGGTGTGCTACCCGGCGGGCTATCCGGCGCCGGGTGCCGAGGGCGCGCCCCTGCTGCCCTGGCTGGTGTACCTGCATGCCGGCGGCTTTGTCGAAGGCGGCCTGGAACACGCATGCAAGCTGGTGCAGGACCTGGCCACCACGGTGCCGGCGGTGGTGGTAACGCCGGCGTATTCGCTGGCGCCGGACCATCCGTTCCCGGCGGCGCCGGAGGACGCGCACAGCACGGTGCAGTGGGTGCTGCGCAATGCCCGGCGCCTGAAGCTGGACAAGACCCGCTTTGCGCTGGTGGGCGAGGAGGCCGGGGGCAACCTGGCGATCGCGCTGGCGCAGATGCTGCGCGACCGCGGCACCGCGCAACCGCGCGGGCAATGGCTGATCCGCCCGGTGACGGACCCGTGCCTGCAGCATGCCTCTTGCGCGGGGTTCGACGGCGGGCAGGTGCCGATGGACACCCTGCGGCGCTTGGCCGACAACTATCGCGACTACCTGCCGACGCCGGCGGATACGGTGCATCCGTATGCCGCCCCGGCGCTGGCCTCGCGCCTGGCCGGGCTGCCGCCCACGCTGGTCCAGGTGGCTGAATACGACGCGCTGCGTGCCGAGGGCGAAGCCTTCGCCGGGCGCCTGGCCAAGGCCGGTGTGCCGGCCCAGGCCATGATCATGCCCGGCGCCTGCGGCGACGGCGTGGAAGAGGCCCATGACAGCTGTCAGGCATGGGTCGACGAAGGTGCGCGGTTCCTGCGGCGATGTCTGGCCGCGGCCGACGATACCTCATCCCTGACTGAACGCCGCGCTGACGCCAACGCCAGCCGGCCTGGAGCCAAGCCCGCCGGCTGAGCCGCTCCAGACAACCGCCAGCCGGCTCTGTTTCGGCCAGAGCCAGGACCGCCGCAATACGCAAGCGGTCCTAAGTCCGACCATCAGTTTGGCCATGGTTCCGGTCAGCCCACGCGGACCGGCAGGCGGCGTTCGGCCATTTGCTTTTCCGGTTGAAGAAAACCCGATCCAGGAGTTTGAGAAATGCAGCAGCAGAAACGACGTACCCTGATTGCCCTCGCCATCGTCTTGGTGCTGGGCGCCGGCGTGGCCGGCTCGATCCTGCGCCCGTGGCATAGCGGTGAAGCTCATGCCAACACCCCGCCGCCCGCGCCGGCGATTGAAGTGGCCGCTGTGGTCGGCCAGACCATCACCGAGTGGGACGAGTTCTCCGGACGGATCGAGGCCGTGGAGCGCGTAGAGATCCGTCCGCGCGTCGGCGGCACCATTGACGCCGTGCACTTCCGCGAAGGCGCGCTGGTGAAGAAGGGTGATCCGCTCTTCACCATTGACCCGCGTCCTTATGCCGCGGAAGTCGCCCGTGCCGACGCCGCGCTGGCCGCGGCGCAGGTGCGCGCCGCCCACGCGCAGAGCGAACAGACGCGCGCCCAGCGGCTGCTGGATGACAACGCCATCTCGAAGCGCGAGTTCGACGAGCGCATCAACGCGGCCCGCGAAACCGGTGCCAACGTGCGCGCCGCGCAGGCGCAGCTGGAAACCGCACGCCTGAACCTGGCCTACACTCGCATCACCGCGCCGGTGGCCGGGCGCGTGTCGCGCGCCGAGATCACCGTCGGCAACCTGGTGGCACCGGGCGCGGCCTCGCCGGCGCTGACCACGGTGGTATCGGTGTCGCCGGTCTATGCCAGCTTCGAGATCGACGAGCAGAGCTACCTGCGCTACACCGCGCCGGGTGCCGGCGGTGGCCAGCCCAACCTGCCGGTCTACCTGGGCCTGGCCAACGAGGACGGCAATCCGCATGAGGGCAAGATCCAGTCGGTCGACAACCGCCTGGACCCGCGCAGCGGCACCATCCGCGTACGCGCGGTGTTCCAGAACGAAGACGGACGCCTGCTGCCGGGCCTGTACGCCAAGGTCAAGCTGGGCGGCGGCGCGCCGCATGCGGCGGTGCTGGTCAATGACCGCGCCGTCGGCACCGACCAGGGCAAGAAGTTCGTGCTGGTGGTCGACAAGACCAACAAGCTGGTCTACCGCGAAGTGGAACTGGGGCCCAACCATGACGGCCTGCGCGTGGTGCGCAAGGGCCTGAAGCCGGGCGAGACCATCGTCGTCAATGGCCTGCAGCGCGTGCGCCCGGGCGACACGGTCCAGCCCAAGCCGGTGGCCATGGCCTTCCGCAGCGAACTGGAACCGCGCGGCACCACGCCCGACCGCAAGCAGGCCGCCAGCGGCAAGGCCAGTGCCGAAGGCGACGACGGCAAGCCCGTGATCTGATCCCCGGACCCGAGCAACCAGCACAGCCAGACAACTCCAGCGCTCCCCGTGATGTGGATGGCGCCCGCTTCGGCGGGCCGCCAGGGGAGCCGCTACGCCAACGCAGGCAGAGACCAAGATGAATCTCTCTAAATTCTTTATCGACCGCCCCATCTTCGCGGGGGTGCTGTCGGTGCTGATCTTCCTGATTGGCGCCATATCGATGTTCAAGTTACCGATCTCGGAGTACCCGGAAGTGGTGCCGCCGTCGGTGGTGGTGCGTGCGCAGTTTCCGGGCGCCAACCCCAAGGTGATTGCCGAGACGGTGGCTTCGCCGCTGGAAGAGCAGATCAACGGCGTCGAGGACATGCTGTACATGTCTTCGCAGTCCAACAGCGACGGCCTGCTCACGCTGACCGTGACCTTCAAGCTGGGCACCGATCCGGACAAGGCCCAGCAGCTGGTGCAGAACCGCGTCTCGCAGGCCGAGCCGCGCCTGCCGGAAGACGTGCGCCGGCTGGGCATCACCACGGTCAAGAGCTCGCCGGACCTGACCATGGTGGTCCACCTGGTCTCGCCCAACGACCGCTATGACATGACCTACCTGCGCAATTACGCGGTGATCAACGTCAAGGACCGGCTGGCGCGCCTGCAGGGCGTGGGCCAGGTGCAGCTGTTCGGCTCAGGCGACTACGCCATGCGCGTGTGGCTGAACCCCGAGAAGATGGCCGAGCGCCAGCTTGCCACCAGCGACGTGGTCAAGGCCATCCGCGAGCAGAACGTGCAGGTGGCGGCCGGCGTGATCGGCCAGTCGCCGGCGCTGCCGGGCGCGGACCTGCAGCTGTCGGTCAATGCGCAGGGCCGCCTGAGCACGGTGGAGGAGTTCGGCGACATCGTCGTGCGCACTTCCGCCGACGGTGCCGTCACCTACCTGAAGGACGTTGCCCGCATCGAGCTGGGCGCGTCGGAATACGCGCTGCGCTCGCTGCTGGACAACAAGCCGGCGGTGGCCATCCCCATCTTCCAGGCGCCGGGCTCCAACGCCATCCAGATCTCCGATGACGTGCGCAAGACCATGGAGGAGCTGAAGCAGAACTTCCCGGACGGCATCGACTACAGCATCGTCTACGACCCCACGCAGTTCGTGCGCCACTCGATCGAGGCAGTGACGCATACGCTGTTCGAGGCCATCGCGCTGGTGGTGCTGGTGGTGATCCTGTTCCTGCAGACCTGGCGCGCGTCGATCATCCCGCTGCTGGCGGTGCCGGTGTCGATCGTAGGTACCTTCGGGCTGATGCATGCGTTCGGCTTTTCGATCAACGCGCTGTCGCTGTTCGGGCTGGTGCTGGCGATTGGTATCGTCGTCGATGACGCGATCGTGGTGGTGGAAAACGTCGAGCGCAATATCGAAGAGGGGCTGACGCCGAAGGAGGCCACCTACAAGGCCATGCGCGAAGTCAGCGGCCCCATCATCGCCATCGCGCTGACGCTGATCGCCGTGTTCGTGCCGTTGGCCTTCATGACGGGCCTGACCGGCCAGTTCTACAAGCAGTTCGCGCTGACCATCTCGATCTCGACCATCATCTCGGCGTTCAACTCGCTGACGCTGTCGCCGGCGCTGTCGGCACTGCTGCTCAAGGGCCATGACGCGCCCAAGGACTGGCTGTCGCGCTGGATGGACCGCGTGTTCGGCGGCTTCTTCAAGCGCTTCAACCGCTTCTTCGGCCGCAGCGCTGAAAGCTATGGCCGTGGCGTGAAGGGCGTGATCCGCCGCAAGGGCTCGGTATTCGGGGTCTACGCGGTGATGCTGGTGCTGACCTGGGGCGTGTTCCAGCTGGTGCCCAAGGGCTTTGTGCCGGCGCAGGACAAGCAGTACCTGGTGGGCTTTGCCAAGCTGCCGGACGGCGCCACGCTGGACCGCACCGAGGACGTGATCCGCAAGATGAGCGACATCGCGCTCAAGCATCCGGGCGTGGAATCGGCGGTGGCCTTCCCGGGCCTGTCGATCAACGGCTTCACCAACAGCCCGAGTGCCGGCATCGTGTTCGCCACGCTCAAGCCGTTCGAGGAGCGCAAGACCAAGGAACTGTCCGGCGCGGCGATTGCGGCCGACCTGAACCAGAAGTACGCGGCCGTCCAGGATGCCTTTATCGCGGTGTTCCCGCCGCCGCCCGTGCAGGGCCTGGGCACCATCGGCGGCTTCAAGCTGATGATCGAGGACCGTGCCGCGCTGGGCTATGACGCGCTGTTCGAGGCCACCAACGCGTTTGCCAACAAGGCGCGCGCCACGCCCGAGCTGAGCGGCATCTTCAGCAACTACCAGGTCAACGTGCCGCAGCTCGACGTCAAGCTGGACCGCGTCAAGGCCAAGCAGCTGGGCGTGCCGGTGACCGAGGTGTTCGACACGCTGCAGACCTACCTGGGCTCGGCCTATGTCAACGACTTCAACAAGTTCGGCCGGACCTACCAGGTCAAGGTGCAGGCAGACGCGCCGTTCCGCGCCCATGCCGAGGACATCCTGCAGCTGAAGACGCGCAACGCCGCCGGCGACATGGTGCCGCTGTCGTCGCTGGTGCAGGTCAAGCAAGGCTTTGGTCCGGACAGCGTGGTGCGCTACAACGGCTTTACCGCCGCCGACATGAACGGCGGGCCCGCGCCCGGGTTCTCGTCGGGCCAGGCCCAGGCCGCGGCCGAGCGCATTGCCGCCGAGACGCTGCCCAAGGGCATGAAGTTCGAATGGACCGAGCTGACCTACCAGGACATCCTGGCCGGCAATGCGGGGGTGTGGATCTTCCCGCTGTGCGTGCTGCTGGTGTTCCTGGTGCTGGCTGCCCAGTATGAAAGCCTGACGCTGCCGCTGGCGGTGATCCTGATCGTGCCGATGAGCCTGCTGGCGGCGATGACCGGGGTGTGGCTCACGCGTGGGGACAACAACATCTTCACGCAGATCGGCTTCATCGTGCTGGTCGGCTTGTCAGCGAAGAACGCGATTCTGATCGTGGAGTTTGCGCGCGAGCTGGAGCATCACGGCCGCACCGTGGTGCAGGCCGCGATCGAAGCCAGCCGCCTGCGCCTGCGCCCGATCCTGATGACCTCGTTCGCTTTCATCATGGGGGTGGTGCCGCTGGTGATCTCCACCGGCGCCGGCTCCGAGATGCGCCATGCCATGGGCGTGGCAGTGTTCGCGGGCATGCTCGGCGTGACCTTCTTCGGGCTGTTCCTGACGCCGGTGTTCTATGTGGCGCTGCGCCTGCTGGCCACGCGCGGCCAGCGCCGCGCGGCTACGCAAGAGCAAAGCGCGCAACTGACTGCATCGGCTGAATAATGGTGATCAACATGAATGCCCCTGCATTTTCGACAACAAATTGGCTGCCTAAGCTGGCGACACTGGCGGCAGCGCTAGTCCTTGCGGGTTGCTCGCTGGCCCCGACTTACAAAGTGCCCGAAACGGCCACCGTGCCGGCCTTCAAGGAGGCCGAGGCCGCCCAGGCCGAAGGCGCGCAATGGAAGACCGCGACGCCGGCCGAAGGCCAGCATCGCGGCGAATGGTGGAAGATCTTCGGCGATGCCGAACTGGACCGCCTGATCGACGCGGCTGGCAGCTCCAACCAGGATCTGGCGATTGCCGCTGCCCGCCTGAAGCAGGCACGCGCCTTCACGGGTGCCACTGAGGCGGACCTCTACCCGCAACTGAGCGTCGGGCTGGACCCGACGCGCAGCCAGCCGTCGGCGGCCTCGCAGGGTCTGCCCGACGGCACGCGGGTCTCGCCGCAGACGGTGCTGAAGGCACGCGCCTTCGCCAGCTATGAGCTTGACCTGTTCGGCCGTGTCGCGTCCAGCGTCAATGCCGCCCGCGCCGAAGGCGAGGCCGCGGAGGACCTGTATCGGTCGGTGCAGCTGGCGCTGCAGGCCGACGTGGCGCAGGCGTACTTTGCGCTGCGCACGCTGGACAGCGAGCGCGACCTGCTCAACGCCACCATCAGGCTGCGCGAGGATGCGCTGTCGCTGCTGAAGAAGCGCTATGACGCCGGTGAAACCACCGACCTCGATCCCGCCCGTGCCGAAGCTGAACTCGGCACCGCGCGCGCGGACCTGGCCGGCATCGAGCGCCGCCGCGCCAACCAGGAGCATGCGCTGGCGGTGCTGACCGGCGTGCCGCCGGCGGCATTCTCGCTGCCGGCGCGCCCGTTCGACGCCGCGCCGATCGCGGTTCCCGCCGGGCTGCCGTCCGAACTGCTGGAGCGGCGCCCCGACATCGCCGCGGCGGAACGCCAGATGGCCGCGGCCAACGCGCGCATCGGCGTTGCCAAGGCGGCGTTCTTCCCGCGCATCACGCTGACCGGGCTGTTCGGCTTTGAATCGGCGGACCTGTCGAACCTGTTCAAGTGGTCGTCGCGCACCTGGATGCTGGGGCCGCTGATCGGCTCCACCATCGCACAGACCGTGTTCGATGGCGGCCGCAACAGCGCCAACCTCGCCGGTGCCCGTGCCGCGCATGAGGAAACCGTGGCCGGCTACCGGCAGACCGTGCTGGTGGCGTTCCGCGAGGTGGAAGACAGCCTGGCGGACGTGCGCTGGCTCAGCCAGCAGGCCGGCGCGCTGGACGGCGCACTTGGCGGCGCCCGGCGCGCAGCGCGGATCTCGCGCAGCCGCTATGACGCCGGCGCGGTCGATTACCTGACGGTGATCGATGCCGACCGCACCGTGCTGCAGTCGCAGCGCGAGGCCAACCAGGTGGCCGGCCTGCGCGCTGCCGCAACGGTGTCGCTGATCCGCCGGCTGGGCGGCGGCTGGGGCCCGCTGCCGGAGACGGTGGCGGCCGTGCCGGCGCCGGCGGCCGAGGGCGCGCCGGCCTCACAGGCCCGCTAAGCCGCGCGGGACTGGCGCGATGCTTCCCAGTCACTACACTGGAAGCATCGCGCCATGCGTACGGGATGCACGGGTGCGCCCCGGATGCGTCCTGTCCCGCCGCCATGCTTGTTCGACACAGGAAACCGTTCTGGGGACTGATCTTCGCCGCGATCACCGTGGGCATGCTGCTGGCGCCGCTGCCCTGGTCCGACCGCACCGCCATCCATGACGAGGTGGTGATTGCCCGCCCGGCGGCCCAGGTGTTCGACTACGTGTCGACGCCGCGGCACTGGCCGGAATGGCATCCGGCCTCGCTTGGGGTGGCGGGAGCGACCGACCATCCGCTGGGGCAGGGCGAGCGCGTGACCGAGACCTTCATGGTCGCGCAGCGCGGTGGCGCGGTGGTCTGGACCGTTATCGAAAGCCAGCGGCCGCGCACGTGGTCGATCGAGGGCGTGGCCGACGGGCGCAGGGTCGGCACCATCACCTACCGGCTTACGCCCGCCATGACGCCGTCGCTGACCCCATCGGCCGAACGCACGCGCATCGAGCGGGAATTCCGCTACCGGTCGCCTACGCTGCTCTTTGCGCTGATCAACCGCCTGATGTTGCGCGAGCGCGTCCAGGCCGAGTCCACCGTAGCCGTGCGCCGGCTCAAGGCGCTGCTGGAGGCGCCCGCTGCTGCCATCGCCTTGCGCGAGGCACCGATCCGGCCTAAGTTGGAGCCATCCCTCAATGCGTCCAGCGAGGCCCGTATGCCGTTCCAGCTGCAATCGACCGCATTCGCCCCGGGTGGCGAGATCCCCGCAGAGCACACCTGCGAAGGCGCCGATATTTCCCCGCCGCTTGCCTGGACCGGCCTGCCGCCCGGCACGGCCAGCCTGGCGCTGATCGTCGACGATCCCGATGCCCCCGATCCCGCCGCGCCGAAAATGACATGGGTCCACTGGCTGCTCTACAACCTGCCGGCCCATGCCGAGGCGCTGCCGGGGGACATCGGCAAGGCCGGGCTGCCCGCCGGCACGCGCGACGGGCTGAACGACTGGCACCGCGCCGGCTATGGCGGCCCATGCCCGCCGATCGGCCGGCACCGCTACTTCTTCAAGCTCTATGCGCTGAACGCGGCGTTGCCGGACCTGGGGATGCCTGACAAGGCGGCGCTGGAGCGGGCGATGCGGGGCCATATCCTGGCCACCGCAGAGTTGATCGGCACTTACCAGAAGCTGCAGCGCTAGGACGCGGTGCGGCCGGAGGCTACATCATGTCGCACCGAATGCTTCGCCTCGATGCCCGTGGGCCGTGGTGGCGGCTGGCGGCTGTCGTGGCGCTGGCACTGCTGGCCGTGGCCGGCCCGCTTCGCGCCCAGCCACATGAATCCGGCCCGATCACCATCGGCGGTTCGGCGCAGGTGCAGGGGCCGCTGACCGTGCACGGCAAGCTGGTTGTCGCCGGACACGTCTATGCCAGCGGTCCGCTCACCGCGGCGTACTTCACCGGACCCGCCAGCGCGCGCGGGCTGCCGTACGGCGGCGGCTATCTCAAGGTCTTCAACGGCCCGGTGACGGTGCATGGCGACATGGTGGTCAGGGGCGATCTGAGCGTGGCCGGCCCGCTGACCGTGGACGGCCCCATTGCCGCCAGCGGCGGCATCGATGCCGACGGGCCGATGCGCGAGCGCGAATACGGACGCTGAAAGCGCGCACCGGCGCCATGCAGGCTGCGGCATTGCCTGCCAGTGTTGCACAATACCGGCTTTGCAATTCTTGCATCGACCGGGGACACCGCATGGCAAAGCAGGGCGCACTGGGCCTGAGGGGCATCGCATTGTTTGAAGCCGCCAAGGGCTTGCTGGTGATCGTGGCCGGCCTGGGCCTGGCTGCACTGCTGCACCGCGACGCCCAGGCGCTGGCGGAAGCCATCATCCAGCGCATTCACGTCAACCCGGCCAGCCGCTATCCCACCATCTTCCTGTCCTTGCTTGCGCATCCCGACAACGCGCGCCTGTGGGCCATCGGCGGCTCTGCCGCGGTCTATGCGCTGATGCGCTTTGCCGAAGCGTACGGGCTCTGGCGCGGGCTTGCATGGGGCAACTGGATCGGGGTGTGGTCTGGCGGCATCTACATTCCGCTGGAACTGTACGAGGCCCTGGTCCACCCCAGCTGGCTGCATGGCACGCTGGCGGCAGCCAACCTGCTGGTGGTGCTTTACCTGGCGCGGGGGCTGCTGGCGAAGTCGACCACCAAGGGGTCGTGATCTGACGAACGGTAGGGGTCGGGCGCGTAGTGGCCCGGCACCGCAGGCGCACCCGGCGCCGGGGCGTAGGAGAAGGCCGGGGGCTCGTCGGCATTGATATGCCAGGCATGCACGGCGATGACATGCCGGGCCGCGACGGCATCGGCAAGCACATGATCGAGATAGCCGGCCTGGCCATTGTAGACGTAGCTGTAGGCCGGCTTGCCGGCGAATTCCGCAACCATGTCGGCGTAGCCGTGGCGCGCCAGCACGCGCACGGGGTCTTCCATCGCATAGCTGTTCAGGTCGCCGATCACCAGCACGCCCGCGCCGGGCACGCCCGTCGGCGTCGCGCCCAGCCATTCGGCCAGCGCGTGGGCGGCCTGCACGCGCGCGGGATTCCAGCAACCCTGGCCATCGCCCTGGTCGGCCTGCGTGCCGGTGGCTTCGGTGCACGTCTTGGATTTGAAATGATTGACCACGACCGTGACCGGCGCGCCGCCAGCTGTCGCGCGGAAGGTGCCGGCCAGCGGCTGGCGGCTGCGCTCGCCCAGCCAGGTGGTGGCCGCACGCCCGGCGGGCACGGCGGTGCGGGCGTTGTACAGCAGGCCGACCGCAATGGCATCGCTGCCAAGCGCCGGCGTGCCGGCGTCGAGCACGCGCCAGTCCGGCCCGAGCCGCGTGGCCAGTTGGCGGATTGCGCTGTACTGGCCGTAGCCGTCGTTTTCTGCCTCCATCACGCCGATCACGTCCGCATCCAGCCCCCTCAGCGCGGCGAGCAGCTTGGCTTGCTGGCGCGCCAGCGCCTCGGCGCCCTGCGCGCCGCGGTTGCCGGGGGCATCGAAGCCGCCGCCCTGGCCGTCACCGTTGAAGTAGTTCTGCAGATTGAAGGCGGCCACGCGCAGCGTGGTGGCCGGATGTCTTGACGGCGCGCCGCGGCGCGGGTTGGTGGCCTGGAACACCGGCGCGCTCGCACCGGGCACCGGCTGCACGCGCCACTGCCCGTGGCGTTTTTCCAGCACCCCCTGGACGCCGCTGACCGTGTCCCCGGCACGCACCGGATGGTCCGCGGCCAGGCGCGGTGGCGGGTAGGGCACCGCGGCGGGATACTGGCGCGTCGAGCCATCGTCAAGCAACAGCCGGTTGCGGGCGTTGGCGGCGGCGGCTTGCCTGGCGGCCGTGCCCGGCAGTGCCTGTTGCGTCGGTGCGATGGGCCGGCCGTCGCTCAGCGCCAAGGTGCCATAGCGACCAAGTTCATGGGTGTCGGCAACCGTCAGCGTCTGCGGCAGGCGCACCAGCATGCCTTCACGCGCGGCAAGACCGGATTCGCCGGCGACCGGCAAGGTCACCGTCTGCGGCGTCACCGCCATGCCGCGCGCGCACACCGCCTGCGGGCCGGACAGCACCAGCTGCGTCTGCCCGAATTTCTCTTCGACCCTTCCGGACACGCGCACCATGTCGCCGGCGCGTGCCGTGGTGCGTGGCGCATAGACGAACAGGCCTTCCGACACGCCGGGCCGGTGCAGGCGTTGCGCGTCCGCGGTCTGCAGGAAGAAACCGCGCAGGCCGCCATCGCCGCTGAAGTCCGCGGTGACGACGGCCTCTACCTCCACCACGCTGCCCGCGAGCGGTGACGTCGCGGCAGCACTCTGGATCTCGGCAATCGGCGTCGCAGGCGTGCCGCATGGCTGCGATGCAGCATGCGCGCCCGCCATGCAGGTCAAGGCGAGGGCGGGCAATACGGCCCGGGCGAGGTGGCGCTTGCGCAGGGACAATCGCATGGCGTTATCGGCAGGTAGTGGCAGGGTGGACGATGCTAACCGCCGCGTGTAACGGAATGCTTGCAGCAGGCACGCGGGCCCGCGATCGTGCTAAGGTAGCAGACACCCGCCGGTGCGCCGGCTTCTACTCCATTGGTAAAACCACCATGATCAAGGAAATCGCACAACTCACCATCAAGCCCGGCATGGACAAGCAGCTGGAGCAGGGCGTGAGCCAGGCCACGCCGCTGTTCCTGCGCTCGCGCGGCTGCCACGGCGTGCAGCTGTTCCGCTCGATCGAGCAGCCGGAACACTACACGCTGGTGGTGGAATGGGAGACGGTGGAAGACCACATGGTCCATTTCCGCGAGTCGCCCGAGTTCCAGCAATGGCGAGCCCTGGTGGGCGAAACCTTTGCCGCGCCGCCGAACGTGCATCACGTGGCCAAGGTCCTGTAAGCGCGCACCATGAGCACCCGGCCGGAACGTCCCCGCCATTTCTCGATGCTGCGCGAGCTGCAGCTGGCCGATGTCTTTACGCTGGGCAACGCGGCCTGCGGCATGGGGTCGGTGTTCTTCGCCATGTTCTACGTGGCCGACCAGCAGCTGTCGCATTTCTTCACGGCGGCGGCGCTGGCGCCGCTGGCCTTTATCTTCGATGTGCTGGACGGCCGCATCGCGCGCTGGCGCCATGCGCATTCTGCGCTGGGGCGCGAGCTGGATTCGCTGGCCGACGTGATCTCGTTCGGCGTCGGGCCGGCCACGCTGGCCTTTGCCGCCGGCATGCGCGGCGGCTGGGACCTGGCCGTGCTGATCTACTTTGTCTGCTGCGGCGTGAGCCGGCTGGCGCGCTTCAACGTCACCGCCGAATCGCTGGCCGAGGGCAGCGACAGCGGCAAGGTGGCCTACTTCGAAGGCACGCCGATCCCGACCAGCGTGCTGCTGACCGCGGTGCTGGCATGGTGCGCCTGGCAAGGCCAGCTGGGCGGCGAGCTGCCGGGCGGCGCGTGGGTGCTGGGACCCACGGTGCTGCATCCGCTGGTGCTGCTGTTCGCGCTGTCGGGCACGCTGATGGTCAGCAAGACGCTGCGCATTCCCAAGTTCTGATCCGCCGGGGGCCTCAGGCAGGCACCGCGTTTCCCGCCTCAGGGCCTGCTGGCCGCGTGATGACCTGCCCGTTGCGCGACCCGCTGTGCGCGCCGTGCTGCCAGGTAATGGCGCCGTTGACGATCACGGTGTCGATGCCTTCGGCTGGCCGGGTGGGGGTCTCGTAACTGGCGGCATCGCGCACGTTGGCCGCATCGAAAACGACGATGTCGGCATGGTGGCCCACGGAGAGCGTACCGCGCCGGTGCAGGCCGAAGTTGCGCGCCGTCAGCCCGGTCATTTTCCAGACCGCCGTCTCCAGCGGGAACAGGCCGACCTCGCGGCAGTAGTGCCCCAGTACGCGCGGGAAGGTGCCCCACAGGCGCGGATGCGGGCTGGTGCCGACGGGGATGCCGTCTGAGCCGATCATGGTTTCGTCGAAGGCAAGGATGCGCTGGACGTCGTCCTCGTCCATCTGGAAGTAGATCGCGGTGCCCGGCTGCAGGCGGCGCGCGGCTTCTTCCTTGGGCACGCCCCATTCCCTGGCGATGTCGTCGAGGTCGCGGCCCGCGCATTCGGGGTGCGGCTGGCTGGCGGCGATCAGCACCCGGCCGTCGAGCATGCCGCGGTCGGTGCGGATCATGGTGGAGCCGGCCGTGTACGGGTAGCAGTCGAGCGACACGCACTGGTGCTTCATGGCCTCGCGGATAAAGGGCAGGGTTACCTGGCTCATGCCAAAGTTGGCCTGCCTCTGCACCTTGTGGTGCGACACCACCACCGGCACGTCGAGCTCGCGGCCGATGCGGAAGGTCTCGTCGAGCGAGGCCATGACGTGGTCGGACTCGTCGCGCATATGCGTGACGTAGAGTGCCTTGCGGGCACTGAGCGGCCGGCAGACTTCAATGATCTCCTCGGTCGTCGCCATGGCGGCGGGCGGGTAGAAGGTGCCGGTCGACAGGCCGATCGCGCCGGCTTGCATGGCCTCCTCGACCAGCGCCTGCATGGCGGCGATCTCTTTGGCATCGGCTGGCCGGTCCAGCGCCGCCATGGTGACCGCGCGCAAGGTGGAATGCCCGACCATGGCGGCTACATTGACCGAGCTCGGCATGGTACGCAGCGCGTCGAGGTAGGCGGCGAAGGTGGTGAAGCGGCCTTGCTCCGGTGTGTCGATCAGGCTCAGCGGCATCGGCAAATCCATGTCGGCACGCAGCGGCGCGGCGCTGATGCCGCAGTTGCCGGCGATCACGGTGGTGACGCCCTGCGAGACCTTGAACGGCATGTTGGGTTGCGACAGCACCGCCTGGTCATCATGCGTGTGCGCGTCGATAAAGCCTGGGGCGACGATCAGGCCCGTTGCATCCAGCACCCGGTCGGCCGTGTGCCCGCCGAGGTCGCCGATCGCCGCGATGCAGCCGTCGCGCACGCCGATATCGGCGCTGAAGCGAGGTGCCTTGCTGCCGTCGATCACGGTGCCGCCGGCGATCAGCAGGTCATAGTGCGTGGCGTGTGCAGAGGTGGGGTCGGACATGGGATTCCTTTCCTGGACTGGAGCGTATCGGTCAGCGGAAATGGCAGGCCACCAGGTGGATGCCGGTGGCGGAGGGACGTTCGGTCAGCAAGGGGGCCTGCTCCTTGCAGCGGGCTTGCGCATGCGGGCAGCGCGTGTGGAAGCGGCAGCCCGCCGGCGGATTGGCCGGGCTGGGCGGATCGCCCTGCAGCAGCAGGCGCCGGGCGGGCTTGCGCGGGTCGGGCACCGGCACGGCGGACAGCAGGATCTCCGTATAGGGGTGGCGCGGCGCCGAGAACAAGGTGTCGCGGTCGGCCAGTTCGACGATCTGGCCGAGGTACATCACGGCGACCCGGTGGCTGATATGGCGTACCACGGCCAGGTCGTGCGCGACGAACAGGTAGGCGATGCCGAACTCGGCCTGCAGGTCCATCAGCAGGTTGACCACCTGCGCCTGGACGGAGACATCGAGCGCAGATACCGGCTCGTCGCAGACGATGAGCTTTGGGTTCAGTGCCAACGCGCGCGCGATGCCCAGCCGCTGGCGCTGGCCGCCGGAGAACTCGTGCGGGAACTTGCGCACGGCTTCGGGCCGCAGGCCGACCTTGCTGAACAGCCATTGCACGCGCTCGTTACGCTCGGCACGCGACTGCAGGCCGAAGTTGCGCAGCGGCTCGCCCACGATCTCGCCCGCCGTCAGCCGCGGGCTGAGCGAGGCATAGGGGTCCTGGAAGATGATCTGCAGGTCGCGCCGGCGCTGCCGCATGGCGCTTGCCGGCAGGCCCAGCAGTTCCTCGCCGTCGAGCTGCACCGAGCCTGAAGTCGGCTCGATCAGGCGCAGCACCGACTTGGCAGTGGTGGTCTTGCCGCAGCCGGATTCGCCGACCAGCGAGAGCGTCTCGCCGCGCTCCACGGTGAAGGACACGCCGTCCACAGCCTGGATCGGAGGCCTGCCCGGTGCCAGCCAGCGCCGCGGTGCGAGGTAGTGTTTCTTCAGGCAGTCGACCTTGAGCAGGGGCGTTGGCGTGGCGGAGGTCGTGATCATGCGATGGCTTCCTGGGCTTGTGGGTTGCATTCGATGCGGCCTTCCTCGACGGCGAAGCAGGCCACCGCATGGTCGCCGCCGTGGCGTGTGAGCTGCGGCAGCTCGCGCGCGCAGCGCGCGTTGGCATGCGTGCAGCGTGCCGCGAAGGCACAGCCGCGGCGCGCTTCCTGTGGCGATGGCACCAGGCCGGGGATCTCGGCCAGGCGCCGGCTGCGGGTGTTCATCGATGGCATTGATGCCATCAATGCGCGGGTGTAGGGGTGCAGCGGGCGGTCGAACAGCTCAGTGACGCTGGCTTCCTCGACCTTGAGCCCGGCGTACATCACGATCACGCGGTCGCAGCATTCGGCCACCACGCCCAGGTCGTGCGTGATCATCACCACGCCCATGCCCAGTTCCTGCTGCAGGCGGCGGATCAGGTCCAGGATCTGCGCCTGGATGGTCACATCGAGCGCCGTGGTGGGTTCGTCGGCAATCAGCACCTCGGGATTGCAGGCCAGCGCCAGCGCGATCATCACACGCTGGCGCATGCCGCCCGAAAGCTGGTGCGGGTACTCGTTGACGCGGCGTTCGGGCTCGGGGATCTGCACCAGCCGCAGCATTTCCACTGCGCGCCGGAGCGCGACGGCGCGGCTCGCGCCCTGGTGCAGTTGCACGGTTTCGGCAATCTGGCGGCCAATCGTCAGCACCGGGTTCAGCGAGGTCATCGGCTCCTGGAAGATCATCGAGACGCGATTGCCGCGGATGCGGCGCATCTCGCGTTCGCTGAGCTGCAACAGGTCCGTGCCGCGCAGCCGCACAGCGCCGCGGATGCGTGCCGGCGGCGTGGGCAGCAGCCGCATGATGGACAGCGCTGTCACGCTCTTGCCGCAGCCTGACTCGCCCACCACGCCCAGCGTCTGGCCGGCGCGCACGGTGTACGAGACGCCGTTGACCGAGCGGGCCGGCCCGGTGAGCGTGTCGAAATGCGTATGGAGATCCTCCACTTCGAGCAGCGGCTCGCCCGTGGCCGGCGTAACGTGGGACAGCGCGCGCGACATCGTGATGGTCATGGTTGCGCTCCCGGATTCAGAGTTGCCGCGCCAGGCGCGGATCCAGCGCGTCGCGCAGGCCGTCGCCGAGCAGGTTGATGGCCAACACCGTCGCGGCCAGCAGGATGCCCGGGTACAGGATGATGTGGAAGGCCACGGCCACGAAATTGCGCCCCTCGGCCATCATGTTGCCCCAGCTCGGCATCTGGGCGGGCAGGCCGACGCCGAGGAAAGACAGCGCGGCTTCCGTGAGCACGGCAGTGGCGGCCACGAAAGTAGCCTGAACGATCAGCGGCGCCACCATATTAGGCACCACGTGGCGCACCAGGATCACCGGCAGGCGGGTGCCGACCGCATGCGCCGCCTCGACGTAGAGCTGCTCGCGCAGGGTCAGCGCCAGCGAGCGCACCAGCCGCACCACGCGCGGCGCCTCGGGTATGGCGATGGCGATGATCACCGCGCTCAGGCTGGCCTGCGTAACGGCCATCAGCGCAATCGCCAGCAGGATGCCCGGGATTGCCATCAGGCCGTCCATCACGCGCATCACCAGGGAGTCCGCCCGGCGCACGAAGCCTGCGACCAGGCCCAGCAGCACGCCGGACACGGTTGCGAGCAGCCCGACCGACAGACCGACGATCATGGATACGCGGCCGCCCCAGACCGCGCGGCTGAACACGTCGCGGCCCAGCGCGTCGGTACCGAACCAGTGCTCGGCCGATGGCGGCTGCATGCGCGCCAGCGGGTCGATGTCCTGCGGGTCGATGGTGGCAATCCAGGGCGCGCCGAGGGAGAGCACGGCGATCACCGCCAGCAGCAGCGCGCCCAGGATCAACGTGGGGTGCTTGCGCGCCCAGTGCCAGCGCGGCAGCACGAAAGGCGCATCGTCGGGTGCCGGTACGGCAGGTTCGGTCGCGGGCAGGGAAGTGGTCATGTCAGCAGGTCTCGCGGCGAAAGCCATCAGTACTTGATCCGCGGATCGAACAGCCGGTAGCTGAGGTCGATCATCAGGTTGATCAGCACGTAGACCCCGGCGGAGACCAGCAGCACGCTCTGGATCACCGGGTAGTCGTGGCGCTGCACCGAGTCGACCACCAGGCGGCCGACACCCGGGATCGCAAACACGGTCTCGGTCACGACCACGCCGCCGATCAGCAGCGCGATGCCCATGCCGACGGTGGTGGCGATCGGGATCGCCGCGTTGCGCAGCGCGTGGCCCAGCACCGGCAGCACGCCCAGGCCCTTGGCGCGCGCCGTGCGGATGTAGTCCTCGTGCAGGACTTCCAGCACGGTAGCGCGCGTCATGCGCGTCACCAGCGCGATATAGACCAGCGCCAGGTTGACGCAGGGCAGCACCAGGCTGCGCAGCCATGCGCCAGCGCCGTCGGCGAGGCGCGCATAGCCCTGTACCGGGAACCAAGGCAACTGGATGGCAAAGGCGTAGACCAGCAGGTAGCCCACCAGGAACACCGGCAGCGAGAATGCCAGCACCGCGAACAGCATCACCAGCCGGTCGACCCAGCTGCCGGCGCGGTATGCGGCCAGCGTTCCCAGTGGCACCGCGACCAGCAAGGTCAGCAGCATGGTCAGCGCGGCGACGGAGACGGTCGGCTCCAGCCTCTGTGCCAGCAACCGGGCCACCGGCACCTGGGTGAAGATGGAGGTGCCGAGGTCGCCGGTGGCGAGCCGGCCAAGCCACAGCAAAAACTGCCGCCACAACGGCTGGTCCAGCCCCAGTACGCCGCGCAGCCTGGCGATGTCGTCAACGGTCGCGAGGTCGCCTGCGATCAGCGCCGCCGGATCGCCCGGCGACAAGTGGATCAGCAGGAAGACCACCACGGCCACCACTGCCATCACAGGCAGCGTCGCGGCCAGGCGTCGGAGCAGGTAGCCCATTGTCGTGTTTCCCCCGGTGGTTCGTGCTTCGTGGTTATTTGTCGAGCATCCAGACCGTGGGCATGCCGGCCCACATCCTGTCGATGCCCTTGAGGCTGGCACGCGCCGCGAAGGCCGCCGAGTACTGGCCGGCGTTCACATAGGGCACCGCCTCATAGGCGCGCTTCTGGAAGGCATCGAGCAGTTCCTTGCGTTTGGCGGGCACGGTCTCGCGGATCCAGGCCGTGCGCAGTGCGTCGAGCGGCTTGTCGCAGGGCCAGCCGGGCAGGCTGGTGCCGCATGCGGCGCCGAGGTAGGCATTGGTGATCGGGGAATCGGCATCGAACTCGCCCGCGACGGTCACGTACATATTCCAGCCCCCGGCCTCGGGCGCATCCCGCTTGGCGCGGCGCGCGCCGATGGAGGCCCAGTCCATGTTCTGCATGTCGACGTTCATGCCCATGCTGCGCATGGTCTGTGCCGCCATCAGGGCTTCAGCGTTGAGCTGGGGAATGTCGGTCGGCACAAGCAGCACCACCTTTTCGCCCTTGTAGCCCGCCGCGCCCAGCAACTGCTTGGCACGGGCCGGATCGGCCTTGCGGTACGGTTCGGCGCCGGCAGCGGTATCGTTGGGGCCGCCGCAGATGAAGAAGGTGGCGCAGTAGTTGATGCGCATGTCGAGCGGGTAGCCCATGGCCGCGGTGAAGCGTTCCTGGCTGACCGCCTGCAGGAAGGCCTGGCGCACTTTCGGGTTGTTGAATGGCGGATGCAGCTGGTTCATCACCAGCACGCCCTGGTAGGCGCCGCCCGAGCCGAGCTTGATGCCGGCGTCGCCGCGCAGCGGGGTGATGTAGTCCGGCGGTACCTGCTCGATCAGGTCGACCTCGCCGCGCTTGAGCGCCGCGATGGCGCTGTTGGCGTCCGGCAGGTAGAGCCATTCGACGCGGTCCACGCGAGGCTGCTTGCTGCCGGCGAGGCCGCTCGCGGGCTCGCTGCGTGCCACGTAGTGCGGGTTGCGCACGAAGACCGCCTTGTTGCCTGGCACCCATTCGTCGCGCTTGAAGATGAAGGGGCCGGAGCCCAGCACCTCGGGCAGCGGCGCGGTGGCGGGCATCCTGGCTAGGCGCTCCGGCAGGATCACCGGGGGAAAGCCAGAGGGCTTGGCCAGCGCATCGAGCACCATGCCAAAGGGCTCCTTGAGCGTCAGCGTGAACGTGCGCGCGTCGACCGCCTTCCACTCGGCGCCGGCTTCGCCCATGGCACGGCCCAGGCTGTCGCGCGCGCCCCAGCGCTGCAGCGAGGCGATCGCGTCCGCCGAGGTAACCGCGCTGCCGTCCGAGAACTTCAGGCCGGGGCGCAGGGTGAAGCTCCACTGCCGCGCATCCTTCGAGCTGCTGTACTTCTCGACCATCTGCGGTTGGGGCTTGCTCCTGGCGTCCTGCGCGAACAGGGTGTCGTAGACCATGTAGCCGAAGTTGCGCGTGATGTAGGCCGTGGTGAAGGTCGGATCGAGGATCTTCAGGTCGGCATGCGCCACGACCTTGAGCGTCTTGGTCTGCGCCAGCACGGGCAGGCTGCCCCCTGCCAGGACCAGGGCGCCCGCCGCGAGCGCGGCGGACAGGGGTCGGTTTGGTGTCATCTGCAGTCTCCGTTTTCGTCGTTGTCGTTGTTGTCGTGATCGCAGCCAGGCGGCCGGCGCTCAGGCCGCGGTGCTGTCCAGCGGCCACTTGGGCCGTTGGATCTTGCGATAGGGCAGGGTCGTGAGGTCAAGCGTGACGGCACCCGGGGCGCCCGCGTAGATCACGTGCCCTGCCACTTTCGAGTAGCAGGCGTAGAAGTGCTGCGAGGACTTGACCACGATGATCTGCTTGCGCGCCAGGTCACAGCCCAGCTGGGTGAACATGTCCGTGCCCATGGCCTGGTTGCGCAGCGTGATCAGCACGATGTCGATGCCGTTGGCTTCCACCAGCGCGCAGTCGCCCATCGGCACCGGCGCGTCGGACAGGCCGGTCATCACCATGTCGGGCAGCAGGGCCTTGACCGTGCAGTCCAGGTCCAGCGGGTCGCCGGATAGCGGACTGATCTTGCCACCGATGCGCATCGACAGGCGTGCGCCCACGCCGGCATCGAAGGCGATGCGCACCGCGATCGGGTCCCACATCGGGCCGACCGCCGCATTGCCGATGCCGCGCTCGATCATGCGGCGCAGGATAAAGGTGGAGTCGCTCGCTGCGCCGCCGCCGGGATTGTCGGCGCCGTCGGCCAGCACCACCGGCCCGGCGTCGAAGGCCAGCGCCTCGTCGAGCGAGGTGTCGATGTCCGGGTAGCGCACCGTGAGCCCGTCGCGCATGGCGATCAGTTCGTCGGCCAGTTGCCGCGCCAGCGCATCGGCCCTGGCCTGGTTGCCATCGGCGTAGACCAGCACCTTGGTGCCCATCCCTGGCACATCGCCCCATGAAAATCCATGCGCCACCGAGATCGACAGCACGCCGTCGCGCCCTTCCAGCGACTGGATGCGGTCGATGAAGCCGCGCGCCGGCTCGCGCGAGGTGTGGACCGTGACGATCATCCTGCAATCGACCACCGCCGCCACCGGGCGAACCTTGCCTTCCACCGTGGCCGCGCACAGGTCGACCAGTTCCAGCGCGCGTTCCAGCACGTCGGTATGCGGGTATTCCTTGAAGGCGACCAGCACGTCGGCGTATGCCACCATCTCGGGCGTCAGGTGGCAGTGCGGGTCCAACTCAGCGCCGATCACCACCTCGGGTCCGACGATGGCGCGCACACGCTGCAGCAGGTCGCCCTCGCAGTCGTCATAGCCATCGGCCACCATCGCGCCGTGCAGGCCGAGCACCACCATGTCCACCGGCAGCGCCGCGCGCAGGTCGGTCAACAGTTCCTCGCGCAGGGTTTCGTAGGCATGGCGGGTGGTGGTGCCGCTGGGCTGCGCGCCGGCCACCATGCCTTCGCACAGCTGCCAGCCGCGCTCCTTGCCGCGAATCCGTGCTGCCCACAGCGGGCCTGAGAAAAACGTCATCTGGTCAGGATGCTGGCCGGCCGCGAAGTAGCCGCGGTCCCTGAAGGACGACAGGCCGGTGGGCATCGGCGCAAAGGTGTTGGTTTCGGTAGCGAGGGAGGCACTGAAGACACGCACGATGGTTGGCTCCTGGTCAGTCGGGGACTAGCGGTTGGGGGAAGACGCGATTCAGGCCGAAGCGGCCAGGCGGGCCAGGCGCGCCGGCCCGAGCATCTCGGCGCTCAGGCCGAACGAAGCGGGATGCGCCGGCACCGGCAGGCCGCGCGCCAGCGCGGCACAGGTCTCGCCCATGGCCGCCGAGGTCTGGATGCCGTAGCCGCCCTGGCCCGCCACCCAGAAGAAGCCCGGCACGGCGTCGTCGAACCCGCCCACCAGGTCGCCGTCGGCGACGAAAGAGCGCAGCCCGGCCCAGGTGCGCGCAGGGCGGCGGATCCTGAGCGAGGTCGCGGTCTCGATGCGGTCGATGGCGAGCGCGATATCCATTTCCTCGGGCTGGACGTCCTGTGGCTCGACCGGATCGGCATTGGCCGGGGAGCCCAGCAACATGCCGGCATCGGGCTTGATGTACCAGTCCTCGTCGGCACCGAAGACCATGGGCCAGCCGCTGGTGTCCATCTCCACGGGCGGCGCGAAGACGAAGGCAGAGCGGCGGCGGGGTTCAATCCCCAGCGGTTGCACGCCGGCCAGCCGTGCGATGACGTCGGCCCAGGCGCCGGCGGCGTTGAGTACCACCGGTGCCGCATATACCGCCCCGCCAGCATCCACGCGCCAGCGGTCCTGCACGCGTGCCATGGCCGTGACTTCGGCATCGCACACCAGCTTGCCGCCGGCCTGGCGCATGCCGCGCAGGTAGCCCTGGTGGATCGCGTCTACATCCATGTCTGCGGCGCCGGGCTCATAAACGCCGCCGGCCAGTTGCTCGGCGCGCAGCGCCGGTACGCGCTCGCACGCTTGCGCGGCACTCAGCAGGCGGGCGTCGGGATCGACGGCGCGCACCACGTCCCAGTGCGCGTCAAGCAAATGCTGTTGCCCGGGGCCGGCGACCATCAGCGCGCCGCGCGGCGTGAGCAGCGGGTGCGAGGCAAAACCCGGCGGCGGATCCTGCAGGAAGGCGCGGCTTGCCATCGTCAGCGCGCGGACCTGCGTGGTGCCGTAGCTTTCCATGAACAACGCCGCCGAGCGGCCGGTCGAGTGGTAGCCAGGCTGGGCTTCGCGTTCGAGCAGGATGACGCGGCCATGGGGCGCGAGCCAGTACGCGACGGAAGCACCGGCAATGCCGCCTCCAATGATGAGAAAGTCGGCTGGAATCGGTGAGGCAGCGTGAGTCGGGCGCATGGATCAGGTGGCATGAGAGCGCCTGCGAGGCGCTCGTGCATTCGGAATGGGAGTGAGTGTAGGTAAGAATTTGCGTATATGCAAATTGCGAATACGCAAATCTTGCGTTAAGGTGGGCGCCAGGGGATGAGCCTTGGCGCGGTCTGCTCTGTTAGCATTCCGTCCAATGGAAAAAAGGATGCAGGCTTGAAACCACACACCGCCCAGGGGCGCGGCAGCGGCATCGGGACCGATGACGACGAGTCGCGCACGCTCGACCGCGAAACCTTTGGCAAGCGCCTGCGCTCGGCGCGCAAGGCCTTCGGCTGGACGCTGGCGCACCTCGCCGAACTGTCGGGCGTCTCGATCACCACCATCTCGCGTGCGGAGCGCGGGCAACTGGCGCTGGGCTACGAGAATTTTGCTGCGCTGGGCCAGGCGCTGCAGATGGACATGGGCTCGATGTTCGCGGGTGCCGGCACGAAGACGTCACCGTTCCAGGGGCCTGTCGTGACCCGGGCCGGCGCGGGCGTGACCTACCGGGGATCGTCGCTGACCTATGAATTTCTTGGCGCAGAGGCCGTCGGCAAGCAGATGAGCCCGGTGGTCGGCACCGTGCATGCGCGCCGCATCGAGGGCCCCGGTGACTTCTCGCGCCATCCCGGCGAGGAGTTTGTCTATGTGCTCAGCGGCGAGATCGAAATACAGTTCGACAACGGCGAGAAGCTGCGCCTGGCGCGCGGCGATGCGTTGTATTTCGATGCCCGCATGGGCCACGCCTACATCAGCGTAAGCCGGCAGCTCGCCCGGATCGTGGGCGTGACCACCAGCGAAAGCAACTTCATGAAGTCGGCCCAGGCGGCGAAGCCGGAGGCGGTGCCAAAACGGACCGTCGGGCGCTCGCAGGGGAAAGCCGCCGCGACCAGGAGCAAGGGCAAAGGCTGAAGGGGCCGGAACCCGCGCTTTTCCGCTTGGACCAGCAGCTTCACCGTGGAGGCCAATGCCAACGGGCAGTGGCAGGTGGTCGCCAGCGGCAGCGACATCGGGCAAAACCGCTTCCTGTTGCTGCCCGGCCCGGTAGCGGCCTCGGCGCTGTGCATCAATGTCGTGTCGCGCGACCAGCGGCCGCCGAGCCTGTATTCGTTCGTAGCTTACGCGAAGGGCTGCTGAGGCTGGCACCGGGGCAGCGCAGGCTACGCCCGCGCTGCCTCGATTGCCGCCGCCGCGCGTGTCCGGCTGACCATCAGCGCCAGCAACGCCGCCACCATGCAAGCCGCACCGGCCGCATACAGCGCCGGCGTATAGGTCAGCAGCAGCGTACGGCTCAGCCCCGCGCCGAATGCCGCCACGGCCGCGCCGATCTGGTGGGCCGCGAAGATCCAGCCGAACACCATCGGCGCGCGTTCGCGCCCGAAAGCAGTGGCCGCCAGCTTGATCGTGGGCGGCACGGTGGCGATCCAGTCCAGGCCGTAGAACATCGCAAAGATCGACAGGCCGTACAGCGTGAAATTCGAATGCGGCAGCCAGAACAGCGACAGGCCGCGCAGCGCGTAGTACCAGAACAGCAGCTTGCGACTGTCGTAGCGGTCCGACAGCCAACCCGACAGGATGGTGCCGACGAAATCGAACGCACCCATCATCGCCAGCGCCGAGGCGGCCGGCACCGGGCCCATGCCGAAGTCGCCGCACAGTGCAATGAAGTGGGTTTGGATCAGCCCGTTGGTGCTCAGCCCGCAGATGAAGAAGGTGCCGGCCAGTACCCAGAAGGTCTGGGTGCGGGCGGCATCGCGCAGCACCCGGAAAGGCCCGCGCAGCGTGAAGGGCGTGACGGGTTGCGCGGCGGGCGGCGTGGCTGGATGGGCCGGGACTTCGCCGAACGCAGCCAGGCCGACGTCGGCGGGCCGGTTGCGCATCAGGCCGAATACCAGCAGCGCCAGCGCCGCGCAGGCAGCCAGCACCGGCAGCACGGCCACGCGCCAGCCCATATGCTCGATCAGCCAGGCTGCCACCGGCAGGAAGGCCAGTTGCCCCGTCGCCGCGCCGGCCGTCAGGATGCCGATCACCAGCCCGCGCCGCGCGCTGAACCAGCGGTTGGCGATCACGGCCGCCAGCACCAGTGCGGTCAGCCCGGAGCCAACGCCCAGCATCAGACCCCAGGCGACAAAGAGCTGCCACAACTCGGTCGACACGGTGGCCAGCGCCATGCCGCCGGCAATCAGCGCCAGCGCGGCGCAGACCACGTTGCGCACGCCGAAGCGATCCATCAGCAGGGCCGAGAACGGCGCCATCAGCCCGAACAGCGCAAAGCGGAAGGCCAGGATCGATGAGATCTGGTCGGTGTTCCAGCCCATCTCCCTGGTCAGCGGCTTCAGGAAGGCACCGGGCAGGCCAAGCGCGGCCGAGGTGGTGAGTATTACCAGGAAGGTCAGGGCGGCGACCAGCCACGCGTAGTGGATGCCGCGCCGGTCGAGCCGGCTGGAAAGGGCTTGCGCGAACATGGGGGTCTCGTTGTCAGGGTCTGGGAGGCGTTGGCAAAGGGCAAAGCGAAGCCATCCCCGCCGTGTCTGACGGCGGCGGGGGTGTTTCAGGCTTCGGGAGAACGGGGTTTAAGCGGTGCTGCCCAGCAGGCGGCTCCGCACGGCGCTTAGCATCTCGTCGGAGAGCGGATCGCCGTCGGTGGCACGCGCCAGCGTGAGGGCGCCGACCAGCAGCGCCATGCGCACCAGCGCTTCATCGTGGCGCACCTGCGGGTCATCGGATTCAACGGTCTGCGCCATGTCGTCCACCATCAGGCGCAAGCCTTCCACGTAGGCCTGGCGCACGGGCTTGTCGGCGGGTTCGCGGGCCACGTCCACGGCCAGCGCCGCGGCGGCACAGCCCACGCCCGGGTTGGCGCAATGCGCGGCGGTCAGGTAAGGCTCTACCAGGTTGGCCAGCATGGCCTTGCGGTCGCCATCGGCGCGGGCCAGGCGGCGTTCCCAGCGGGCGGTCGATTCTTCAAACGCGCGCTTGCAGGCCTGCGCGGCCAGCGCGTCCTTGGAGGCGAAGTGGCCATAGAAGCCGCCATGGGTCAGGCCGGCGTCCGCCATCAACTCGGCCACGCTGACGCCATTCAGGCCGCGTTCGCGGAACAGGCGCGACGACGCCTGTTCGATCGCCTCGCGGTTCTTGTCGGTTTGTTCGCGTGATGCGCGTGCCATCTGAAGACCTCTTCGGAATTTCTACCTTGACCGGAGTTTAGATGATGATCATACTTTATTCAATAGATGACAGGCGTCATCTATTTGCAGTATCCCTTTCGCCGCTTTTGTGCCGATGCGCTGTCCAGGCGCCGGCTCCCAATCCTCACAGGAGTGATCAGTCATGCAGAACCTATTCGACCTTGGCGGCCGCGTTGCCGTCATCACCGGCTCCACCCGCGGCATGGGCCTGGAAATGGCGCGCGCGCTTGGCGCGGCCGGCGCCGCCGTGGTGGTGTCCGGGCGCGATGCGGGCGCGGCGCGCGACGCCGCCAGCCAGCTGGAGGCCGAGGGCATCCGCGCCACCGGCATCGCCTGCGATATCGCCGACGTTGACAGCGTGCGCGCCTTCGCGGAGCAGGCGCTGGCCGCGTATGGGCGTGTCGATGCACTGGTGCTCAATGCAGCCGCGAGCGGCCAGCCCGGGTCGATGCTGAGCCAGGGACCCGAGGTGTTCGATGCTGCCATGGCGGGCAATGTGCGCGGCAACCTGGTGCTGGTGAACGCCCTGGCGCCGCAGATGATCGATCGCCGCGACGGCTCCATCATCTTCATGTCGAGCATTGCCGCCAAGCGTGGCTCTGCCTTCCTGGGGATGTACAGCGTGACCAAGGCCGCCATCGACCAGGCGGCACGCAGCCTGGCGCTGGAGCTGGGGCCGTCCGGCATCAACGTCAACGCGATCAATCCCGGCCCGGTGCGCACCGAGTTCTCCCGCGACGCGCTGTGGGGCGATCCGGAGCGCGAGGCGCGGCTGGCTGCCGGCGTGCCGATGCGGCGCATCGGCGAGGCCAGCGATGTCGCGGGTCTTGCCGTTCTGCTGGCGGCACCGGCCGGGCGCTTTATCCACGGGCAGAGCATCGGCGTGGATGGCGGGCTGTCGGTGCAGTAACTCCGGGAGCGTGGCACCGGCCAGTGCTCAGTGTCATTGGCCGGGCAGGGGGCGATAATGTACACACATATGAACGCGTCTTCAGCACGTTGAAGGGTTTTCCCGTATCGTCTTGACCTGACGATCACCATGCCTTGTGTGCAGCCCTTGCACCACCAGTCCCGGCATGGCGGCAACCGGTAAAGACATTGACCAGCACAGCCCCCCTCCAATCCGCCTCGACCGCGGACGCCGCCATGACTTCGCGCGAGCGCCGCGGCATGGCCGCCATCCTCATCGCCGTCGCCCTTGCCACCCTGGATACCGCGATCGCCAACACGGCGCTGCCGTCGATCGCGGCAGACCTGCGCGCCACGCCGGCGGCGTCGGTGTGGGTGATCAATGCCTACCAGCTGGCGATGGTGTCGACGCTGCTGCCGTTCGCCGCGCTGGGCGGCGTGCTGGGCCACCGGCGCATCTACCTTGGCGGCGTGGTGCTGTTCACCGCCGCCTCCGTGGTGTGCGCGCTGGCGTGGTCGCTGCCGACACTGGCGGCGGCGCGGGTGCTGCAGGGCATTGGCGCGGCGGCCATCATGAGCGTCAACACGGCGCTGATCAGCGCGCTCTTCCCCACGCACCGGCTCGGGCGTGGGCTGGGGTTCAATGCACTGGTGGTAGGCGTGTCGTTCGCGGTGGGCCCCACGGTGGCCTCGGTGATCCTCTCGTTCGGCACGTGGCCGTGGCTGTTTGCCGTTAACCTGCCGATCGGCCTGCTGGCGCTGGCGATCGGGCGCGGTTCGCTGCCGCAGACGCCGCGCAGCACGCACGGCTTCGACCGCGTCGCGGCGGGGCTCAGCGTTGTTGCCTTTGCCGCGCTGGTCCTTGCGCTGGGCGAAGGCGCGCAGCGCGCGCCGCTGCATCTGTCGCTGGCCGCGGCGGGCATCTTCGCGGTGACGTTCGGCCTGCTGCTGTGGCGCGAGCGCGGCCATCCGGCACCGATGCTGCCGGTGGACCTGTTCCGGCGGCCCATGTTCGCGCTGTCGACGCTGACCGCGGTGTGCTCCTTCGCCGCGCAGGGTCTGGCCTTCGTCTCGCTGCCGTTCTACTTCCAGCACGTGCTCGGGCGCGGGCAGGTCGAGACCGGTTTCCTGCTGACCCCATGGTCCGTCGTGGTGGCGCTGATCGGGCCGCTTGCCGGACGGCTGTCTGACCGCTATCCGCCGGCCGTGCTCGGCGGCGTGGGGCTGGCGGTGCTCAGCGCCGGCATGTTGTCGCTGGCCATGCTGCCGGCCGACCCCAGCGCGCTCGATATCGGCATCCGCATGTGCATCTGCGGCGCGGGTTTCGGCTTCTTCCAGTCGCCCAACCTCAAGGCGTTGATGACGAGCGCCCCGCGCGAGCGCAGCGGCGGCGCCAGCGGCGTGGTGGCCACGGCGCGGCTGCTGGGGCAGGCCAGCGGTGCGGCGCTGGTGGCGCTGTGCTTTGGCATCGCAGGCGACCACGGGCCGGGGTTGGCCCTGGCGCTGGGCGCGGGCTTCGCCGGGCTGGCCGCGATCGCGAGCTGGCTGCGGCTGGCAGCGCGCGATCCGTTGGCGGCGGCGTAGCGGCGTGGCCGGGCCGGCAGCAATTCCGGCGCCGGCCTAGAATCGATACTTCCTGTCCGATCCCTGCATGGAGCAGCACGCATGAGCCTTCTGTTCGAACCGCTCGCCATCGGCGATCTCACCCTCGCCAACCGCATCATCATCGCCCCGATGTGCCAGTATTCCGCGCAGGACGGCAATGCGGGCGACTGGCACATGATCCACCTCGGGTCGCTCGCGCTGTCCGGCGCCGGCATGCTGATCGTGGAAGCCACGGCAGTCTCGCCCGAGGGGCGCATCACGCCGCAGGACCTGGGCCTGTATTCCGACGAAAACGAGGCGGCGCTTGGCCGCGTGGTCAAGGCGATGCGCGCGCATTCGCCGATCGCCATTGCGATCCAGCTGGGGCACGCCGGCCGCAAGGCGTCGAGCCAGGCGCCGTGGGATGGCGGGCAGCAGATCGCGCCGGATGCGCCCGGTGGCTGGCATGCGGTGGCGCCTTCAGCGGTACCGCATGGCGCGGAAGAAGTCGCGCCTGTCGCGCTGGATCGTGCAGGCATGGACAAGGTGCGCGATGACTTTGTCGCGGCGGCAAGGCGTGCGGCGCGGCTGGGGCTGGATGGGATTGAGATCCATGCCGCGCACGGCTACCTGCTGCACCAGTTTCTGTCGCCGCTGGCCAACCATCGTGACGATGAATACGGCGGCAGCCTGGAAAACCGCATGCGGTTCCCGATCGAGGTATTCGACGCGGTGCGTGAGGTGTTCCCGGCTGAGCGTCCGGTGTGGATGCGTATTTCCGCAACCGACTGGGTGCCGGGCGGATGGGATATCGAAGGAACGGTGGCGTTGTCGAAGGCTCTCAATGCACGCGGCTGCGCGGCGATCCACGTGACCACCGGCGGCGTGTCGCCACAGCAGGCGATCAAGCTCGGGCCCGGCTACCAGGTGCCCTATGCGCAGCGCGTGAAGGCCGAGGTCGGCCTGCCGACGATTGCGGTGGGCCTGATCACGGAGCCGGAGCAGGCCGAGGCCATTATCGCCAACCATGAAGCCGACGCGGTGTCGCTGGCCCGCGCCATGCTGTATGACCCACGCTGGCCCTGGCATGCGGCCGCGCGGCTCGGCGCAAGCGTGCAGGCGCCGAAGCAATACTGGCGGTCGCAGCCGCGCGAACTGAAGGACCTGTTCGCCGATGCGGCTTTCGGGCAGCGCTAGGCTGCCGGTCGAAACCGGAGGATCCCCGCCATGAAACCCCGGATTACGCTGATCACGCTGGGAGTCGATGACCTGCAGCGTGCGGTGCGCTTTTATCGCGACGGCCTGGGCCTGCCCACCGCAGGCATCGTCGGCGAGCAGTTCGAGCACGGCGCCGTGGCCTTCTTCGACTTGCAGGCCGGATTGAAGCTGGCAGTCTGGCCGCGCACCAGTCTTGCGCATGACACCGGACTGCCGGTGACGCCGCGCGCGCAGACGGATTTCTCGCTGGCGCATAACGTCGGCGACAAGGCGGAAGTGGATGCGGTGATGGCCCAGGCGCTGGCGGCGGGCGCCAGCGTGGTCAAGCCGGCGCAGGATACGTTCTGGGGCGGGTACGCCGGCTATTTCCAGGATCCCGACGGGCATCTGTGGGAAATCGCGTGGAATCCCGAGATGCTGCCCGCGGATTGAGACCAGCGCGGTGCGCGCCTTGCGCACGCCCGAATCCCTTGTATCAAGACATTGCTTTGCGGCGCTGCGTCATGACTGGTGCAGTGCCGCAAAGGGATTTCCATGATTGCCACGCTCCGTCGAAGTGGTGACTATCATTTCAACAGACAGCCATAGCATGCTGGCGACGGAGCGCCCCCCACGCATTCCCGCAAGACCCCGCATCACGCCCCGTCGGCAGCCCACCGAAGTAAAGCAATAAGAACAATGGCAAGGGAGACATCCATGCAAGTCTATGACAGCCTGCTGTATGTGACTGCGATGGTGCTGGTGTGTTTGTATGTGTATCTGGGCGTGCTGTCCCGCAGCACGGCGATCCGGCTGGGTTCCCCGGCGATCGTTGCGGGGCTGGTGCTCGCCTATTCGCTGTCCCCGCTGCACTCTGGCGGCTGACGCCACCGGCCCCCGGCTGAGCGGGGGTGCTGCTTACCTTGCCACGGCCGCCGTCTGACGGTCGGGGTTGCCTTCGCCCTGCGCCGCGGGGTCGCGCAGCAGCGTATCGATCGCTGCCTGCAATTCCTGCGGTACCACCGGTTTGTGCAGCAGCGCGGTGCCGGATGCGTGCGCGGTGCGCAGCCGGTCTGCCGCCGTATCCCCCGTGATGATGATCGCTGGCACGTGTCGGCCCAGCCGCTGGCGGATCGCGTCCAGCGCTTCCTGGCCGGTACGGTGGCCGCGCAGGCGGTAGTCCGCCAGGATCAGCGCCGGGGTGAAGGCTGACAGCAGCGCGAGCGCTTCTTCCTCGGATTCGGCCGTGCGGCACTCGCATTGCCACGCTGCCAGCAGTTCGGACATGGCGGTGCGGATGGCGGCGTCGTCGTCGATCACCAGCACGCGCAGCCCGTCCAGGCCGTGCGGCGCCGGCGGGCGTGGCGCTTCTTCCGGCGTGCCCCATGCCAGCGGCATGTTGAAGCGGAACACCGAGCCGCGCCCGGGCCGTGAGCCCAGCGTCACGCGCGTGCGCATGGTGCGCGCCAGGCCGTCGACAATGGCAAGCCCCAGGCCCAGCCCCTTGCGCTGGTCGCGCTCCGGATTGCCGAGTTGGTGGAATTCCCGAAAGATGTCACGGTGCTGCGCGGCGGGTATGCCGATGCCGGTGTCCCATACCTCGACCACGGCGTGCAGCCGGCGCATGCGGCAGGCCACCAGCACGCCGCCTTGCCGGCTATAGCGGATGGCATTGGCGATCAGGTTGCGCAGCACCAGTTCGACCAGCGTGGGGTCGCCGTAGAGCATGGCGGTGGTATCGCGCGTGCGGTACACCAGCCCGCGTGCGTCGGCCTGTGGCGCGAACTCGTTTTCCAGCTTGTGCAGCAGCGGCTGCAGGCGGAAGGCGCGCGCCCGGGGCGTGATCACGCCGGCCTCCAGCTTGGAGAAATCCAGCAGCGAGTTCAGCATCTCGCGCGCCGCGCCGGAAGAGGCTTCAATATGCGCCACCAGCTGGCGCTGGCGTTCATCCAGCCCGGTGCGCCCGAGCGATACCAGGAACAGTCCCATTGCATGTAGCGGCTGGCGCAGGTCATGGCTGGCGGAGGCCAGGAACACTGACTTGGCCCGGCTGGCGTCTTCGGCCGCATGCTGTGCGGCCTCGGCGCGCGCAGTCTGCTCGCGCAACTGCGAGATCAGCTCCACGTTCTCGAAGCGCAGCGCAATTGCGTGCCGCGCCACGCGCGCGTAGTTGCGGGCAAAGACCAGCAGCACGCACAGGTACAGCGGCGTGCCGAGAAACATCGGCAGGTACTCGATATCGCCGGTGGCAAGGAATGCGATCCAGACCGGCACGATCGCAGGCAGGAAGAAACCGATTGCCACCGGCAGGCATGCCGAGAACACGGCCAGTGCCGCCGCGCTCATGCCGGCGATCAGCGACAACACGCAGATCACCACCGCTGGCTGGCGCACGTCCAGGTATAGCCATGCCACCAGGCCCCACAGCGCGCCGATCAGCGTCAGCATCGCGGTCATGCCGCGCGCATAGCGCCCCGCGCCGGCTTCGGACAGCCGTCCCGGCAGCCGCAGCCGGCCGAAGTACGCAATCGCGCAGGCCAGGGCCATCGCGCACGCCCAGGGCAGGGCGCCGGGCCGGTTGCCGGTCAGGGTCAGGCCCGTCGCCAGGATAAAGGCCGCCAGCGAGCAGCCCAGCATGGCACTGCTGAAGCTCTGGTCGATCAGGGTCATCTGCGCGGCCAGCAACCGCGGCTCGTCGTAGCGGGGCAGCCACGGCAGCCGCATGCGTGACGATGCCGCCTGGTCCGCCATCACCGCGCCGCCTGCACCAGGCCGCGGCGTTGGGCTTCAAGGATGGCTTCCAGGCGGCTGACCACGCCAAGATGACTGAGGATGGCCGCGACATGGACGCGCACGGTGTTTTCGGACAGGCCCATATGGTAGGCAATGACCTTGTTCGAGCGGCCGAGCGTGAGCTGGTGCAGCACCTCCAGCTGGCGCGGCGTCAGCGCGCTGACGGCATAGGGCGCCGGTGGCGGTTGGATGCCGGCATCGGCATCGCCGGAAAAATGCGTGCCGCCTGCCAGGCAACAGGCGATCGCTTCCTCGATCTCGCGGGCATCGGCGGACTTGGGCAGGAAGCCCGCGATGTCGCGCCGCACCTCGGCCGGGATAATCTCCAGGCCCGATGTGCCTGACACGATCAGGATGCGTGCGCTGGAGAAATGCCGGCGTAGCACCTTGACGCCTTCGATGCCGTTCAGCCCCGGCATCTGGATGTCGAGCAGCAGGATGTCCACGGCCGCCCCGCCATGGTCCTGCACCGCCTGCATCACCGAGCCGGCCTCGATGATATGCGCCACGCTGGGGCTGTCGGCCAGCACCAGGCGCAGGCCGGTGCGGAACAAGGTATGGTCGTCGATCAGCAGCAGTCGGGCCTGGGACATGGGCGAGGGGCGGGCAGCGGGCGAAAGCCATTGGACAAGAATCCCGGGCGCTTGTCCATGCACAAAGTGCGTGCGTGCGACTAGTCCGGAAAGATTATTTGCCGCGCGGAGTGGCGGTGCGAAGATTCGAGGCGTGGGCAGTTCCGCGACGTGCCCACACCGCTTTTCCTTACCCACTACCACCCGGCGGTGGGTATTTTTTTGCCTGCGGTCGGAGCGGGAATGAAAAAAGCCGGCGCCGCAGGGCGGCACCGGCTTGAATCGCTGTCCGGACTTGGCTGTCCGGATTGACGACTGGCAGCGGAGTTACGGACGGTTGACCGAGATGCTGAAGAAGCGGCGAGCCGTATTCACGCCGATCGCCACATTCAGGCCCGTGCTGCCGATCGACATGCTGGTGGTTTGGCTGCCGCCGCTGTTGTAGGGGGGCGGGGCGCGGTAGCGCAGGCCGTCGAGCGGGGTGTTCACCTTCCAGGTGTCCGCCCGTCCGTCGTCGAGTTCATAGCCAAGACCATTCCCACTGCAGGGTGGCTCAAATTCCCCGCCGCGTGACGCGGAAGCCGCTGCGTCAGGCAGCTGTCGGCACAAGGCCGGGCCAGGTGGGGGCAGGCACTGTGATGCGGCTGCCAGGCCGGCAATCTTCCACCAGGCGCACCGCATCGATGCCGAACCAGTTCTGCCAGCTGCGCGTCAGCGCGCTGCCGGAACGCAGGCCGGCATGCGCCGCCAGCACGTCCAGCGAGCACACCGGGCCGGCGGCGGCCAGCGCGTGCAGGGCATGGGCGGCGCGTTGCTCGCGCAGCAGCGGGTGCAGGGCCTCGCCTTCGGCGAAGAGCCGGGCGCGCACCTGGCGTGCCGGCACCTGCCATTGCGCGGCCAGTCGCTCGACATTCCAGTCGGTATCGGGGCGGGAAAAGACCAGGCCGGCGAAGCGGCGCGACCAGGGCCTGTCGCCGGGCTTGCCGGCCAGGCGGGGGCATTCACTGTCCGGGACGGCGGTCAGGACGATGGCGCAGGGGTGCTGCCACGTGCCGGGCAAGTCGCAGTCGAAGTGGGCAAAGGCGTGGACCACGAACGGGTCGCCGGGCCGCACCTCGCGCCGCGCATTGGCGTCGCGCAGGCTCGCCGTGCCGTGCAGGGCTTGTACATGCACGGCAAAGGGAAAGCGCAGGCGGGCAAAGCGGACGTGGTGACGGCTGACAAGCGGCATGCGGAAGACATCCCGGAAGCTGAGCGGGGGTGCGGCCGGTAACTGTCGCAGGATTCCACGGGCCGCGCAAGGCCGCGGACATCGTCCGTTCGATCGTTCAAGCGCCCGGTGACGGCGGCGTTACAGCTCGGACAGCCCGAAGTGGCGCAGCCGGGGCAGGTCGGTCACGCGGATGCTCTGGTAGGACAGGTGGACCATACCGGCATCGGCCAGCCGGCGCAGCGCCTGGTTGACCCGTTGGCGCGACAGCCCGGTCAGCAGGCCGATCTCTTCCTGCGACAGCTCCAGCACGGGGCTGGTGCGCGGATACAGGTCCGGGTGGAACAGCTGCGCGATGGCCTGCGCCACGCGCGCATCGGCGCCCAGCAGGCGGTCGTTCTGCACGGTGGCGATGAACTGGCCCATGCGCTCGTTGAGCTGGCGCACGACAAAGCTGGCGAACGGCAGGCTCTGCGCCAGCAGCATGTTGAACACCGGCTCTGGCACCAGCAGCACCTGCGAGTCGCGGATCGCGATCACGTCATAGCGGCGGTCTTCGCGCTTGATCACGCTGCCTTCGCCGCACCAGCCGCCCGCGGGCACGCCTGAGAAGGTGCAGCCTCGCCCGTCTGGGGTGTACACCGCCAGCTTGATCAGGCCGCTGTCCACCCCGATCCAGTGGCGCGACGGCTCGCCGCGCCGGGCGATGAAGGCGCCCGCGGCAAAGGACTGCAGCAGCGTTTCGCGCGCGGCCAGCGCCTGGTGTTCCGGCGCCAGTGCGCCGAACCAGGCATGGCCGGCAAGGACTGCGGCAGGGGCGGAAATCGGGTCTGCAGGTTCGCTCATGGCATGGACGCGCGGCTCGGGCCGGGTCCCTGTAAGAATCGTGTAAGCCTTGCCTGGCGCGGGTTTGCGGCAGGTTTGTCGTCTGGGCGACAGTGCGCCAGCGTGTGCGATGATAGCCTTGTGCCAGAAAAAGTGACAGCGCCGGATGGCGCGGACAATGGTCACCTTGCCCCGGACATCGCTGCAGCCATGCAGCGCATTGACAGCATCACGCGGCCTGTTGCGCGGCCCCGCCGCCAACGCCGCAGATACGCGGAGACACAAGCAATGCCCACCGATTTCGACAGCGGCCTGGCCCGCAACGCGGCCAACTTCGTGCCGCTTACGCCCATCGACTTCCTGGTCCGCGCCGCCGAGGTGTACGGCGAGCGCCTGGCCATCGTGCACGGCCCGCTGCGCCAGAACTGGCGCGACACCTATGTGCGCGCACGGCGCCTGGCCAGCGCGCTGGCGCGGGCCGGCATCGGCAAGGGCGATACCGTGGCCGCGCTGCTGCCCAATACGCCGGCCATGGTGGAGGCGCATTTTGGCGTGCCGATGGCGGGTGCCGTGCTCAATGCGCTGAATATCCGCCTCGACGCCGCCAACCTGGTCTTCATGCTGCGCCATGGCGAGGCCCGCGTGCTGCTGGCCGATACCGAGTTTGCCGACCTCGCGCGCCAGATGGCGCTGGAGATCCCCGGCCTGAAGGTCATCGCCGTGCATGACGTGCTGGGCCCGCAAGAGGCGCCGTTCGGCGACACCGATTACGAAGCCTTCCTCGCCTCGGGCGACCCGGACTACGCGTGGCACATGCCGGCCGACGAGTGGGAGGCCATCGCGCTGAACTACACCTCTGGCACCACCGGCGACCCCAAGGGCGTGGTCTACCACCACCGCGGCGCGGCCATCAATGCCGTGTCCAATATCCTTGAGTGGGATTTGCCCAAGCACCCGGTCTACCTGTGGACCCTGCCGATGTTCCACTGCAATGGCTGGTGCTTCCCGTGGACCGTTGCGGCGCGCGCGGGCGTCAACGTGTGCCTGCGCAAGTTCGAGCCCAGGCTGGTGTTCGACCTGATGCGAGCAGAGGGCGTGACGCACTACTGCGCCGCGCCGATCGTGCATACCGCGCTGGTCAATGCGCCCGCCGCGTGGCGCGAGGGCGTGCGCGGCCCGGTGCGCGGCATGGTGGCCGGCGCACCGCCGCCGGCCGCGGTGCTGGCGCAGATGGAGGCGATGGGGTTCGAGCTGACCCATGTCTATGGCCTGACCGAGGTCTACGGCCCGGCCGCGGTCTGCGCCGAGCAGGATGACTGGAGCACGCTGTCCGAGCAGGACCGCGCGGTCAAGAAGGCGCGCCAGGGCGTGCGCTATCACCTGCAGTCGCAGGTGGCGGTGCTCGATCCCGATTCCATGCAGCCGGTGCCGGCCGATGGCGAGACCATCGGCGAGATCATGTTCCGCGGCAATATCTGCATGAAGGGCTACCTCAAGAACGAGAAGGCCACGCGCGAGGCCTTTGCCGGCGGCTGGTTCCATACCGGCGACCTGGGCGTGTGCATGCCCGACGGCTATATCAAGATCAAGGACCGCAGCAAGGACATCATTATTTCCGGCGGCGAGAACATCTCCAGCGTGGAGGTGGAAGACGCGCTCTACCGGCATCCCGCGGTGCTGGCCGCCGCGGTGGTGGCGCAGCCCGATGCCAAATGGGGCGAGACCCCATGCGCGTTTGTCGAACTGAAAGACGGCGCCAGCGTCAGCGCGGAAGAACTGATCGCGCATTGCCGCACGCTGCTGGCGGGCTTCAAGGTGCCCAAGGCGGTCTACTTCGGGCCGCTGCCCAAGACCTCGACCGGCAAGATCCAGAAGTTCGAACTGCGCCGCAAGGTGAAGTCGGATTCGGCGATCGACGTTTGACGAACAGCAGCGGCACTAGTGCAGCGCCGCGTCTTCGGCATCGTGCTGGCCGGCGATGTGCGTGTCGATGGCCTCGCGCCCCCAGGCAACGCCCGCGCGCGTGGCGTCGGTGGCGCAGCCAAAGCGCGTCTGCGCGGCCGGGCAGGGCAGAGCCAGCTTGTTGCCGTGATGCCAGATCTCCGCGCGCAGCGTCCACCACCCGTCATGCTGGCCGCCATAGCGCAGCGCCGCGACATGGATGCGGTGGCCGCGGTACGTCACGTTCTGGTCATGCCATCCGCTGGGCATAGGCGTCGGGCGCGCGGGGCAACTCAGCGCGCCCGCATCTCGGCGGGGGTGCCGGGCTTGGGCGGGCGGTGCCAGTCCTGATCGATGTCGGGGAACACCTCACATTCACCCCGCACGATGTTTTCAATGGTGGCGCATACGCATTCGGTGCCGCGCGGCCCCACGCAGACCAGGCTGCGCGGATGGTCGGTGTGCTGCGGGATGGCATAGACGCGCATTCCCTCGCGGAACAGGGGATGCTTGGCGAGGCGCTCGTTCATCAGTTCAACGAAGCGCTGGGGCGTGACGACCGGCTTATCCATTGCATGCTCCTGCGGCCTTGTCCACCGTGCCCGTTTCTAGGGGCGGCATGGCGACCAGGTCAGTTAAGGCCAGGAATATGACAGGCAGGTGGCAGGAAGCGCCCCGGGCAGCATACGTTGCCCGGGCGTGGCCGGAACGGAAAACCGCGGGTAAATGCATACCCCGCGTTGCCACTGCCACGCTTCCAGACTAGGACACGGGGCACGTAGTGCAAGTATTGCGCGACGCCGCGGACGCTTCAGGTGGCGCGCAGTTCGCCTGCGGCGCGCGGACCGTTCAGTATGCCGTTGCCGGCGGCCCAGCAGGCGGCCTCGGCCTCTGCACGGGAGCCGTAGGTGGATGGCGCTGCGACAGTGCAATCCTCGTCGGCGGCGCCACAGCGTTCTTCCATGACGATGCGCCAGGTGAACTGGCCGGGTGCATCTTCCAGGACGTGAAGCACCAATGTGCGGTGATCGTCAGTCAGCGTGAGGGGCAAAGTCGACATGGGTTTCTCCCATTCGCGGGGGGGCGCCATTGATGCTAGCAACTGGACGCCGCAAATGCCATGACTGTCTTTCGGCCGCGGCATGGCAAGATACGGCCTTTGCGGCCTCCGCCGCGCCCGTACTTCGTCGCCAGATCATGCCCATCTCGCCTGAGCTCATCCAACGGGTCGCCGCCCTGACGGCACATTACGATGCCACCGTGCTGCCGCTGTGGACCGCCAGTGGCTGGAATGCCGACCTGCTGTTGCCCTACGAGGCACTCGACGGCGCTAGTGCCGCGCCGCTGCCGCCGGCCCGCTATCGCGCCATGGCGTGCGCCCGCCAGCTCTATGTGTTCTCGCTGGCCGGCAACCATGCGCATGCGGATACGCTCTTCGGCTCGCTGCAGGCCTACTTCGGCAATGGCGGGGGCGCGTGGATCTACAGCGTCGACCCGGGCGGCACGCCGCTCGATGCCACGCGCGACCTCTACACCCATGCCTTCGTGATCTTTGCCTGCGCCACTTACCACGCGCGACGCGGCAACCCTGACGCGCTCGATGTGCTCGATGAAACCGTCGACATCGTCGAGGACCGCTTCGCGGACGGCGGGGGCCTGTACCAGGCCGCGCTCACCGAGCATTTCCGGCCCAAGGGCGCCGGCGTGCTGCAGAACCCCATCATGCACCTGACCGAGGCCTACCTGGCCGCGCTGGATGCGACCGGGGACGAGTGGTATGCCGAACGCCTGCGCGAGATCGCGATGGCCGTGCATGAGCGCTTTGTCGATCCGGCCAGCGGCTGCATTGCCGAGCTGCCGCAAGGCAGCGCCGGCAACCGCATCGAGCCGGGCCACCAGTTCGAGTGGTTCTCGCTGGTGGGCGGCAGGCCGGCATTGTTCGGCGACCTGCCGCTGGCCGAGACGCTGCGCCAGGCCTTTGCCTTTGCGCAGCGGCACGGCGTGGTGCCGTCGACGCAGGGCGTCAGCGCGGCACTGAACGCCGATGGCTCCATGCTGGACGATACCCAGCGCATCTGGGCGCAGACCGAGTACGCGCGCGCGCTCGCCGTGCATGGCGCGCCGGAGTCGATGGCGGCGCTGGAAGCCTGGACGCAGCAGTTCCGCAGCCGCTTCCTGCAGGAAAAAGGCTGGCATGAATGCGTGGCGCGCTCGGGAGAGGTGGTGCGCGCGGAGATGCCGTCGACTTCGCCCTATCACCTGGCCACGTCATACAGCGCGCTGGCCGCGCTGACCGGCGCGGTGTGGCCGGCCACGCCAGCGGTCTAGGCAGCCCTGCGCGGGTCTCCTGCGCTCACTTTCCCCATGCGCTGCCTGCTGCGCGGGCAGCGCTCGCCAACACGTCTTCCAACCGGGCCACGCCATGCCTGCAATGGAAGGCGACAAGCAGCCTCCCTCTGCCTGCATCTATCGGAAGACATGAACGTTCTCATGCGCAGGTTTTCCGATTCTCGGTCCTGATTTCGCGAATGTGGCGGGGCTGCGGTGATAATCAACAGGGACTTAGTGGAATTGTTTTGGTTTTCGGACTTATTTGAAACGGTCGCTTGTCGGCAGGAAGAAATGCCAACCGTGAGTGCGCTAAAACGGTGTATTAATTCTTTGGGCAGGACATGTTGATTACCGTTTAATACATTCAAATAGAGATCCGGGCACGCGCCCAGGGCGCGCGCGTGATCGCTTATCGGGTCGGCAACGACTATGTGATGGAGATCGAGCGGCTCGTCGCCGGCAAGCACGGCACCGGCATCTTCAACGGCGTGCGCATCGATGAAATCTGGACCAATCCACAGCATGCGCGCACTTGCCGCAGTTTTTTCGAGACCGTCTACCGATGCCAGGTCCGCATCGTGCCGCATATCTGGGATTCATTCTTTATCGACAAGCTGATCGGAGAACTGCCGTCCGGGCTGCGCTTCGGCTATGCGCCGGGCGCGCAGGACAAGCGCATTGCGATCTTCGAGCCCAATATCAATGTCGTGAAGACCGCGCACTATCCGATGCTGGTATGCGAGGCGGCCTATCGGCAGGATCCGTCCGGCATTGGCGACATCTTTGTCACCAATGCCATCGACCTGAAGCGGCATGAAGCCTTTGAGCGGTTTGCGCTCGGGCTGGATATCGTGCAGGCGGGCAAGGCCTCGTTCGAGGCGCGCTACAGCACGCCGTATTTTCTTGCGCGCTTCACCGACATCGTCGTCACGCACCAGTGGGAAAACGGGCTTAACTATCTCTACTACGATGCCGCCTATGGCCGCTATCCGCTGGTCCACAACTCGGACCTCCTGTCAGGCTTTGGCTACCAGTACGCGTCCTTCGATGCCCAGGATGGGGCCAGGGCCCTGCGCGAGGCGGTGCGGCAGCACGATGCGCGGCTGGAGGAATACGAGCAGGCGTGCCAGGCGTTGCTGGATGGGGTGAGCATCCGCAATACCGCCAATGTGACGGCCTATGACGCGCTGCTGCGCGGCGTTTGTGGCGGTGCAGGCCTTGCGCCGGCAGTTGCGTAGCTGCTACGGCGCTCTTATCAATTCTTTGCAGTCGTCGGTGGGCACCGCGCCTACACTCAAGCCCGCGCTCCGGCCCGTGCTGTTGTTCTTCTTAACCACTGGTCGTCGTTCTGAAGTTACGGGCCGGGGCGCACCCGATGCGGCTCAGCGCCGCGCGCCCAGGGCCTGCGACAGCCGCTCCGGCTGTTGCGCAGCGTGGGTCTGGATCAGGCCTGCGCCCGCGGGCTTCACCCGGACGGCCATTTGCTCGACCCTTTTGGCGGCCTGGGTCTCGGCGTGGTCATTCAGGATCAGGCACAGCAGTGTCAGCAAGGCTGCTGCGATCATGCTCAGCGCGATCCAGGCCAGGCAGTGCTTGCGTTCCATGGTAGGCGGGAGGGGGGCGTCATCAGTGCGCGAAGTTTACGCGCCCGCGCGCAATGCAACTGTCAATCTTTGCAAACGCCGCCCGCCGTCCCGCCCGCTATTCCGTCACGCCGTTTTCATGCAGCAGCCGCTCGCATTCTTCCAGCATGTCGTAGGCAAATGCAGACTGGTAGTTGGGATCGAGGGCTTCCATCATCTCGTGCGCGGCATACAGGCCGGCCTCGCGTGACAGGGTCTCAGCCAGCTGGCGTGCGAACTGGTCGCTCAGTTCCGACAACAGGCGCCGCTCGGACAGCGGCAACTGCAGTTTCGAGCGCGACAGCCATTCGCCGGCCAGCGTCGCACCCTGGGCGTCGGTCATCCATTGGCGGTGTTCGTAGTAGGCCGACAGCCGTTCGGCGGCCAGCGCGAACAGCAGTGCCTTGCGGGTATTGAAATCGATCCTGGACAGTGGGGCGAGAGTCATGCTTGCGGCGTGGTGTGATGCGCGGCGCAGCGGCCGGCAATCATCTTGTCAGGGAGCGGATCAGGACTGCGCGGTGGCTGCCTGCGCAAAGCGCGCTGCCAGCCATGTGCCGATGGCGGCGATCTCTTCCAGGCAGACCGAATGGCCCATCGGATAGGTGTGCCACGTCACCGGGTGCTGCCGCGCCTGCACGAAATCGCGGGCGGCGACGCCCAGCTGCAGCGGCACCACGTCATCCTGCGTGCCATGGGCGGCAAACACGGGCGTGGTGGCGTTGGCGGCGTTGGCCTCGGCCGCCAGCGCTGCCGGCGCAGGGATGTAGGTGGACAGCGCGACGACGCCGGCCAGGGTCTCGGCATGGCTCAGTCCGGCCGTGTAGGCAATCGCGCCACCTTGCGAGAAGCCTGCCAGCACGATGCGGTGCGTGGGGATGCCACGGGCGTTTTCGCGCGCAATCAGTGCGCGAATGGCTTCGCATGAGGCACGGATGCCGGCTTCATCGGCGCGTCGGCCGGCTTCATCGAGGGAATAAATGTCATACCAGGCCGGCATGACATAACCGCCGTTGCAGGTCACGGGGATAGCCGGCGCGTGCGGGAAGATAAAGCGCACGCCGGGCGATGCGGGCAGGCGCAGCTCAGGCACGACCGGGGCGAAATCGCTGCCGTCGGCGCCCAGCCCATGCATCCAGATGACGGCGCTGGCGGGATTGGGCGCGGTTTCGAATTCGATCGCGGGCAGCAGTTCGCTCATGGGGCTGGTTCCTGTGGATAGTGCGCCTGCGCGCCGCACGGGCGCCAGGCAGCGCGAGTATCGCACAGGTCGGGGCCAGCCCCGGCTGCGTCAGGCCGCGGACGGAACGATCGGGACCGTGGTGAGGCCGGGCGTGCGTGCCGGCAGCTCCGGCACGGCAGGCGGCGTGGCGCGACGCTTGTCGACCACGTCTTCCACGCCCTTGGCCGCAACGTCTTCCAGGAAAGCCACCATGTCGCGGTAGTAGGCCACCTGCATCTGCGCTTCGAGCAAGCGTCTTTCGGCCTGGAACAGCGTCAGCCTCATGTCTTGCAGTTCCCTCTCGGCGATTTTCTCCGGGGTCGGCGGACTGAACAGGTTTGCAAGCCTACGCATGGCAGTACCTCCAGTGCTGTCAATGGCGAAATTGCGATGCTCGTGCCATGGGGTCCAATATAGACAAGAATCCGGCAGAAAGTCTCTCAGGCACCTCGCCGTGGCGCCTCGCCCACAAGGATGATTGCCGGTGGCGGACGTCTGCGGTAGATTGTCCGGCCAGGGTCCGGCCGTCCCGCGACCCTACTGCCCGGGCTTGCCGCTTGCTGTCGCCAACGTGCCTGTGCGACTGCCCGGTGTGCCTGCCTGATCCGTGTTTCCAGGTGGATCGCCTTCATATTTCGCGTCGTTTCCTGCCAACAGTGCCTGCACGGCATCGCCGTCCTGCGCGCGCACAAAGCGCAGGATCGGCGGCCAGAATGCATCGATATGTTCCGGCAGGATGGCTGCGTCATGCGGCATGGCTTCCAGCATCACCAGCGCATGCAGATGCCTGGCCGCACGGGCCACGCGTTCCGCGTGGGGTGGGACGATCACCGCGTCGTCTCGGCTGTGCACCACCAGCAGCGGCCGCTCCAGCCGGCTGGCACGCGCGGCGTTGTTCCACGGATCCGGCAGCAGCCACGCGGCCCATGCGGGGATGCGCCCGGTCTGCACCGCGGCCAGGCGCGCCGAACTGAAGCCCGCCGCAATGACATAGCCATCGGGCTGCGGATCGAAGCGCTGCGCCACCTCCAGCAGGATGCCCGATCCCAGCGAATGCCCCAGCACCACGCGCCGTCTTGCCTGCGGCGTGGTTGCCAGGAATTGCCGGTAGGCGGCCAGCGCATCCTCGCGCAGGCGGCGCACGCTTGGCCGCCCGCTGCTGCGGCCGTAGCCGCTGTAGTCGAAGACGTAGGAGGCGATGCCCGCGCCGGCCAGCATGGCCTGGACCGGGGCCCAGTCGGGCAGGCTCTCATTGTCGCCGTGGCACACCATCAGCGCCGGCGCTTCGGGGTCCGCGGCCGGCATGAAGGCGGCGTGCAGGATGCGACTGCCGCTGGCGAACGTGGCATGGCGCACCGTCAGGGCTGAAATGTCGGGTGCTGCCGCATCCTTTGTTTCATCCGTCGGCGTGACAAAGGCTTTGCGTTCCACCGCACGAAACAGTAGATGCCGCGCAACACCCGCGGCCACGGCGAGTGCCGCGGCGGTGGCGAGCCAGCGGTGGCGGGATGCCGGCTGAGCGGGGCGGGGGCCTTCAGGCATGGCGATGTTTCGGGGAGGGCGTTCCCTTCAGGCTAGCAGGCCATCGGTGTCCGGGTGAAGAAAAGTTCATTCGCATGCGTGCCTCAAGTGGATTTGCGTCCCTATCGTGTAGCGTCGGCAGGCGGCTATCGACCCGATAGAAAACTTTTGCCTTGACTATCTACCTAGTAGTAGATAGCATTCAGTCCATGGCACCGCTGCACCGCCGGAAGCAAGCAAGAACGGGCGCAAAAGTGGCGATCCATCGCAAGACCGGCACGGTCATTTTTTTAGCACCTGGCATCTATCTACTGGTAGATGCGGCTCGAAAGAGTGACCCTGCCACAGCCACTGATACCGAATTGACGCGATCCCGAAACATCGCACCCAGGAGCCCATCATGAATGCAAAGTTCGCCAAGACCCTGATCGCCGCCGCCACCCTTGCCGCCGCACTGGCAGGTGGCGTGGCGCAAGCCGCCAGCGTGCAAGACAACACCTCGGCTGGCGACAAGTACGGCTATAGCTACCGCGCCGGCAAGTTCGACACCTTCACGGAAGGTGCCCGCACCGGCAAGTTCGACCCGTTCACGGAAGGCGCCCGCGTCGGCAAGTTTGATCCGTACACCGACGGCGCCCGCGTCGGCAAGACCGATCCCTACACGGACGGCTACCGCACCGTGGCTGGCCTGGACCGTAGTGGCGTGTCGGCCGGGCCGGCCCGCAGCTTCGACCCGTACACGGACGGCGCGCGCGTCGGCAAGGCTGACCCCTACACCGACGGCGCCCTGGCCTGATTGCTGCCGGCCTTAAGGTCGGCGGCCAACAACTTTACGGCGGCGGTCACGCTGACTGCCGTCCGATGGAGTTCATCATGAGTTTGCGTGACAGTATCCTGCTGCTTGGCGGATGGCTGGTGCTTTGCGTGACGAGTGGCTCGATGATCACCATCGCCGCGCAGGTCCTGCCTGGCTAAAGCACATGCCGCGGATGCCCCTGGGCTAGGGAATTACCCCAGCCCCGGGGCATTTCAACTTGAGCGCCTATCTTCGCGTAGATACACTGCTTTCATGAAAACGCAATCAGTACGCGAGCAACTGCTCGAGCACACCCTCGTCCTGATCCGCCGCCGCGGCTTCAACGGCTTCAGCTACCGCGACCTGGCGGAACTGGTGGGGGTCAAGACCTCCAGCATCCATTATTACTTCCCGGCCAAAGAGGACCTGGTCCTGGAGGCGGTGAAGGAATACAGCGCCCGCCTGTCCGAGCGCATCCGCTCCATCGACACCAGCCTGCCGGTTACCGAGCAGGCGGCCATCTACCTGGCGCCGTTTCGCGCCAGCTGCGGCTCGGACCAGATCTGCCTGTGCGGCATGTTGTCGACCGAGACACTGTGCCTGCCGGAGTCCGTGCACAAGCTGTTGCAGGGCTTCTTCCTGATGAACGAACAATGGCTGGCCGGCCTGCTGGAGCGCGCGCAGCCGCAGCGCAGCACGCCGTTCCCGGTGCCGCCGGCGCGGCTGGCGCAGGTGGTGTTTGGCTCGCTGCAGAGCGGGCTGATTGCGGCGCGCCTGTTCGGGACGTCTGACCGGGTTGAGGCCGCGGCGGACACGCTGATGGCCGCCGTCGCCGGCTAAAGTTTTCGCGCATATCAGTGGCGCGTCTGAAGCCGTCATGTGGCGCAAGCTGCATGGCGGCTTTTTTATTGACAGCCTGCCGACGCTGTGGGATCGGTGATAAGCGCTTTTAAAACAATGAGATAGAGCCAAGAAAGGCATAGGCTATCGGGCCGATAGAAATGTTTTTCCTTGACTCTCTACCTAGTAGTAGATAGTATTTGACTCATGGAAGCGCTGCACCGCCGGCAACAAGCAAGACAAGGCGAAAACGTGGCGGTCCCATTGCATGACCGGAGGCGGTCATTTTTTCGAGACTGAGTATCTATCTACTAGTAGATGCGGGATCGAAAGAGCGATCTGCCACAGCCACTGATACCGAATTGACGCGATCCCGAAACATCGCACCCTGGAGCCCATCATGACCAAGATCACCAAGACCCTGATTACCGCCGCCACCCTTGCCGCCGCGCTCGCGAGCGGTGTTGCGCAAGCGGCCAGCGTGCAGGACAGCACCTTCACCGGCGACAAGTACGGCTACACCTTCCGCACCGGCAAGTTCGACACCTTCACGGAAGGCGCCCGCACCGGCAAGTTTGATCCGTTCACCGAAGGCGCACGCGCTGGCAAGGCCGATCCCTACACCGATGGTGCCCGCGTTGGCAAGGCTGATCCCTACACCGACGGTGCCCGCACGGTAGCCGGCCTGGATCGCAGCGGTGTCTCGGCCCAACCGTCGCGCAGCGTCGACCCGTACACCGACGGTGCCCGCACGGTAGCGGGCCTGGACCGCAGCGGCGTGTCGGCCCAACCGTCGCGCAGCTTCGACCCGTACACCGATGGTGCCCGCGTGGGCAAGGCTGATCCCTACACCGACGGTGCCCGCACGGTAGCGGGCCTGGACCGCAGCGGCGTGTCGGCCCAACCGTCGCGCAGCTTCGACCC